>CAZZWG010000303.1:0-3300 GCA_964657685.1 Verrucomicrobia bacterium Tous-C9LFEB | reverse complement strand
CACCAACCCACCTCCCTAAAATTGAACGCAACCACCACTTTCTACGTAGACTCATTCAGAGCTACACCCAGGAGACCTCTCACCCCGCATGTCCTCCCCCGCCACCGCCAGCCCCAAAGCCTACCGCCCCGTCTTCTTCGTCGGCCTCGGCGGCACCGGCAAAGAGGTCCTCCTCCGCCTCCGTCTTCGCCTCTACGAGCGCTTCCGCACCTTCGACGTCCCCTTCTGCCGCTTCCTCTGGATCGACACCGACCTCCGCGCCACCGGCGCCCGCGGCGAAGATCTCTCCTCCGCCCTCGCCTCCGTAGCCTTCGACGAACATGAAAAATTCGGCCTCCTCCACGGCTCCGTCGGCAAAGACCTCGCCGACATCTTCACCAATCCCACCCAATGGCCGCACATCCACGAGTGGCTCTACCCCGAAGTCCAGCGCTACGGCAACGAAATCCGCGACGGCGCCGGTGGCGTCCGCGCCGTGGGCCGCCTCACCTTCTTCGCCAAATACACAGCCCTCCGCCAGGCCCTCGAAAGCAAGCTCGGCGAGCTAAGCCGCATGGAAACCATCGGCGAAACCCAGCGCTTCTTCCGCGAGCACGGCCTGCCCTCCGTCGTCACCGGCGGCGGCTTCACGCCCACCGTTTACGTCGTCACATCCCTCGCCGGAGGCACCGGCTGCGGCACCTTCCTCGACACAGCATTTCTTCTCCGCGACATCAAGGCCCACACCGGCAACAACGCCGACATCTTCGCTTACGCCCTACTCCCTAATGTCTACAACCCCAGCCCGCAAGGCGAAATCCCACAAAGGTCTTTCGCCAACGCCTACGCTGCCCTAAAAGAACTCGATCACTACACCAAACGCATCAATCCGGCACACTCCCAGGACGCCAAGGAAGAAAATCCCTACTCCGACTTCATCGTCTCCTGGGAACGCAACCGCGAACGCCGCATCATCGGCCCGCCCTTCAGCGCCACCTTCCTCCTGGAAATCACCAACGAAGCCAACCTCCCCATCAGCCAGGAACACCGCGGCGACCTCTTCAGCATGCTCGCCGAAACCCTCTTCCTCGACCTCCTCCCCGGCCCCTTCTCCGACGCCAAGCGCTCCGACTACTCCAACATCGTCGAAGGCCTCTCCAGCGCCGCCGGAGCCAACATCCAGACCGGCAACGTCCACTTCCAGCAGGTCTTCGGCCGCCGCTACGCCTCCTGCGGCATG
Organism: Verrucomicrobia bacterium Tous-C9LFEB; assembly: GCA_964657685.1. GTDB lineage: Bacteria > Acidobacteriota > Terriglobia > Terriglobales > Acidobacteriaceae > Granulicella. The sequence goes on along the minus strand of CAZZWG010000303.1, from coordinate 2,081 downwards.
AGCAAAATCTCCGTCCCCATCGACACCCTCCGCGGTGCCTGCGCCGCCCAGCTAGCCACAGAAATCTTCGACTACGTCCGCCGAGAAAAGGAGGACGCCCGCCACGGCGAAGCCGTTCCCCGCGACCTCGCCGCCAACAAACTCGACCAGGAAGGCATCTTCTCCAGCTTCGGCCCCGAGTGGCGCAACATGATCGCCACCGCCGTAGCCGACGCCGTCGACGGCCACTCTATAAAGACGCCCGAAGACATAGCCGCCCTCCGCGACCGCCTCGACAAAGCCGAGTACGACACCGTCCTCGATGACGCCGACCGCCTCGGCACCGCCACCCGCTGGCTCCGCTCCCGCACCTCCGCCGTCAACGAAGAACTCAGATCCCGCTTCGAATACCTCCTCTCCGACCGCATCCTCGAAAACGCCGAACGCGGCCTCGCCACCGCTCTCCGCAAAGGCTACTTCGACCTCCTCATCAGCCGCACCCGCGAGCTCATCGACCCCACCCGCGAAGGCGACCTCGGCCGCTTCGAAGCCGAACGCCAGCAATCCGAAGCCGAAGCCGCCCAATACCGCCAGCGCCGCGACGAACAACTCAACGAACTCTCAACCGCCGTTAAATCCGTCGCGGCCCGAGTCCTGGGCGTCCGCGACACCCTCATCGCCACCCTCCTCGCCCGCGTCCGCGACAACCAGGAGCAATACCTTTTCGCCATCCTCAACCAGAGCATGGCCGTAGAATCCCGCAAAGTCGCCCTCGAACTCCTCCGCACGATGGTTGAGACCCGCGACGCCCTTCTCACCTTCCTCGACAAAGCCGACGCCATCCGCGGCGAAGCCGAAGCCCGCCTCGGGACCTACAAAACCCGCCTCTCCACGGGCAACCACGTCCTCTTTCTCCAGCTCTACGACCCCGACCGCGACTGGCAGCGTTTCTACAAACTAGGCCTCGACCCCGACTCCAATCACCCCGCCAACGTCCAGCCCAAAAAGGAGTACGAAAACCTCCTCCGCGACCTCGGCCTCGGCAAAGGCCTTCTCTCCCTGGCCACCGAACTTCGCCGCCAGACCACCGCCGAGTTCAGCCGCCAGGTCCAAAGCTTCTGCGAAAAACGCTTCTACGACGACATGCTTGCCAACCCCCGCCAGGTTCGCGTCCTCGACCACCCCAGCCTTCGCGACCCCAACGGTGCCCGCCAGGTCATCGCCAACTTCGTCAACGCCGCCCGCCCCATGCTCCGCCGCGACCAAAAACTCGCCGCGGCCCACATCGAGTCCACCACCTTCGCCTACCTCGGCGTCTCCGACCCCGACAGCCCCGCCACCCGCGAGTTCGTCGCCCAGGTCACCGCCCTCGCCGGCTGCCGCGTAGAAGCCTTCGACACCGGCAACCCCAACGAGGTCTACCTCTACTTCAGCACCTTCGCCTTCCCGCTCCCCGCCCTCGCCCTCGTCCAGAACGAGTGCCACCACGCCTACACCGACTTCTACACCCAGCTCCAACCCGGCCAGGCCAAACGCCCCCAACAGGGCATCCCCCTCCACCTCTCCCAGAAGTGGGAAGGCCGCTTCGACGACTTAGTCACCTATACCGACCGCGAAGCCGCCCTGCTCGAGGAAGCCCTCACCATCCTCTCGCTAGCCCCCGCCCTCCGCATCCTCGAACCCCAACTTAACCGCACCACCGACATGACCGAGCTCCAATACCGCTACGCCAAACCCCTCAACACCGTCCAGGTCCTCGGCAAGCGCCGCAACGCCATCGCCCAGCTCATGGCCGACCACGACCTCCGCAACACCCTCCGCGACGCCGTCCTCAGCCGCGAAAACGGCCTCACTCCCCAGCAACTCAAGTCCTACTTCTGGGCCCTCTACGCCCAAATGCAACACCCCGAAGTAGAACGCGACAGCCCCGACTTCCAACTCCTCCAACGCCGCTTTACTCAGATTTACCACCGTATCCACCAAACCCTCCCCGACCTCCTCCCCGAAGTCGACACAGACCGCCTCCCCCCCACAGACCCCATCCCCTACCTCCAATCCCAAAACCAGGCCCTGAACCTCAACCTCGACTGGACCGACCCCCG
>CAZZWG010000302.1:0-3312 GCA_964657685.1 Verrucomicrobia bacterium Tous-C9LFEB | reverse complement strand
CACGGACTCCGGCTTTGCGTGGGTTGGGGATTCAGGAGTGGTTGAGTTTTTACTTTAAGGATCCTGATTCTGCGCCTGGGGTGTATCCGGAGCATGATTTGTTTGTTCAGTCGATGAAGCTGAAGAATACTTTGCGGCATGTGATGGGTGAGGATTTGATTACGCATCTTGGGCTGGAGTATTACGGGGAGTAGATAGCGAGTTAGCTGAGAAGGCTGTCAGCGGCAAAACGGTTGTGATCGACAGGGGCATTCCTCGGAATGCCCCTGCCGGGTTATAGGAAGCACCTGGATGGCAAAGCGCGACAAAATACAACACGCAAAGCTCTTACAGCTTGAGATGGAATTTTGGCTCCTTGTTGATTCCTTGCCTCGAAGAGTGTTCTCGTGGCCGTTATGGATTGTTTGGGCAAAACGGGCATCTTGACCCTGATGGACGATATTGGGGCTGGCCGGAAGCTGGGCGGCTCAGAGAAGTCGCTGGGGAGATAGAGGCATTACGGAGACCGTTCGCCGAAGTCAATGACCATTGTAGGCAGTTTCTGAAGCTTTGCTCTTTGCACGGTTCAAATGTCCCGGGAGAGCCGAAACTGGCCGCTGATCTCCTTTCTAAGTTAAAGCCCTAGCCGAGTGTTCCGCCTATGTGTCGGGCTTTCAGCCCTCTGATCTCTGATGGACGTTCACCTAGGCCTTCGGCCTAGGCTGGTATGTTGTCGGGCCTTTGGCCCTAAGCGGTGTTTGTCGAGTGAGATTATCCGGCTGACCGCTTCGAGGCTGGCCCAGCAACCGCTAGCTTGCTGACCGTCCTTAGCTGACCGCCTTTATGCTGAATCGCTGACCGCTTCTTAGCTGAGAACGTTGAGGATTTCTGGCCAGAGGGTCTTTACGCCGTGTTCGGATTTGGAGGAGACGGGGAGGATGTGGTCTTCGCCGTGGGCTTGCTTGAGGGTGGCGAGGGATTTGGTGAGGGCGTTGCCGCTGAGGCGGTCGGTTTTGGTGGCTACTACGAGGTGGGGGCGGCCCAGGGTGCGGAGGGCGGTGAGGAGGAGGGTGTCGCTTTCCTGTGGGGGGATGTTGGAGTCGATGAGGCAGATGCAGAGGGCGAGTTGGGGGCGGTCCTGGAGGTAGGGTTCTATGAATTTGGGCCACTCGGCGGAGATGGAGCGGGAGATTTTGGCGTAGCCGTAGCCGGGGAGGTCGGCGAAGACGAGGGTGGGGGTGAATTTGTGTTTGGTCTGATTGCCTTCGTAGAGGGCGAAGAAGTTGATGGCGCGGGTGCGGCCGGGGGTGGAGGAGACTTTGGCGGCGGCGGCGCCTACGAGTTTGTTGAGGAGGGAGGATTTGCCGACGTTGGAGCGGCCGAGGAAGGCGATTTCTGGGGCGTCGCCGGTGCGGGTGGCGGGGGGGAAGTGGTCGGGGCTCATGGCGGAGAGCAGGAATTCTGTGTGGAATTGCATGGAGTTCTAGGGTAGACGAGGCGTTCCCCGGGCGGGGGATTTCGGAGGGAGATGGGGGCGAAACATCTGACGCAAAGGTCGCGAAGGTTGCGCCAAGGACCGCGACGGGTTGTTTCGCGGTCTCTGGCATTTTCAATCGTTGCGGGGCTAGCGGAAGGATTGCCAGCCCTGGCGGTTGAGGCTCCAGAAGAGGATCAGGAGGGCTGCGGTGGCGGCGGCGAGCATGGTGAGGCCTTGGGCTACGTGGCCGAAGATGATTTTGCCGGAGCCGAAGAGCATGAGGTAGATCATGCCGGAGGCGAGGACCCAGTGGAAGGTGTTGTAGGCGAGGGTGTGTTCGTTCTTTGTGCTGGCGGGGGCGAAGGCGCGCCAGCCTAGCGCGGCGGGGCGGACGCGGTCGTAGAAGTTTTGGAGGATGACTGTGGGTTCTGGCTTGGTGACGAGGGTTACGGTGAGCCAGATGAGGGTGGTGAGGGAGGTGGTGGTGAGCATGAGCCAGGCGAAGGCGTGGGGGTCGTCGGTGTTGAGGGGGCCGAGGGTGAGTTGGGGGTCGAGGCGGTGGAGGGCGCGGACGATGGGCATGCCCAGGGAGGACTCTAGGGTGAGGGAGATGGTGGCTGCGGCGAACATGGCGCTGATTTCTGACCAGGCGTTGATGCGCCACCAGTACCAGCGAAGGATGAAGACGAGGCCGGCGCCGGCGCCCAAGGCGAGGAGAAATTTCCAGGCGTTGGCGATGGAGGCGCCGTGGGTCTGCATGTAGAAGGTGGCTCCGGCGGAGAGGAGCGCCACGAAGATGGTGGCGATGCGGCTGGCGGCTACGTAGTGGTGCTCGGTCTGGTTGGGTTTGATGAAGCGGCCGTAGAGGTCGTTGACTAAGTAGGAGGCGCCTAGGTTTAAGTGGGTGCCTATGGTGGACATGTAGGCTGCGGCGAAGCCGGCTAGCATGAGGCCGCGGAGGCTGGGGGGAAGGTAGTGGACCATCACCCAGACGTAGGCGCCTTCCATGCCGCCCTGGGCGTCTGTGGGGGAGGGCAGGAGGACGAGCGCGACTAAGGCTGTGGCGATCCAGGGCCAGGGGCGGAGGGCGTAGTGGGCGATGTTGAACCAGAGGGTGGCGCCGAGGGAGTTTTTTTCGTCCTTGGCGGAGAAGATGCGTTGGGCGATGTAGCCTCCGCCTCCGGGTTCGGCGCCGGGGTACCAGCTTGCCCACCAGTTGAGGCTTAGGAGGACGAGGAAGCTGAGGAAGAAGCCGGTGCCGGGGGCGGGGATGAAGGCGAGGGTGTCGCGGTGGCCGTGGGCGGCGTCGAAGGCGTGGACCTGGGTGGTGAGGGCGTGGAGGCCGCCTACGGCGCGGACGGCGAAGATGGCCAGGAGGATGACCATGGAGAACTTGAGGATGAACTGGAGGACGTCGGTCCAGAGGACGGCCCAGAGGCCGGAGATGGCGTTGTAGGCGAGGGTGAGGGCGAGGCAGATGAAGACGGCTGTGAGCTGCTGCTGGATGGTGTGGAGGCCGAGCGTTAAGGTGAGGACTTTGACCATGGCCAGGTTGACCCAGCCCATGATGATGGTGTTGACGGGGAGGGCGAGGTAGAGGGCGCGGAAGCCGCGGAGGAAGTTGGCGGGGCGGCCGGCGTAGCGGAGTTCGGCGAATTCGATGTCCGTTAAGACTTGCGAGCGGCGCCAGAGGGGGGCGAAGAAGAAGACGGTGAGCATGCCGGAGAGGGCGAAGCTCCACCAGAGCCAATTGCCCATGATGCCCTGTTTGTAGATGAAGCCGGTGACGACGAGGGGGGTATCGGCGCCGAAGGTGGTGGCGACCATGGAGGTGCCGGCGAGCCACCAGGGGACGC
>CAZZWG010000301.1:0-3327 GCA_964657685.1 Verrucomicrobia bacterium Tous-C9LFEB | reverse complement strand
CTTCGGGACCTTCGTTCGTGAGGGCGAGGAGGTCGGCGCGAGTGAGGCCGCAGATGGGGGAGCGGAGGACGGCGAGCCAGGCGATGCGGTCGACGGGGTGGAGGAGGGCGCGGGTGAGGGCGAGGAGGTCGAGGACTTCGGGGCGTTCGTGGAGGGCTTCTACGTCGACTGCGCGGAAGGGAATGGGCGGGCGGCCGTTGCCGCCGCGGAGTTCGGCGAGGATGGGGGCGAGGTGGGCGCGGTTGCGGGCGAGGACGGCGATTTTGGGGGGGCGGGGTTTGTCGGTGGAGGCGTTGGTTGCCGGCCAGCTTCCGAGGAAGGCTTGTATGTGTTCCCGAATTTGGCGGGCCTGATCTTCCCCGGTGGGGTTTGGGGCTTGGTCTGTGTCTGGTTTGAGGAGGGCGTGCCAGTGGAGTGCGGGGCTTTGGGCGGCGGGGCGGGTGGCCGTGGCTTCGACGAAGGGGACGGTGGCGGTGTGGTCCGCGGCACCGTGGGCGTTTTGGACGAGGTCGTCGGGTTTGGGGAGGATGACGGAGAAGGTTTGGTTGAAGGACTCGACGAGGGCGGCCTGGGAGCGGAAGTTGGCGGTGAGGCGGAGGGCGCCGAGGGGGAGATCGCGGAGGCGGCCGGTGTCCATGGTGCGGAGGAAGCGCTCGACGCGGGCCTGGCGGAAGGCGTAGATGGATTGCTTGGGGTCGCCGACGAGAAAGACGGTTTGGGAGGCGCCGTCCCAGGATTCGGTGAGGGATTCGAGGAGCTCATACTGGCCGGCGGAGGTGTCCTGCATTTCGTCGACGAGGAGGTGGGTCAGGCGGGTGGTGGAGTTGTCGAGCGGGTCGTTGGCGAGGGAGCCGGGTTGGGTGGCGGCCTGGGGATCGTCAGGGCGGAGGAGGTTGCGGGCGGCTAGGGCGATCTCGGTGAAGTCGGACTGGTTGCGTTGAGCGAAGACCCCCTGGAGCTCGATGAGGGCGTGGGCGAGGATGCGGCTAAGGGCTTTGACTGTGGGCCACTGGGTGTCCGGGTAGTGGGGGGGCGGGAGGGCGCGGACGGCTGCCAAGGCGTCCTTGACGCTGGATTCGACGTGCTCCTGGGACTTCAGGTGTTGGATGAAGTCAAATAACTGAAGCTGCTCATTTTTAGGCAGTTGTAGACCCAGGTCGGCGGTGGTCAAGCGTTTTCGCCACTCGCAGCCCTGGGTAAGGAGGAGTTTTAGGGCTGCGGTCCAGTGGGGGAGGAAATCGGCTGTGACAGGCAGGGTGCCGGGCAGGTTGCTGCAGATGGCGAGCGGGTTATTCTCGCCTTTGTGGCCGGGTTCGGTGCTTAGCCGAGCGGCCAGGTGGGCCAGGCTGGTGACGTTCTTGGGGCCGAGGGCTTCGGCGGCGCGGGTGAGGCCGGCGGTGACGATGCGGGAGAGGGTGCGTTCTAGGCGGGGGCGGACGACTGTGTCGAGGTGGTGGTCGTCGAGTTCTTCGGGGCGGAGGGGGATGAGTTCGCCCCACTGTTCGCGCCCGGCGAGCATGGTGGCGATGAGGGTGAGGCAGTCCCCAACCTGGGCGTCGCGGTGGAGGAGGAGGTGCTCGAGGGCGTGGTGCAGGAGGGGGTCGGGTCCGCCGAGGTGCGCGAGTGTTCGTTCGGCGGCTGCGCGATAGAGGGGAAAGGCGTCGTCAGTAGGGGGGCGGCGGGCGCCGCCGCCGGCGAGCAGGGGAGTGGAGAGGGCCAGTTCGGCGCAGAAGCTGTCGATGGTGCGGATGTTGAGTTGGGTGGGGGTGTCGAGGATGCGCCATCTGGCGGCGTGGTCGCGGGCGAGGACGGCCTGGGCGAGGGCACGGCTTTCGTGGTCGAAGGGCTTGGCGGTGGGGGGGAGCGGGTCGTTGGCCTGGGCGGCTGAGAGTTCGTGGAGGACGCGCTCGCGGAGTTCTCCGTCGGCTTTGCGGGTGAAGGTGAGGACGAGGACGTCGGCGGGGCGGGCGACTTGGCCGTGGGCCAGGAGTTTGAGATAGCGCTGGATGAGGAGGCCGGTTTTGCCGGAGCCTGCGGGGGCTTCGACGATCCAGGAGCGCTGGATGTCGAGGGCGGCGGCGCGGGCTTCGGGGTCGGCGAGGTGAAGGGTGTTTTGGGGTGCGGGGGCCGGTGTGCGTTCCATGGGTGGAAAGAGGAGGAGTTCAACCATTTCGTTCAGCCATCTATTTCGTCTTCGGGGAGATCTTCGTCGGTGGCCTGGGCGAGGAGGGTTGCGGGGTCGAGTCGGCAGAGGAGGCGATGTCTGCAGTACTCGCAGGTTTGCGGATAGGTTTTTGGGTCAACGTAGGTGTCGCCGCGGGCGAAGGCTTCGGCGAGGGCGGTGAGTTCGGACTGCCATTCCTCGCGTTGAAAGGTGAGGTCGTAGGCTGCGGCTTTCTTCGATTTGGAGAAGAGGGTGGGCTGGTCGGAGAGGCTGATGTAGCCGATGTCCTTGTCCCAGCGGACGCGACCGAAGGCGATGCCGCGGAGTTCTTCGGGGTCGGCGAGGAGGGCGTACAGGGGGAGTTGGGGGGCGTCGGGGCGGGAGCCCTGCCATTGGTCGGGCTTCAGAGTGTAGGCGGTTTTGTAGTCGATGAAGACCTCTCCGCCTTCTACCTGGTCTACGCGGTCGAGGCGGATTTTGAACTCGAGGGGACCGATGTTGACGGTGCGTTCCTGTTCTGTGGCGAGGATGGTGAAGGGGCTGCGGTCGAGTTCACAGTCCAGCCAGCGCATGAGGAGGCGGGTGTAGCGGACCTCCAAAACGTGGAGAAAGGCGGTTGACCAGGCGGATTGGGGCGCGGTGCGGAGGGGTTGAAGGGTCTGTTTGACGGCGGCGCCGACGCGGGCTTTGCGGTCCGGGGTGGGGAGGGCGCGGAGGGTGGCCTGGTCTTTCAGGTCTGACCAGAGGAGTTCGAGGGCTTTGTGGAGGAGGCTGCCGGCTTCGCGGGGGTCGAGACCGAGGGTTGTGGGGGAGATTTCGCCGGCGTTGAGGCGGAAGGTGGCGAAAGCGCGGAAGCCGCAGGCTGCCTGGAGCTCCAGGACGCGGGCGCCGCCTCTGATGTGGTTGGAGGGCAGGGGCTGGAGCTCGTCTGCGTCGGGGATCTCTTCGAGGATGGTGGGTTGGTGCGTGGGTTCGGGGGGGAGAAGTTGATCGATGGGGATGGGAATCGCGGCGAGGTCGTGGGCCAGGGAGGTGAGGCGGAGGGCGCCGGTTTCGTTGGCCTGGGGGGCTAGGAGATGGAGGGTGCCGGAGCGGGTGGCGAGGCTTTCGAGGCGGGCGCGGGTGCGGGAGTAGGTTTGAGCTGGATCGGCGCCGGGCATGCT
>CAZZWG010000300.1:1654-3327 GCA_964657685.1 Verrucomicrobia bacterium Tous-C9LFEB | reverse complement strand
ATCCCCACCCTTAGTTCTGCGGAGCCCCCGCTCCACCCCCGGCAGCGGCCGCATTCGCCGTTGGCCGCCCCGGTGCCGCATTTTGTGGCCGCGGGTAGTACCCCTTCGGCGCTACAACCTCCAGGCTGGGCCGCATCACCCGCACATCCCACGGCCGGAACCGCTCATCCAGCATCGACCCATGGCTGTAATACCCAATCGTGTACTGCGTCCGCACCTGCTCCGCCAGCTTCGCAAAGCTGTCCTGGATCCCGCGCGGACGGAACGCCCCGTCATAATCGCCACCGGTCGCCGTCGTATACGCCGGCAAAACATCGCCACGCATCGTCAAGGGCAGATGAATCCGGTCTAGAAAGTTCACCCCCGGCACAGAAGAATCCCCCACCAACGTCGCGTACACCGAAATCTGGTTCTCCTGCAAAAACCGGATCACCTGCTTCGTCTTCGCGGTCGACCCATATTCCTTACCATCCGAAATGACGTAAATCACTCGCCGACGGCCCTTGCCCGCCTTCGCCACCGTCTGCCCCGCCGTCAGGATGGCATCATTCAGCGTGTGAAACTCCCGCTCCGGCGTCTGCAAGATCACCCCCGGCGCTGACCCCCGGTTCGTCTGCGCATCTACCGGCATATTGTTCTTCACCGTCGTCTGATCCAGCGGCCCCCCCATCGCCATATTCGGCTCCCGCCCCGGCGCCTTCGACCGCTCCAAAGCAAACGTAAGCCGCGCACTCTGCGCCCCCGTAAACGCCGTCTGCTCGTTCACCCCGTTGTTATAGGTGAAGACCGAAACCTCGTCATACGGCGTAAACGCCCCCTGCAGCGCGCTCAGTGACGCATTGATCTTCCGCATCGTGTCAAACGTCACGCTCTGATCGATCACAATCGCCACACTCAACGGGATTGGGTCGACCGTAAACAGGGAAATGTGCTGCCGCAACCCACTCTCGTAAATCTGCACATCCCGGTAGGTCAGCCCTGGAACCAGCTGCCCCTTGGAATCCTTCACCGTGAACGGCACCTGCACAAAATTCACGGGCACAACAATCGTCGATCCAATGTGCGAGATCGGCGCCGCGTTATCGTCTTCATTCTCGGCAGGCACCTGCGTCGCCGACGCGGGGGAAGCCGGCAGCGTCGTCCCCGCCGCCACCCCATCGTTCGCCGTATCTTTCACCGGCGCCGGGGCCTGCGGCGCAGGCGCATTCGGCACCGCTGGCGCCGTCGGCGTAATTGTGTTCAAACGCGGCAAAGTCTGCGGCGTCGGCGCATCCGGCACACTCGGGCTCTGCGCTGAAGCCATCAGACCCAACCCAGCCCCCAGGCCTGCACCCAACCCCACACCCACCGTCCACTGCCAAACCCTGCCACTCCGCAACTGCATCCGGTCTCCTCGTCCTCTGCCCGCCGCTAACCGGCTGACACAAACCCCACACGTCTGCCAAGACTACCAGCGCGCGCATCTACAGGGCATACCCTGTCAGACGCACACACCCCCTCCCTCGTTGTGCCATTTCGCGCCAACTTGACGCCGCATACCCCCGCTGTCGCCCAAACACCCACCGATGCCGTCTAATACAACGTATGCGCCCCCAACTCTCTCGCCGCCTCCTCTCCCTCGCGGCCCTGTCGACCCTCGCCGTCGCCCCCGCGCTCCTCCACGCCCAGGAAGC
>CAZZWG010000300.1:0-1554 GCA_964657685.1 Verrucomicrobia bacterium Tous-C9LFEB | reverse complement strand
ATCCTCCTCGACACCTCCGGCTCCCAGACCAACGTCCTTCCCCTCGAAAAGGACTCTGGCGCCCGCTTCCTCCGCGAGGTCCTCACCCCCAAAGACGAAGCCTTCCTCATCTCCTTCGACGTCAACGTCGACCTCCTCTCCGACTTCACCAACTCCCCCTCCGAAATCCGTCGCGCCATCGACAAAGCCTCCATCAACGAGGCCAGCTCCTCCAACGGCGTTCCCGGCATCGGCGGCGGGCCCATGCCCACCTCCAACCCACGCGGCACACTTCTCTATGACGCCGTCTACCTCGGCGCTCACGACAAACTCCAGTCCCAGACCGGCCGCAAAGTCCTCGTCATCCTCACCGACGGTCAGGACCAGGGGTCGCAAGTCAAAATCAAAGAAGCCATCGAAGCCGCCCAGAAGGCCAACGTCATCGTTTACCCCATCCTCATCGCCGACCGCGACTCCTACTTCCAGTCCGGCATGATCTACACCGGCTCCGGCCAGATGGACCAGCTCGCCAAGGAGACCGGCGGCCGCGTCATTAACGTAGGCAACAACGGCCGCCGCCTCGAAGACGCCTTCGACCAGATCCAGGACGAACTCCGCACCCAATACCTCCTCAGCTACACCCCCACCAACAAAAACGCCGACGGCACCTACCGCAAACTCGACATGACCTGCGGCAAAGACAACAAAGTCCAGGCCCGCAAAGGCTACTACGCCGTCTCCGGAGAAGAACAAGCCTCCTCCGAGTAGTCCTTTTCGCCTTCTTCACTCCTGGCGAACCAGGCCGTCGCGAACCTTGGCGCAACCTTCGCGCCCTTTGCGTTAGATGTTGCTCTGCACAGCCTGGCCTGCCATAGCCCTACTTCGCCGCCGCCCCATCCGCCACCACCGCCGGTGCCAGCGGCTCCACGGTATGCATATCGATCTCCTCCGCCAACCACCCCTCCGCGCCAAAATCCTTCAAAACCACTGTCATCACTAACTCATCCACCGCCGGCTCCGTCTTTCCGGAAGGGTTCTCCCACCCGGCCTGCAGCGTAATCACCCCTGGCGCTGTCTTTCGCTGGTCCAGCAGCTTCGGCATCGCGAAATGCGCCGTATGAAACGGTCCATTCTGCAACCACGCCACCGTTCGCCGAATCTCGTCCTTCCCACTCGCGACCACCCCAAAGCGGTTCACCGACACACAATCGTCCGCGTGCAGCTTCATGATCGCGTCCACATCATGCGCATCCCACGCCTTACCCCAAAGCTCCAGAAACTGCTGCGCCGATCCAACCGTCTGTCCTGACATCGACCCAGCCATCCCGACGGTCAGGGCAAAAATGCCCAGAATTGTTCGTGTGGCTCCCATGGCCCGAGCATAGTCCCGCCCGGCACAGAGCGAAACCCAAATCCCTACCCCTTTCGCACCATTACCCGCCCCATCAAAAGGTGCATCACCCCAGGTCCAACCCTCGCTCCTGGATCAAGCATCCACCCGGCCTCCTCTCCGCCATCACCTACCTTGCGACGCTGGCGAAACCTCGACGACCGTGGCGAATCCTTGGCGACCCT
>CAZZWG010000299.1:0-3333 GCA_964657685.1 Verrucomicrobia bacterium Tous-C9LFEB | reverse complement strand
GTCTTCGCCGTACTATCGCCCTAGACTATGGCGGCTGAATTCAATTCGAAGAGCCCGTTTGCGGGGGGGAAGAAGGGCTCGGGCGGCGGCGAGGGGGAGCGGTTGGTTTCTGCGGCTCCGATGGATGATGATGACCAGTTTGAGTTGAAGTTGCGGCCGCACCGGTTGAGTGAGTTTATTGGGCAGGGGAAGGTGAAGGAGCAGTTGGCGATTGCGCTGGAGGCGGCGAAGTCGCGGGGGGAGGCGCTGGATCATGTGTTGTTGTTTGGGCCTCCGGGGTTGGGGAAGACGACGTTGGCGACCATAATTGCGAATGAGTTGGAGGTGGGGTATCAGCAGACGTCGGCGCCGGCGTTGATGGTGCAGGGGGATGTGGCGGCGATTTTGACGAATGTGAAGAACCGGCAGGTGCTGTTTATCGATGAGATTCACCGGTTGCAGCCGGTGATGGAAGAGAAGCTGTATACGGCGCTTGAGGATTACAAGCTGGACATCATGATTGGGACGGGGCCCTCGGCGCGGATTCATGGGGTGAAGCTGGATCCTTTTACGCTGGTGGGGGCGACGACGCGGCCGGGGATGTTGAGTTCGCCGTTGCGGTCGCGGTTTGGGATTTTGTTGCGGCTGGAGTTTTATACCGAGGATGAGTTGCGGTTTATTGTCGAGCGGTCTGCGGAAGTTTTGGGTGTGGAGATTGACCGGGATGGGGCGGCGGAGATTGCGGTGCGGTCGCGGGGGACACCTCGGATTGCGAACCGGATTTTGCGGCGGGTTCGGGATTATGCGCAGGTGCGAGCGGGCGGGGTGATTGACCGGGCGGTGGCGATGCGGGCGCTGGATCTGTTGGAGATTGATGCGCATGGGTTCGATGAGCTGGACCGGCGGTTGTTGCGGACGATTATTGAGAAGTATGACGGGGGGCCGGTGGGGTTGAATACGCTGGCGGCGGCGCTGGCGGAGGAGGAAGAGGCGCTGGAGGTGGTGTATGAGCCGTTTTTGATCCAGATTGGGTTTATCGACCGGACGCCGCGGGGGCGGGTGGCGACGCGGTTGGCGTACCAGCATCTGGGATTGGAGATGCCTCGGCGGGGTGTGGGTGGGGTGGGGATGCCTACTTTGTTTGAGTAGGCTGGCGTGGTTCTTTGTGCCGGGTTGGTGCATCTGGAAGAGCACAAGGAGGGTGAGGCGATGAAGATTTCCGGGAATACGATTTTGATTACGGGTGGGACGAGCGGCATTGGGCGTGGGCTGGCGGAGGCGCTGCATGCGAAGGGGAACAAGGTGATTGTGGCGGGGCGGCGGCAGGCGCTGCTGGATGAGGTGACGGGGGCCAATCCGGGGATGGAAGGCATGGCGGTGGATATGGCGGACGGCGCGGCGGTGGCGCGGTTTGCGGAGGAGGTGAAGAGGCGGTTTCCGAAGCTGAACGTGCTGGTGAATAACGCGGGGATTTCGCGGCCGGAGAACTACCTGGCGGACTCGATTGACGTTGCCGAGGCGGAGAGCACGATTCAGACGAATATTGTGAGCGTGCTGCAGTTGACGGCGGCGTTGCTGCCTCACTTGCGGGCGCAGGCGGCGGCTACGTTGATGGTGACGACGTCGGGGCTGGCGTTTGTGCCGTATCCTCCGGCGCCGGTGTACAGCGCGACGAAGGCGTTTTTGCATAACTGGCTGGATGCGGTGCGGATGCAGTTGCGGAACACGTCCGTGGAGGTGCTGGAGCTGGCGCCGCCGTATGTGCAGACGGAGCTGGGGGGAGAGCGGCAGGCGAGCGATCCGCGGGCGATGCCGCTGGCGGACTATGTGCGCGAGGTGGTGGAGATCCTGGAGACGAACCGGATCGAGAAGGGCGAGGTGCTGGTGGAGCGGGTGAAGCCGCTGCGGTGGGCGGAGAAGAATGGGGATTATGGGAAGATGCTGGAGATGTTTGCGAACTTCCACGACTAGGGTTGTGGGAGTTTTTGCGGAAGAGGCGAAAGGCCCGGTTCTGTGGAGCCGGGCTTTTTGTGGGGGTGGAGTGTTGGCGGCGTAAGCTCGGGGGATGTGCTTTTCGGCGACGGCTAGTTTTGTGAGTAGTGGTGTGCTGGCGGTGGTTGGGGTGGCTACGTTAAGTGAGGTGAAGGAGCGGCGGGAGGTTCTGTTTGCTTCTATGCCGTTGTTGTTTGCGGTGCACCAGATGCTGGAGGGGTTTGTCTGGCTGGGGTTGGATGGGCGGTTGCCGGCGAGCGTGGCGCATGCGGCGGGGGCGGCGTTTATGTTGTATGCGCAGGGATTGCTGCCGTTTTTGTTGCCGATGGGAGTGTTGTTGTTTGAGCCTACGCTGGCGCGGCGGCGGGCTATGTTGCCGTTTGCGGTGGTGGGTGGGGCGTTGACGCTGTATATCCTGTGGGGGCTTACGGCGTTTCCTACGAATGTATATGTGCGGGAGAACAGCGTGGTTTATCTGAACGCGGCTACGAATGTGACGGCCGTGGCTGCGCTCTATATCGTTGTAACTTGCGGGGCGTTGTTGTTTTCGAAGGTGCCGCCGATGGTGATGTTTGGGGTGGCGAATGTGATTGGGTTGCTGGTGACGATGGCGGTGAAGCGGTATGCGTTTACGTCGGTGTGGTGTGCGTATGCGGCGATGTCGAGTGTGTTGTTGTGGGTGGGGTTTCGGTATAGCCGGTTGATGCGGCCGTTTTTGTATCCGAAGGCGGCTTGATGTGCGGGTTGGGAGGCAAGAGGAAGCCCGGCTTCGGCGGCCGGGCTTTCTGTGATGGAGAGCGAGTTAGTAGGGGCGCGGTTGGCCGCCGTAGATGTGCTGAACGGCGATGGCATAGCCGCGGCGGAAGCCTTCGCGGTAGTCGTGGCGGTCGGGCGGGGCGATGAACTTGGGGTTGCGGAATTCATCGCGGTTGTTGACGTTGGGGGGACGGTGGTTGTCGAAATCTTTGCGGGCACCGTTGACGCCGTCCTGGAAGCCACGGCGCATGGCGTCGCGGAACTCCTGCGGGGCCTGGTCCCAGCCGCCGCGGTCGTGATCGTAACCGGGGGGCGGTGGCGGGGGACCCTGGGGGCCGTAGTACTGGGCGTTGGCGAGGGCGGTGCCTGCGGTAAGGGCTAGCGTGAGTGCGGGGATGAGAAACTTTTTGGCTTTCATATTGTCTTCCTGAACTCCTCGTGTTTTGGAGGTGGGCCGGCACCTTCCTGCTGTTTGATGAGACCCGGGGTGGGATGAGGAGTTGCGAGGTGGGTGGCTGGTAGCTGGTAGCCGGTAGCCGGTGGTTGGCTTAGATTTCTGAGTTGTCCAGGGCGGTGCGGAGATTGCCTTGTGTCTGGGCGAGGCGG
>CAZZWG010000298.1:0-3389 GCA_964657685.1 Verrucomicrobia bacterium Tous-C9LFEB | reverse complement strand
CCGGATGCCGCACATTCGCCACCTGCGAAGCCACCACCTCCGCCTGCGTGCATCCCGTATAAAACAAAAATTGATCCACCTGGTGCGATCCAATATCCGTCAAGATCCCGCCATACTGCTCCGGATGCCAGAACCACTCCGGCCGCCTCGTCCCGCCACCCGCGTCGCCCTGCCGCTGCGTAATCTGGTGCGGCGCAATATTAATCGTCTGGATCACCTTCCCAATCGCCCCAGCCTGCACCATGTACCCGGCCTGCACAGCGGCCTTCACCTCCAGCCGCTCGGAATACATAATCGCGAAGATCTTCCCCGTCTCCGCAATCGTCTTCCGCACCTCCGCCAACTGCTCGGGCGTCGTCACGCCCGGCTTGTCCGATAGATAATCCTTCCCCTGCCGCATCGCCCGCACGCCAATCGGCGCCCGCTCATTCGGTATCGCCGAACTCAGCACCAGCTGCAGGCTCCCATCCCCCAGCACAGCATCCTCACTCGCCACCAGCTTCGCCTTCGGATAGCGCTTCGTAAACGCCGCCCCACGCTCAGGCTCCGCCGCATACACACTCACCAACTCCCCGCCGCCCCGAATCATCGCGTCCACCATGCCGTAAATATGGTCATGGCTCATCCCGCACACCCCAAACCGCACCGGATGGCTCGGCTTCGCAATCGCCGGCGGCGTCGAGGGCGCCATCTCCTCAGAAGCGGGCCCCTGACCCACCAGGGCGCCAGGCGCGCTGGCCAGCACACCCAGCGCCGCAGCATTGTTCAAAAAGGATCGTCTGTTAAAAATAGCCATAGCCCTCTTCACTGCTGCAGGGGAGTATTCAGTCCAGTTCCCCGTACGGGGTAGTCCCCGTCATCGAGTCTTTATTTCGACCCGGCAACTTTAAGTCACCCGCACACCAGCTGGCAAGCCGCATCCACATCCCGGAGACACGCACCATGAACTTTTCCAAACGAGATCTCGCCGTCGCCGCAGCCGCCGCCGCCCTCACAACCAGCGTCTTCGCCCTCGCCCAGGCCACCTCCACTCCCGCCATCATCGGCGCGTCCACCTACGCCTGGGACTCCCTCAAACCCAGCAAAACTCCCGTAGGCGAGGTCCGCCAGGTCCTCGAAGGCCCCACCGCCACCCTCGAACAACTCGAACTCCACATCACCACCCTCAACCCCGGCCAGTCCTCACACCTCCCGCACCACCACGCCAACGAGGAACTCGTCCTCCTCAGCCAAGGCACCGTAGAAACCCTCTCCAACGGCCAGTGGAAGCGCCTCGGCCCCGGCTCCGTCATCCTCAATGGCTCAGAGTCCTCCCACAGCCTCCGCAACGTCGGCCCCGACCCCGCCCAATACTTCGTCGTCAACTGGCGCACCCCCGCCACCGACGCCATCGCCGCCAAAAACCCGCCCGACGGCTTCTCTACCCCAAACGCCGCCCCAAACTAGATACCGCACCGCCGCCGCGCAAACGCCCCGGTAAAATGGATTCGTTCGCTAAGAACCCGGAGCCCCTCCCTGCACCCTCACCTCCAAGCCCTCGCCTTCTTCGTCTCCCGCGGCGTGGAGCACTACTTCAAAACCCACTACGCCGACCGAACCTTCCGGCACGCCTACCGCTGGAACAGCTTCGACATCAGCCTGCTGATCCCTTACTTCATCGTGATGATCATCCTCGCCTTCTACGGGATCCATCGCTATCAGCTCGTCTGGCTTTATTACCGCAACAAACGCAAAGCCTCGCACTCCACCCGCCCCCCCGCGCGCTTCCTCCCGCAGGACCTCCCCTTCGTCACCATCCAGCTCCCCATCTTCAACGAGCAGTTCGTCGTCGACCGTCTCCTCCACGCCATGTGCCGCCTCGACTACCCCCGCGATCGCTTCGAAATCCAGCTTCTCGACGACTCCACCGACGAAACCAAAGACGTAGCCGCCGCCGCCGTCGCCCGCTACGCCGCCGGAACAGAAGGCCTAGCCCCCCAACCCATCCACTATCTCCACCGCACCAACCGCCACGGCTACAAAGCCGGAGCCCTCGAGGAAGGCCTGAAAACCGCAAAGGGCGAACTAGTCGCCATCTTCGACGCAGACTTCGTCCCCCCACCCGACTGGCTCCTCCGCGTCATCGACCACTTCACCGAACCCGGTATCGGTATGGTCCAAACCCGCTGGACCCACCTAAACCGTAACTACAGCTTCCTCACCCAGGTCGAAGCTATTCTTCTCGACGGCCACTTTGTCCTCGAGCACGGTGGCCGCTCCCGTGCCGGCGTCTTCTTCAACTTCAACGGCACCGCCGGCGTATGGCGCCGCCAGGCCATCGAAGAAGCCGGCGGCTGGCAGCACGACACCCTCACCGAAGACACCGACCTCAGCTACCGCGCTCAACTCAAAGGCTGGAAGTTCAAATACCTCCAGGATGTCGAGTGCCCCGCCGAACTCCCCATCGAAATGACCGCCTTCAAAACCCAGCAGGCCCGCTGGGCCAAAGGCCTCATCCAGACCGGCAAGAAAATCCTCCCCGTCGTCATGCGCTCAGACGCCCCCTTCCACACCAAGCTCGAGGCCTGGTACCACCTCACCGCCAACATCAGCTACCCGCTCATGATCATCCTCAGCACCCTGCTCATGCCCGCCATGATCATCCGCTCCTGGCAGGGCCCCCTGCAGATGCTCCTCATCGACCTCCCCCTCTTCCTCGCCTCCACCGCCTCCGTGTCCACCTTCTACATGGTCAGCCAGCGGGAACTCCACCCCCGGTCCTTCCTCAAAACCATCATCTATCTCCCCTTCCTCATGGCCATGGGCACAGGCCTCGCCATCACCAACACCAAGGCCGTCCTCGAAGCCCTCTTCGGCATCAAGAGCGCCTTCGCCCGCACCCCCAAGTACCGCGTCCAGCAGAAGGGCGAAGCCTCCCAAGCCAAAAAATACCGCAAACGCCTCGGCATCATCCCCTGGATCGAACTCCTCATCGGCTGCTACTTCGCCTGGACAGTCTGGTACGCCCTCGGCACAGAAAACTACTTCACCGTCCCCTTCCTTCTACTCTTCGTCCTCGGCTACTGGTACACAGGCCTCCTAAGCCTCACCCAAGGCCTCTTCGAGCGCAAAGGCAACAGCGAAGGCGAAAGCCTCCACGAAAAGCCCTACCCCGTCGGTGTCTAATCTCCGGAGGAAAGAGCAAGATGTGCTCACCGCGCCGATAGCCCCGTACTCTTGCGCTGGAGGCGCAACATGTAACAGCCTTAACCGAAAGCGTAGATCAAGATTCGCTACGGAACTCTTACGCTGTAGGCGCTACATGTAACAGCCTTGACCGAAGCCAAGATCAAGATTCGCTGCGGAATACTTGGGCTGAAGGCGCAACACATAACAGCCTAGGCCGAAGG
>CAZZWG010000297.1:0-3418 GCA_964657685.1 Verrucomicrobia bacterium Tous-C9LFEB | reverse complement strand
CCGCAAGCTCTTTCGCCGCAATCCAATGAGCCGCCGTCGCGCCCACATTCCCGGCGCCCACAATCGTAACTTTCTTCCGCATCGCTTCTCCGCCCAGACCAGATGTCCGACCTTCATGATAGCCGGGCGTCTCCAAGCAGGGCTCGGCGATGGTCCGGAAACTGGACGCTAGTTCATAAGGTAGTAGTCAATCGTCGCCACCACTCGTATCTTCTTTATCAAGCTCGCATCTGCCTGCTGATCCGCCGAAAACTGAGCGCCCTCATCCCCCGTCACCGACCCAGCCTTCGCAGCCGAAATCGAAAACACTCCCTGGTTCGCGGATCGTATCGACCCCACCTGCGACCCGGAATCCGCCGCAAACCTGTCCGCCGAATCGCGCGCATTCTTCGTCGCCTCCGTAATCATGTCCGGCTTCAGCGCATTTAACCCGTTGAACTTGTACATAACGCCGCTATTGCCGCCCATCCCCTGCCCCGAGCTGATCACCACCCCCGCCGCAATCAGATCACCCGTTTTTGTATTTGCCGCTGCGACCTTGTCCACATCTCCGCTCTCCACCGTAATCGTCTGCTGCACCACAAAGCGTGGCCCATGTGCGTTACTGTTGTACTGTTCCGCGGAGCGGTCCGTGACTCCCACGCTTCCCACACTCACCGCATTTCCTGCGAATCCCTGCACCGCGAGAAACTGCAGCACCGCCGCCTTATCCTTCTCACTCGCCGCAAACGCCGTCGGCAAACTGTCGTTTGCTTCACTGAAGCTGATCGGCCAGGTCGCCGCATCGGATTTCACCGTCCGCTCGACCAGTCCCTTCACTTCCACATAGCGGTCCGCCCGTTTAAAATCCCGTATCTTCGTCCCGAGCAGCAGCCCACCCAACACCAGCCCCAGCATCAACATGACACCCAACACAGCGGCTGGCGCCACGAGCGCCCGTCCCTCATCCGTCGTCACGCACTCACCCCTGATTCAGAAGCACTATGCTTCACCGGTAAAGCACAAACGTCAAGTACTTTCCTCGCGGCTGCTATTCACACCGGAAAAGTAACCCGTCCCTCGGCAAAACCCGCGTCTGCATCTCAATAAGAGCGCTGCACGCCGCGCCAAACTTCAAGGAGCACCATGCCCACCGATTTAGTTACTCCGCAGGACCCCCGCACCCAATACCCCGGCCCACCCTCCAGCGTCGAACTCCAACCCGCCCCCGCCACCCAGCAGGCCATGGCCGAAAAGCCCGACTGCGGCGAACTCTCCTACAAGGGCTCCGGCCGTCTCGCCGGCCGCAAAGCCCTCCTTACCGGCGCCGACTCCGGCATTGGCCGCGCCGCCGCCATCGCCTTCGCCCGTGAGGGTGCAGACGTCGCCATCGGCTATCTCCCCGCCGAGCAAAAGGACGCAGAAGAGGTGGCCAACTACATCCGCCAGGCCGGTCGCAAAGCCGTTCTTCTCCCCGGCGACGTCTCGAACGAAGCCTTCTGTGAAAAGCTCGTCGCCGACGCGGCCGAACAACTCGGCGGTCTCGACATCCTCGTCAATAACGCCGGCAAAATGGGCAAGACCGAAGGCATCCTCGAGACTTCCACCGAGCGCTTCGACTCGCTCATGAAAACGAACGTTTATTCGCTCTTCTGGATCACCAAGGCCGCCCTGCCGCACCTGAAGCCAGGCAGCTCGATCATCAACACCACCAGCGTCCAGGGGTATGACCCCTCGCCCAACATCTTCGATTACGCCATGACCAAAGCCGCCATCGCCAACTTCACCAAGGGCCTCAGCAAGCCCTTCATGGAGAAGCACGGCGTTCGCATCAACGGCGTCGCCCCCGGCCCCGTCTGGACACCCCTCCAGGAAGCCGACGGTGACAAAGACAAACTCAAGAAGCTCGGCGAAAGCACACCCTTCAAGCGCCCCGGCCAACCCGTCGAACTCGCCGCCGTGTACGTCCTCCTCGCCTCCCAGGAGAGCAGCTACACCACCGGCGAAATCTACGGCGTCACCGGCGGCATGGCCGCGATCGCGTAAGAGGATCGGGACAGGGTGCACGCTCTCGCCTTACGAACGGGAGAGCGTGCCACCCGGTTCAACTATCTGATAAGTTCCGGAGCAGATCCCTCCAGCCACGCTGACCGAGTTAAGTAGCAGATGCGTGGTCGGCGCGTCGTCGATTGTTCCTTCGACAAACACCAGCGAACCATCATCCATGGTGAAATTCCCGTTGAACACATTGCCAAGCAGGAAGCTACTCAGTGCTCCTGCTGTGGTGCCGTGGGTGAAGCACGGGATGCCGCTGATCTGAAGCTGGCCCTGTAGAACTTGTGCGTTATAGGTTGTCGCGTCACCCGCTGTGAAGTCCGCGCCTTGTGTGAGCGTGGCGTTCACACCCAACGACGAGCCAGGCGTAGCCCCCGAACCGGAACCACTAAAAGAAAGCACCGTAGCCGCACCCGAAAAGGTGCCGGTAAGCTGCGACACAGGCGTGGCGGTGAATGTACCCGATCCTTGAAAAGCACATACGGAGTTGGTGCCGGTATTTGTTAATTGGTATGTCCCCGACCAGGGCTGCCCGGCAAAATTGGGCGCTGTTCCCGTCAGCGTGAAACCCTATCCATAGGTTCGCGTGGAGGAAGTCGTGAACTATCCCGAAGTGTCTGGCACAGCGGTGAGTGCGTTCCCGAAGATGATTCCGAAAGTCTCTCCCGACGCGCACGTACCCGATAGGAAAGCCGAACCGGTGATCGTTCCACCGACTGAACTGAAGCTGATCGCAAGACCCGCTGTCTGGTTTGGACCTGCTAGGGGGATATCCAGGCGTGGCATGCTTCCATAGATCAGCCAGTTGCCTTCTAACTTCACCGCAGGCGTCGTCGCCACTGGCACAGGCGCAAAAGGCTCGCCCAAAAAGCCGCACCCTGTCAAGGGTAATCCAAAAACAAACAAAAGGAAGGAACAACAGGCCCGGGACACCCACATGCTCAGAATGGTAATACATGGCTAAGAAGACACATTTTGGCGCGACAAACTAGCCAGCAAAGCAAAGGGCCGCATACAGCAGCGGCCCTTGCCCTGTATTTGCTCCTGCAGCTCTAGAACTGCCCCCAAAGGAGCTGGTTATACACATCATGGTGGAACTGAATCTCCGCCGCCTTCACAATCGTCCCCAGCAACCGCGGAC
This sequence comes from Verrucomicrobia bacterium Tous-C9LFEB, assembly GCA_964657685.1. Classification (GTDB taxonomy): domain Bacteria; phylum Acidobacteriota; class Terriglobia; order Terriglobales; family Acidobacteriaceae; genus Granulicella. The sequence goes on along the minus strand of CAZZWG010000297.1, from coordinate 243 downwards.
AACGATCCGCCGAGGCCTGCTTCAACTCCGCATACCTATGCTTCACATCCGCACCCAGTAACTCCGTAGTCCACTCCGCCTTACGGAAATCCTCCAGCGCCGTGTAGATGTTATCCGGCAGATACCGCTCGGCCTGCCGCAGGTTCGCGATGTCCGACTTCTTGCCCGTCAATCCAGTCTTGAAAACGGAGTGCAGCACCAGGTAAGGATTCGCATCCGGACCCACCGACCGCACCTCCACAC
>CAZZWG010000296.1:0-3432 GCA_964657685.1 Verrucomicrobia bacterium Tous-C9LFEB | reverse complement strand
CTCTGCGTCTGCCTCCGCGGAACATCCGGCAACGGTGTCAACGTCACCCCCGCATCCTTCGCAATGTCATCCGCAATCTCCCGCTCCCCCGTCAGAATCGCCGTCCCATAATCCCCAGCCTTCAGATCCGGCACCATCGACCGCCCAATATCCCCAGCCTTCGCATCATTCAGCACCCCCTCCAGCCCATACCCCACCTCGATCCGCCGCTTATGATCGTCAATCGCAAACAGCATGATGATCCCGCGATCCGTCCCCTTCGGCCCCACCTTCCACTTGTCCTCCAGCGCCGTCGCAAAGCTCTCAATATCCTGCCCACCCAGCGAGTGAATCGTCACAACCTCAATCGTCGCGTGCGCCTCGCGCTCCACCTCCGCTCCCAGCGCCTCCATCTGCGCCTTCGCCCCCGCGTCGATCACCCCCGCATAATCCTGCACATAACTCGTCGGCAACGGCAGGTCCTTCACCGCCTCACCCCACGCCGGCAAAGCCCCCAGCACTACCGCGGCAACGCCACCCACGACACATCGCGCCCAAACCTTCACAGCGCCTATCCTACCTTCCCGTCCCAACATCCTCTACGGCGCCCACCCTCCCGCAGTTCCAAAAGCCCCCCATCCAAAACAAAAGCGGCCCCACCACGGGACCGCCTTTGTAAACCACATCCCTCGAGCAATCGCGCTCAAAGCCAACTACATGCCCGACGCCACAGTGCCGCCCATCGCGGTCACCATCTTGTCCGCCATCGCCGTGTGCTGGGCCACAACCTTCTCGCCACCCTTCACAATCGGCTTCAACTGCTTGTCCTGGGTCGTCGACTCTTCCTGTTTAAAGAGATCAAGCGCCTTATGATGATCCGCATCCATCGCCATCATGTACTGCTTGTCAAAGTCCGCCCCGGAAGCCTGGTTCAACGCGTCATACTTCGTCTGGTGATCCGCATCCAGCGCCGTCGGCGGCGTCACTCCCAGCTTGTCAGCCTCGGGCTTCATCTTCGCTTCGAGCGCATCATGGTCCGCAATCATCTTCTGTGCGTAAGCCTTCACCTTGGCATCAGTCGACTTCTGCACCGCCAGCTTGCTGAACGTGATCTCGGTAAAATCGCTCAACGCCGCGTTCTGCACAAACGTCTTATCCTGATCCATCGTGGGCGACATCTTGCCCGCCGCCATCCCGTTACAGCTCTGCGCGCCCGCAACGCCGGCCACCGACGCCAAACCCAATGCCACTGCAAAAATAGAATTCGTCTTCATACCATCTCCAGGTAGGGCCCGACTGCAAGCCCGGTTACGTTCCCTTAGTGAGAATCCACCTGCCCTGCCCGCGTTGCATCTCAACCCCCGAAACTCCGTATCCTGCAGAAGAGACCTTCATGCCCCCAACACAGAACCCCGCGCCCACTCCCCCCGTCGCCGACCGCGAACCCACCACCACCACCCTCCACAACGTAGACCTCCACGACGACTACGCCTGGCTCCGCGACAAAGGCTCCCCCCGCGTCACCGCCTACCTCGAAGCCGAAAACGCCTACACCGCCGCCAACATGGCCCCCACCGAGCCCCTACAAAAGATCCTCTACGACGAAATCCTCTCCCACATCCAGGAAGACGACAGCTCCGTCCCCTACACCGACGGCCCCTGGAACTACATCACCCGCACCGAAAAAGGCCGCCAGTACCCCCGCTACAACCGCCGCCCCCTCCACCCCGATGGCACCCCCAACGAGTCCGCCGAAACCCCCATCCTCGACGTCAACGTCCTCGCGGAAGGCCAGCCCTTCATGTCCGTAGGCGCCTCCGCCATCTCCCCCGACGGCCGACTCCTCGCCTACACCACCGACAACACCGGCTTCCGCCAATACACCCTCCACATCAAGAATCTCGAAACCAACCAGCACCTCCCCGACACCGCCGAACGCGTAAACTCCCTCGCCTGGGCCGCCGACAGCCAAACCCTCTTCTACGCCACAGAAGACGAACAAACCAAGCGCACCGACCGCCTCCTCCGCCTCACCGTCGGCATCAACCACCCCGCCATCGAGGTCTTCCACGAGCCCGACGAACGCTTCAACCTCGGCATCGGCCGCACCCGCGACCGCCAATACCTCCTCGTCGGCCTCGGCAGCCACACCACCACCGAATCCTGGTTCCTCCCCACCGCCACCCCGGAAGCCCCCTTCACCCGCATCGCCGAGCGCATCGACGACGAAGAATACGACGTCGACCACCGCGACGGCTTCTTCTACATCCGCACCAACCGCGCCGCCGACCAGTTCAAACTAGTCCGCACCCCCGTAAGCACCCCCGATCGCGACCACTGGCAGGAACTCCTCCCCGAACACAAGGAAGCCCCCCTCCGCGACATCGATCTCTTTCAGTCCTTCCTCGTCGCCACCTACCGCGAGCGCGGCCTCCCCGTCCTCCGCGTCTTCCACCTCGACGCCACAAACCCGACAGCCCTCCCCGACAACCCCCAGGACATCCGCTTCCCCGACCCCGCCTACTCCGCCGGCGGCGAAATCAACGTAGACTTCGCCACCACCACCTACCGCTACGCCTACCAGGCCCTCGCCCGCCCCGCCTCCGTCTTCCGCTACGACGTAGCCACCGGTCAATCCACCCTCCTCAAACAACAACCCGTTCCCGGCAACTTCTCGGCCGACCTTTACGAATCCCAACGCCTCTGGTTCACCGCCAAAGACGGCACAGAAGTCCCCATCTCCCTCGTCTACCGCAAAGACCTCTTCCAAAAATCCACCAACCCCCTCTACGTCTACGGCTACGGCAGCTACGGCTACCCCCTCCCGCTAGGCTTCTCCGCCGCTCGCTTAGCCTTGCTGGACCGAGGCCTCGTAGTCGCCTACGCCCACATCCGCGGCGGCGGTGAACTCGGTGACCCCTGGCATGACGCCGGCAAGATGATGCAAAAGCAAAACACCTTCACCGACTTCATCGAAGCCGTAGAACACCTCACCCAACAGGGCTTCGGCGACCCCAACCGCGTAGCCATCGAAGGCGGCAGCGCCGGCGGCCTCCTCATGGGCGCCGTCACCAACCTCGCCCTCGCCCAGGGCAAACCCAACCTCTTCCGCGCCGTCCTCAGCCACGTCCCCTTCGTCGACGTCATGAACACCATGCTGGACGCCACTCTCCCGCTCACTGTAGGCGAGTACGAAGAGTGGGGCAATCCCAACGAACCCGAAGCCTTTCACTACATGCTGAGCTACTCCCCTTACGACAATCTCCAACCAGGCGAATACCCAGCCATCCTCGTAAAAACCTCCCTCAACGACTCACAAGTCATGTACTGGGAACCCGCCAAATACACCGCCAAACTCCGCACCCTCAAGTCCAACCAAGACAAGCCACTCCTCCTCCACACCAACATGGAAGCCGGCCACGGCGGCGCCTCCGGCCGCTATGACTACCTGAA
>CAZZWG010000295.1:0-3460 GCA_964657685.1 Verrucomicrobia bacterium Tous-C9LFEB | reverse complement strand
CATTTTTGGAGCTTCCCCAATCCCGTAACTGATCAGAAAGGCACAGATGGCTCGCAATGGATCGTAGAAGGGGTGAGGAATGGCCAATATCACGTCGTGGACAGATGGTCTCCCACAACGGGCGCAATCCGGGAGCTTGGAGAGGATCTCGCCTTTCACCTGGCAGGGCTCCAGGTCCCGGAAAACGAAATCTACTGAGCAGCGGTTCGCGAGAATCTAGCCCCCGATGGTATTGACCCACGAAAGACACTCCCCACATTGCACCGCCACCGTCTAAAGCCTGCGGGTCCCACAACTCCATGAAACTACTCGCGGCCCTCCTACTCCTCCTCTGCCTCACCGCCTCCCCCGCCCAAACGCCCGAACCCGCCTGGCAAAAAGCCGCCGGCCCGCCCCTCAGCTTCGATGTAGCCTCCGTCCGCCAGGACAAAGGCGACTTCACCCCACCCTCCTTCGCCCTCAGCGCCGACGACTGGTTCCGCGACCCCCAGGGCCGCTTCCACGCCGATTTCGAACTCCTCACCTACATCACCTTCGCCTACAAAACCTGGCTCACCCCCGCGAAGAAAACGCGGTGCTCGCCAAACTCCCTGCCTGGGTAAAATCCGACCGCTTCCTCATCGAAGCCACCGCCCCTCCCCACGCCACCAAAGACCAATACCGCCTCATGATGCAAGCCCTCCTCGCCGACCGCTTCCACCTCAAACTCCACTTCGAGCAACACGAAGCCCCCGTCCTCGCCATGGTCCTCGCAAAACCCGGCACCCCAGGTCCCCGCCTCACCCCCCACAGCCAGGGCCTACCCTGCGACGCCAAACCCACCCCACAAACCTTCCCCTACGACTGCTACGGCTACTCCGCCAGGCCCGGCAAGGACAACCTCTGGCTCAACGGTTCCCGCGCCACCACCATGGACCTCCTCGCCAACTTCGTAGGCATGGCCGCCGGCGCCTCCGACGAAATCGGCCACCGCGTGGTCGACCGCACCGGCCTCACCGGCCTCTGGGACTTCACCCTCGAAGCCCCCTCCCCCCAATCACCCTCATCCCAACCCACATCCGGCCCCACCCTGCTCGAAGCCCTCGGAGACCAACTCGGCATCAAGCTAAAACCCACCCGCGCCACCCTCTCCCTCCCCGTCATCGATCACATCGACCGCCCCACCGAAAACTAACTTCCGGCCATCCCGTCGTGCTCTTCCCCTTTTGCTTTTCCTTCCGTAGGGAAGGGCATCTGCTTCTGTCCTGCCCTTGATTTTTCGTAGGAAATCAGCGTTGGCCTCCTGCTTGTCATTCCCGCACGGAACCGGCCGTTGCTCTATCTCTTGCAACAAGGCGGCTCCCCGGTCCCACCCTCACCTAATTCGCCGAAGGCTGCTCAACCCGGTCCACCACCAGTACCTCCAACGGACCCCGCGCCGGCCGCAGCCGCAAACCCATCTGCTCCCGCAACGCCGTAAAGAACGACGACTCCGCAGGATTCGTGTCCTCATGCGACCACGTCATCTCGCACCGAAACCCTCCATCCAACCCCGTCCTGTCCACCACCGTACGCCCGCCCACCTCCGGCTGCTGGCTGATCCACGACACGATCAGCGGAAAAGAAAATCCCTCTGTCGTCCAGTGCATCGTCTCCTCATGCCCGGCCAGGTGCCGCTCCGGCGGGGGCGGCGGGGGCGCCTGCTGCTCGGGGTGATCCCACCAGGCCGCATTGTCCACCCCCACCCGCGCGCACCGCAGTCCACCCTTCGCCTGCTCCAATATCAGCAGCGGCAGGGTCCGCCGCGCAAAGCTCACCTGCAACCCAAATCGCTGCTCCAGCAAAACCTGCAACCGCACCCGCATCGCCTCATGTTGCTGCGTCCACGACTGCTTGCGGAGAATCGCAGATTCCGCCCCACCCAACACCGCCGTCACATCGAACCGCTGCGTCCGCACCCACCCCGGCCCACCCATAAACTCCTTCTCGTCCGGCACGCCATAGGCAAACTCAATCATGTCCTTCAACGTCGTGCCCGTAATCTCCAGCCGGTTGAACCGCATCCCAATGCCACCAAAACGAAACTCCGCCCCAGGCTGACTCACCCGCACCACGGCCACTTCAAACGAAGGCCGCCCCGCCACCGGATGCATCATCCCCCCGGTATGATCCGCATTAAACTCGACCGCCTGCGAACGAGCCGCAAGCGGCAGAAAAGATACCACCGTCCCCACAATCGCCAGCACTTCTCGTAGCCGTCTCATGTCCCCGCATTCTAAGCCGATCTATCCAACTTTCGGCGATGGATGCCTTGTATCTGCTCCGACGAAAAACTTCGGACACCTCAGTCCGCCACGATGCATAGCGCCGCTTACTCTGGTCTCGTGATCTCTCTAACCAATCCGAAGGTGTTGAAAAAGCGCGTCGTTCTCGTTATGGCAGCTTCGGCGCTCGCGAGCCTCAGCCTGCCGTGCTCCCCAGCCTTCGCGCAAGACTTCTCTGAAACAGCGAAAACGTCAGACTTCAAAACCTTCATCCAGGACTTCGAGAGCAACTACGCGTATCTCGATAGACCGGATAGACCAGACAAACCGTGGCTAACGTGGGAAGCCCACTACAGCTCCGCCGTAGAACACGCCGACTCGAAGCAGGCCTTCGACGCAGTCCTGGCATCCGCTCTCAGCGAATTGCATGACTTCCACGCAGAAGTCCGCTCCCCGGTAAACGACCGCTGGCTTCCAGTTCCAACCTTCGCAGACCTCTGGGCCGAGTTCACGTCCGCAGGCGCGATCGTCACGGCAGTTCGGCAAGGAAGCGACGCCGAACGAGCAGGCGTCCACGTCGGAGACAAAGTAACGCAGGTCGGTCCCGTCCCCTTGGACCGGGCCATCGCCGACCGCCTCACGCCTGCCGTCGATCACAGCAACCCGCAGGCGCGTCAATGGGCTCTCCTTTCAGTCCTCACAGGACGTTCGGACGAAGTCAGAACCCTAAGCCTCGTGAACCACCTGGGAGCCTCTTACACGGTAAACCTGCCTGTGGAGCGTCGCTTGGATCGAGCCCCCGGCGAACTGGCAACACAACTCCTACCCGGAAACCTCGGCCTCATCCGCTTCAACAACTCTCTCGGCGAACAAAAGACCGTCGAAGTCTTCGATGCGGCTCTCACCACGCTTCGCAACACTCGCGGCCTGATTCTCGACCTGCGCGACGTACCCAGCGGCGGCGGAAGTTCCGTTGCCCTCGGCATCATGGGCCGCTTCGTCACAAAACTCCTCCCCTACCAGCGCCACCGTATTCCCAACTACGGCCAGTCGGACGTAGAGCGCAACTGGGTAGAGTTCGTCGCTCCCCGAGGCTCCTTCGCCTACACAGCCCCCGTCGTTGTCCTCGTCAATCACTGGACCGGCAGCATGGGCGAAGGCCTGGCCATCGGCTTCGACGCCATGCACCGCGCCGTCGTCGTAGGCACCCCCATGGC
>CAZZWG010000294.1:0-3468 GCA_964657685.1 Verrucomicrobia bacterium Tous-C9LFEB | reverse complement strand
GGAGACGCCGCCGGATTTGATTCAGCAGCAGCCGTATATCCGGCGGGCGCTGGAGGCGTTTCGGATTCCGATTGTGTATTACGAGGGGTTTGAGGCGGATGACGTGATTGGGACGTTGAGCTGCCAGTTGAGTGCGCTGGGGCACCGGGTGTTCGTGGTGTCGAGCGATAAGGACATGATGCAGCTGGTGAATGAGAATGTGTCGATTTTGAACCCGACGAAGGACAACCTGGTGCTGGATCCGGCGGGGGTGAAGGGTGTGCTGGGGGTGGGACCGGAGCAGGTGATCGATGTGATGGCGCTGCGGGGGGATGCGATTGACAACATTCCGGGGGCGCCTGGGATTGGGGACAAGGGGTCGGTGGAGTTGATCCAGCAGTTTGGGACGGTAGAGGCTGCGATTGCGGCGGCTACGGAGACGCCGGAGGCGATTAAGCGGAAGACGTACCGGGAGAGTCTGGCGGGGAATAAGGACAATATTTTGTTGTCGAAGGAGTTGGTGACGATCCATACGGCGGTGCCGATTGAGGCGGATCTGGAGCTGATGCGCACGCCTGCGCCGGATACGGCGGCGTTGCGGAAGCTGTATACGGAGCTGGAGTTTACGACGCTGTTGAAGGGGCTGGTTCCGGATGTGGAGGAGGTTGTGCCGGAGTATGTGGCTCGGGCGAGTGCGGCGGATTTGGAGCGGATGTTAGCTGAGGCGCGGGAGGTTGGGTCGCTGGCGGTCGCGCTCAAGGCGAATTCGCAGGCGGTGAGCGAGGAGGTTGCGGCGGAGATTGGGGATGCGGGGGCGGATGCTGAGGTGGAGGGGGTTGTGGAGGCTGAGCCTGCGCCGGCGATGACGATGTCGTTGTTTGGGAACCCGGAGGCTGGGCAGGACGCAGGTCTCTCCACTTCGCTGCACTCCGGTCGAGATGACAGTTTTGGAGGTGAGGAGGATGTGGCTGCGCGGATTGGGCTGGCGGTGAAGGCTGGGTTGGGCATTGAGGTGGGTGTGGAGGCGGAGGGGCTTCGCGAGGCTTTGGAGGATGAGGGGCTGGCGAAGCAGGTGCATGATCTGAAGGCTGTTTTGCGGGCGCTGGAGCCTCATGGAATTACGCTGCGGGGGGAGATTACGGATGTGATGTTGCAGAGTTACCTGGTGAATCCGACGCATGGGTCGCATACGTTGGTGGATATTGCGGCGCGGACGACGAGCAGGGCGTTGGTGCACCAGGTGACGAAGGAGAATCCTGACGATAAGGATCGTTTGCCGGAGGCGGCTGCGGCGGTGGCGCGGTTGGCGATGGCGTTGCGGGAGCAGATGGCGGAGGCTTCGGTGGCCGAGCATGACATACCGAAGGATGAGGCTGGGTTGGGTGGGGCTTTGACGGCGGAGATGTTGTTTGGGGTGGAGCCTGGTGAGGCGGGGGAACAGCGGGTTCACCGTGCGGAGAATGACAAAAAGAAAGGCAAGGGCAAGAGCAAAGGCGACACTGCGGGCAGTGTTGAGGGGCAAAATACAGGGCTCTCCACTTCGGAGACGGATGTCAGCTCCGGTCGAGAAGACAAGGGCTTAGGAGCTGGGTTAAGTGAAAGCTCTTCGTTGGAGGAGGTGTATCGGGGGATTGATTTGCCTTTGGTGCCTGTGTTGTTGGGCATGGAGAAGGCTGGAGTGCGGGTGGATTTGCCGTTGCTGGGGGAGATGGGGTCGCGGTTGGCGGTGATGATTGATGATCTGGCGGAGAAGGTTTACGCCAGTTCGGGGCATCGGTTCAATTTGAATTCGCCGAAGCAGTTGGGGGATGTGCTGTTTAACAAGATGGAGCTGCCGAAGCCTTTGAAGTATGGGAAGGGCAAGGTGATTTCTACGGCGCAGGACATTTTGGAGGACCTGGCGCAGCATCATGAGGTGCCGATGATGGTGTTGGAGCACCGGCAGTTGCAGAAGCTGAAGTCTACCTATCTGGACCAGTTGCCGGTGCTGGCGGATGCGCAGGGGCGGGTGCATACGACGTTTAACCAGGTGGGAACGGCTACGGGGCGGTTGAGTTCTACGAATCCGAATTTGCAGAATATTCCGATACGGACTGCGGTGGGACGGGAGATTCGGGCGGCGTTTATTGCGGCGCCTGGGAACCTGTTGATGAGTGCGGATTATTCGCAGATTGAGCTGCGTTTGATGGCGCACTTCTCGGGGGATCCGTTGCTGGTGGATGCTTACCAGACAGGGAAGGACATTCATACGCTGACGGCGGCTGAGGTGTTTCAGGTGGATCCTGCGACGATGGATAAGGAGACACGGGCACGGGCGAAGGCGGTGAATTTTGGGATTGTGTATGGGATTTCGCCGTTTGGGTTGGCGGCCAACCTGGGCATTGACCAGAAGACGGCGAAGGAATATATCGAGCGGTATTTTGACCGGTACAAGGGGGTTGCGACGTTTATCGAGCGCACGCTGGCGGAGGTGCGGAAGACGCAGGCGGTGAAGACGGCGTTTGGGCGGGTGCGGCCGATTCCAGATATTCAGTCACGGAACCCGAATCAGCGAGGGTTTGCGGAGCGCACGGCGGTGAATACGCCTTTGCAGGGGACGGCGGCGGATCTGATCAAGGTGGCGATGATCCGGATTGATGCGGAGATGCGGCGTAGGAAGTTGAAGTCGGTGATGACGCTGCAGGTGCATGATGAGCTGCTGTTTGATGTAGTGCCGGAGGAAGTGGACGAGTTGACGGTGTTGGTGAAAGAGCAGATGGAGGGTGCTGCGGTGTTTCGTGTGCCGATTGTGGCGGAGGTGGGTGTGGGGGCGAATTGGCGGGATATCTGAGGAGTGAGGAGGGAAGTGTGGAGGGAATGAAGGTGTTGATGAGGACGCTTTATGCGGCATTCAATGAACGGGATATCGATGGTTGCCAGGAGCTGATGGTGGAGCAGGTGGATTGGCCCACGGCTTCCGAGGGTGGGCGGGTGGTTGGGAAAGAGCAGGTGCGGGCCTATTGGACGCGGCAGTGGGCTGAGTTCGATCCGCATGTGGAGCCGGTTGAGGTGATTGAGCGCGAGGGTGGGAGAGTGGACGTTCGGGTTCATCAGGTCGTGCGGGATCTGCAGGGTAGGGTCTTGATGGATGGGGAGATTTGGCATGTTTATGCCATTGCGAATGGGTTGGTGGAGCGAATGGATGTGTTTGAGAAGGAGCCTGGCGTGGGGGAGAGCTCGACGGAGGGTGTTTCGGCCGGGTGGCATGTGCGGTAGGTGCTGAGACTTGGGTACGGCTTCGGTTGTTGAAGAGGGATGGTTGTGGGATCACGACCTGTTGGGATTGGTTCCTTTTGGACCGGCTCTATCGGCCCGCGGTGGTGGTGGCGGGTTCTTTGGCTGCGCTGCGCTTTGCTTGGGATGACGGGAGTTAGGGGCGGGATGGGTTGCGGTGATGGCTGCGGTGTAATTTGAGGTTTTTGTGGCGGGTTGGGAGGGTGGTGGGTCCTT
>CAZZWG010000293.1:0-3497 GCA_964657685.1 Verrucomicrobia bacterium Tous-C9LFEB | reverse complement strand
GTGAGGTCGGAGTAGTGGAGGAGGTTGGTATCGAAGGCGGCGGTGGTGCCCGCGGGGGGACCGCCGAAAAGGTTGATGGTGCCGCCTTTGCGGGCCATCTGTACGGCCCACTGCCAGGCTTCGGGGGTGGCTACGGCTTCGAAGACGACGTCGGCACCGCGGGATTCGGGGGTAAGGGCGCGGGCGGCGGCTACCGGGTCCTGGGTGTCGGTGATGCGGAGGATCTGGGCGGCTCCGAGGGTGCGGGCGGCCGTGACTTGATCGAGGCGTTTGACGACGGCGATCACGTGGAGGCCGGCGAGGGACGCGGCGTGGATGAAGAGGAGGCCGATGGGACCTGCGCCGAGGACGATGGCGGTCTGGCCCGCGGTGGCGTTGCTTTCTTCTAGGCCGCGAATGACGCAGGCGAGGGGTTCGGTGAGGGCGGCGTGGGCCGACGGCAGGTTCGCGGGGATGGGAAGGGTATTTTTGGCGACGATCCGGGCTGGGATGCGGATGTATTCGGCGTAGGCGCCGTTGTTGAAGAGAAGGTCTTCGCAGAGGTTTTGCTGGCCGTGCAGGCAGAAGAAGCAGGCGTCACAGGGGGCGGAGTTGAGGGGGACGACGCGGTCGTTACGGCTGAAGGTGGTTACGCCTTCACCGACGTCCACGACGGTGCCGGCGAGTTCATGGCCGAAGAGACGGTTGGCTGTGAGCATTTTGGCGTGGTAGCCGCGGCGAAAGACTTTGAGGTCTGTGCCGCAGGTGAGGGCGGCGTCAACGCGGAGGATGAGTTCCCCGGGGGCGGCGATGGGCTTTGCCACGCGTTCCAGGCGCAGGTCTTCCCTGCCGTGCAACACCGCACCGAGCATGGTTTCGGTCGAATCGCTCCCGTGGCTCACGGATCTATTCTCGCACTTGCGGGTTGCGGAAGGCCATTGCGCCGATGCGTGCCGGCGGGCATCTGATACCCTGAGTTTCCAGCCGACTGCATGCCCTTCGCCTCGCCAGGAGCCTTCGCCAAACGTATCGTCGCTTCGGTGCAAGGGTATTCCATCCTCACGGGGCAAGCGCTGGCGGCGCTGTTCTCCGCGCCTCGTTACTACGCCGATACGTTCATTCAGCTTGATTCGATCGGCGTGGGTTCTGTGCCGATTGTGATTCTGGCCGGTTTTTTCACGGGCGCGGTGCTGACACTGCAATCGACAACGACACTGAAGCAGTTTGGCGCGGTAGACCTGACGGGGCGGCTGGTTTCGTTGTCGATGGTGAAGGAGCTGGGGCCGGTGTTGACGGGGTTGATGGTGTCAGGGCGCAATGCGTCCGGGATGGCCAGCGAACTGGGGTCAATGAAGGTGTCCGAGCAGATTGACGCGATGCGGGCGCTGGGGACCGACCCGATACGCAAACTGGTGACGCCGCGGATTATTGCGACGGTGAGCATGCTGTTTTTTCTGACGATGATTTCCGACACGATGGGCATTGCCGGGGGGGCGCTGGTGGCGGTGACGCTGCTGCGACAGAGCGGCGAGGCTTTCTTTCACAATGCGATTTCCGCGCTGGTGATCGGTGACGTTGTGGAAGGGCTGACGAAGCCGATTTTTTCGGGGTTTTTGATTGCGACGATCGGGTGTTACTACGGGTTGGCGACGACGGGCGGCACGCGGGGCGTGGGCAAGGCGACGACGCAGGCGGTGGTGACGTCGTCCGTGCTGCTGATCATTGTGGACACGCTGGTCACGAAGCTGATGATTGGTATTTTCGGCCGATGAGCGCGGTGCAGGCGGGCAGCGAGAACGCGGAAGCGCCTGTGGTTGTGTTCAAAGATGTGGGGATCACCTTCGAGCGCGCGCCTGTCCTGGTGGATGTGAGTTTTCAGGTGGAGCGCGGGGAAACGCTGATCATCCTGGGGCCGGCGGGTGGCGGAAAAAGCGTGCTGATGAAGCTGGCGAATGGACTGCTGAAGCCGGACACAGGAACTGTGTGCGTGTTTGGCAAGGATCTCTCCGCGTTGAGTGAACGGGAGATGTTTGCGCTGCGGTCGCAGATCGGGATGGTGTTTCAGGAGAGCGCGCTGTTTGATTCGATGACCGTGGAAGACAACGTGGCGTACCGGTTGCACGAAGAAGGGGCTCCGGAAGCAGAGGCACACGAGAAGGTTGTGGAGGCGCTCAAGTTTGTGGAGCTGGAGCAGGCGATCGACAAGTTTCCGTCGGAGCTTTCGGGCGGGATGCGGCGGCGGGTTTCGATTGCGCGGGCGATCATCACGCAGCCGGAGCTGATTTTGTATGACAGTCCGACGGGGGGCCTGGATCCGATCACGTCGAACACGATCATTGAGCTGGTGGTGAAACAGAGGGACGTTTCCGGGGCAACGGCGCTGCTGATTACGCACCGTCTGCAGGATGCGTTTACGCTGGCCACGCACCGGTTCAACCAGACGACGGGGCACATGGAACCGATACCGGATGGCCGCATCGATGAACGCACGCGCTTTCTGGTCTTGAACGAGGGCCGGGTTGTTTTTCATGGAACGACGCATGAGCTGACGCATACGACGGACCCGTGGCTTAAGGGGTATCTTGCGTGAGGTCTGGGACGAGTGGACGGCGCTGGATGGAGAAGAGATAGTCTTACAGGCAGACCTCCATGGCGCTACTTTCGAACGATCGATCGCAAGAGAATTTGGCTGGGCCTGCGCACCGTACTGCGGCCGCGTTGGCTGCGGAGGAACCATCCGCGATTCGCCGGCTTTGGCCGGTTGGCGCGGTGGTTTTGCTTGGGGTGATGTTATGGGTCCTGCGGCATCGAATTAGTTTTGATCCCCATGCCTTTGCGCAGCAGATCCGGTTTGTTTCGCCTGTGCATGTGGCGCTGGCGCTGGTGGCGATTTACCTTGGCTTTGTTCTACGCGCGACGCGCTGGGCGATCCTGCTGGGGCCTGTGAAGAAGTCATCAACGGCGGAGTTGTTGCCCTCGCAATTGATAGGCTTTACGGCTGTGGCGCTGTTTGGACGGGTGGCGGACCTGGCGCGGCCTTACCTGGTGGCGCGGCGACTGGGGACGCCAGTGGCGACGCAGCTGGCGGTGTATTCGATTGAGCGGGCGTTTGATCTTGCGGCGGCGGCGATCCTGTTCTCTGTGACCCTGGCGTTTGCGCCGCGGGACATGCCGCACCATGAGGCGTTCACGAAGGCTGGGTTGATTTCGTTGGGGGCGACGGTGATTCTGGCGGCGTTTGCAGCGACGATCCGGTTTGCGGGAGACCGGCTGGCGGGGCTGGCGGCGAGGTTATTGCGGCCGGTTTCTGTGAAGGTGGCGGAGACAGTGGCGGCGCGCATTGTGGATTTTCGCGAGGGATTTCGCACGATCGCCTCGACGCCGCAGTTTCTAGGGGCGTTGGGTGTGTCGCTGGTCATGTGGCTTGCGATTGCGTTGACGTATCTGGAGTCTGCACGGGCGTTTACGGCATCACCTGTGCTTGGATCGATGACGTTTACGGGCGTGATGCTGCTGAT
>CAZZWG010000292.1:0-3525 GCA_964657685.1 Verrucomicrobia bacterium Tous-C9LFEB | reverse complement strand
CCTTTGGGTTATGAGCCCAACGAGCTACCGGGCTGCTCCACCCCGCATTCCCAATGTAGCAAGGCTGCCATGGAGCGTCAAGGTTCAGGGGCCGGGACGGGGGCGGGGAGCGGTAGCGGACGAGGGTGGGATTGTGCGGTTTTGGCGGGTGGGGGAGGATCAGTGCAGGAAAGGTCTTGCGTGTCGGCCGCGGGTGGGGGACCGGAACTTTCTTCGTGAAAGTGCGTCTTTGGTGATGTCAGGGTTGTGGTCGGAAGTTTTGGGAAACCCTGAGGGAATGAAGGAGCAGGCGATGCGGAAGCGGAAGATGGCAAAGAATGTTGCGGGGTATGCAGCGACCGTGATGGTGGGCGGTTTGGCGCTGGTGGCTGCCCCTTCGCGGGGGGCCGGGGCGCAGGGCTTGAGCGCGATGCCGGATGCGCAGGTGGAGGCCAATGTATTGAAGGCGTTGGCGGCGGCGCCGGAGTTGTCGACGCAGGATATCCAGTCGTCGACGGTGTATGGCGTGGTGACGTTGAGTGGAACGGTGCAGACGGAGGCCTTGCGGACGCGGGCGGAAAACCTGGCGGCGCGGGCGACGGGGGTGAAGAAGGTGGTGGACGAGCTGGCGCTGGGAACGCCCGCGGAGGCTTCCAACGGGGCTGGGGAAGAGGTGGCTTCGGCGGCGCCGGTTGTGGGTGCCGGTGCGGATCAGAATGGGCAGCAGCCGGTGCTGCAGTCCGATGGGACGTATGCCCCGGCTCAGCCTGCACAACCGGCGGCGCCGTATGCGGCGAACGCGGGACAGGGGCAGGCGCCTGGGCCGGCGCAGGGCGGCTATGCGCCGCAGGGGCAGGCAGGAGATCCGAATCAGCCGGGGTATGCGGGGCAGCCGGGGAACGGTGGGGGCGCGTATGGTCAGGGTTCGTATGGGCAAGGCAATGGGGGGCAGCCTGCGTACGGGCAGCCGGGGCAGTCACAGGGGTACCCGACGCAGGGTGGTGCGGGACAGCCTGAGTATAGGCAGCCGGGGCCGTCGCAGGGATACCCGACGCAGGGTAGTGCGGGTCAGCCGGGGTATGGGCAGGGACCTTATGGACAACCTGGGTATGGACAGTCGGGGTACGGTCAGCCGAATGGCGGGCAGCCGGGTGCCTATGGGCAAGCGGGGCCTGGGTATGGGCAGCCGGGTCAGCCGTATGACCCGCAGCGAGGGTATGGCGGTCAACCGGGGTATCCGCAGGGTGGTCCGCCGAACGGATATGGGCAGCAGCCGGGCTACGCTCCGCAGGGTGGTTATGCGCCGCAGGGGGGCCAGCAGGCCGGGTTGCCGGTGACGGTGCCCGCGGGGGCGTTGCTGCGGGTGCGGATCAACCGGGGGCTCGACTCCAACCATATTCAGCCGGGAGCCACGTTCGACGGCACGGTTTTGAGCGATGTGGCGGCTGACGGGGCAATTGCGATTCCGCGCGGAGCGACGGTGCAGGGCGTGGTGGTGGACTCGAAGAAGGCCGGGGTGCTGAAGGGGGAGGGCGAGCTTTCGTTGCAAATCAACAGCTTATCGCTGGGAGGAAGGATGTATCCGGTGGTTTCGGATATCTGGCAGCGACAGGGACGGGACAAGACCGTTGGAACGGTGAATAGTGCGCTGGGGCTGGGTGTTCTGGGCGCCATTGTGGGTGGCGTGGCTGGGGGCGGGGCCGGAGCTGCGGTGGGGGCAGGTGTTGGTGCGGGTGTGGGTGTTGCCGGGTCGGCGGCGTCGCCGGGTGGACGGATCATTGTGCCGCCGGAGGCTGTGCTGACGTTCCACCTGGCGCAGCCGGCGGCTGTGGCGACGGTGTCGGAACAGGAGATGCAGCGGCTGGCGTATGCGGCGGGACCTGGGCAGGGAGCGAGGCCGGTGGTGCAGCGGCGGTACTACCCGGGGTACTACCCTGTGCCAGCGCCGTATCCTTACTAGGCACGGAGGCAGCGAGGTGACTGGGCGGGGTCCGTCGTGAAGAGTGATGCTGTTTCTGAGGGTGCCTTGTTTTACGTCGCTTATACTTGGAGAAGCTGTGTGCGCTGGGCGGGCAACCTGCCTGGGTGCTTTGGCGTCGCGGGTTGGGCTTTGATGATGGGTCGCTCGCGTTCTTTGGAAGAGAGTTGAATTCTCACGATGATTCGTATTTTGCAGCAGGATAATCGCGCCACGAAGGCGATCTTTGCCGTTGTGATTGGGTTCGCCATTCTTGCGATGGTGGTGACGTTGGTTCCGGGCATTTTTGACAATGGATCGGCGTCGAACCCGACGACCTTTGCGACGGTGCGGACGCCGGGGTGGTTTGGGCGTTTGGGGGTCGACAGCGCAACGGTGGCCACGGCGGATGTGGAGACTACGGCGCGGCGGATGCTGCAGCAGAATCAACTGCCGGAGATGTATCTGCCGCTGGTGATGTCGCAGGCGGGGCAGCAGCAGGTGGAGCGGGTGGTGTTGCAGCGCGAGGCGGATCGATTGGGCTTGCAGGTGAGCAACGACGACCTGGTGCGGGAGTTCAAGAACGGGCCTTTGGCGCAGTACCTGTTTCCCGGGGGGCAGTTCATTGGGGAAGAGGCGTATACGAACTTTATCTCGCAGCACTATGGTGGGCCGGCAGGGGGGATGTCGGTGCTGAAGTTCGAGACGGAGGTGAAGTCGGATATTGAATTGCAGCGGCTGGAAGCCCTGGTGACAGGCGGGGTGACGATTTCGGAGCAGGATGCGCGTACGGCCTATCTGAAGCAGGGGGAGAAGGCGAAGTTCGACTATGCGGTGTTGTCTGTGAACGACGTGAAGAAGGGGATTAACCCGACAGACGCGGAGTTGGAGTCGTACTTCAAGTCGAATGGCGCCAAGTATGCGACAGCGGTGCCGGAGCAGCGGAAGATTGCGTTCTTTCAGATCGATACGGCGAACCTGCCGGGTGGGGCGCCGAAGGTGAGCGATGGGGAGATCCAGGCGTACTACAGCCAGCATGGGGACGAGTACAAGGTGCCGGAAGAGGTGAAGACGCGGCATATTTTGATCACGGTGCCTAAGGGCGCGGATGCGAAGACGGATGGGGCGGCGAAAGCCAAGGCGCAGGATGTGTTGAAGCAGATCCAGGGTGGGGCGAACTTTGCGGAGGTGGCGAAGAAGAACTCGGATGACCCGGGGAGCAAGGACCAGGGGGGTGAGTTGCCGCTGATTCCGACGAGCAATCTGGATCCGGCGTATGCGCGGGCGGCGATGGCGTTGAACCCGGGGCAGACTTCGGACGTGGTGCGGTCGCAGTTTGGGTACCACGTGATCCAGACGGAACAGAAGCAGGCGGCGTCGACGAAGAACCTGGCTGAGGTGAAGGACCAGATTAGCGGAAAGTTGTCTGCGCAGAAGTTTGTGGCGGCGCAGAATGCGTATGCTTCGCAACTGGCGAGCGAGGCGGGGAAGAACGGCATGGCGGCCACGGCAAAGGCGCATAACCTGCAGGTGACGACGTCGGATTTTGTTGGGCGCGATGGAACGATTCCGAGCGTGCCGGATTCGGC
>CAZZWG010000291.1:2178-3529 GCA_964657685.1 Verrucomicrobia bacterium Tous-C9LFEB | reverse complement strand
CCAGGATCTGATCCGCCCGCCGGATCGTCGACAACCGGTGCGCAATCACAAACGTCGTCCGCCCCTTCATCAAATGATTCAACCCACCCTGAATCATCGCCTCACTCTCTGAGTCCAGCGAACTCGTAGCCTCATCCAGGATCAAAATCCGCGGATCCGCCAAAATTGCCCGAGCAATCGACAACCGCTGCCGCTGCCCACCACTCAACTTCACCCCCCGCTCCCCCACAATCGTCTCGTACTCGTCAGTAAACCGCTCCGCAAACTCATCCACCCGGGCAATCCGGCAGGCCTCCAGGAACTGCTCCTCCGTAGCCTCCGGCCGAGAAAACACCACGTTCTCCCGAATCGTCCCGTCGAACAAAAACGTCTCCTGCAGCACCACGCCCAACTGCGCCCGGTACCCCGCTAGACGCACCGTCCCCAGATCCACCCCATCCACCAGCACCTTCCCGCTCGTAGCAGTATGGAACGCGCAAATCAAACTGATCATCGTAGACTTCCCTGACCCGCTCGACCCCACCAGCGCCGTCACCGTCCCCGGCAGCGCCGCAAAACTCACCCCATGCAGCACCTCCTTGTCCGAGTCATACGCAAACCGCACATCGTCAAAGCGTACATCCCCGTCGATCGGCCCAATCGCCACCGTCCGCGCCGGCTCGGCATCCTCCTCCACCTCGCTCATCACCTCCCGCGTTCGGTCCAGCCCCGCCATCGCCTCCGTCAACTGCGTCCCAATCGACACCAACCCCACAATCGGCGCGGTCATGAACGCCAGCAACATCACGTAGCTGAAATACCCGCCCGTCGTCAGCTTCCCCTGCGCATGCAGATGCGCGCCCATCCACATCACCACCCCACCCACAACCCCCAAAATCACAGTCGACGACAGCGCCATCAAAGACTGCGCCGTCAGCGAACTAATCACGTTCTGCAACAGCCGGTCCACCCCACCCGCAAACACCCGGCTCTCACTCTCCTCCGCGTGGTACCCCTTCACCACCCGCACCCCACCCAAACTCTCCGTCAACCGCCCCGTCACCTCCGCATTGATCTTCGACCGCTCCCGGAAAATTGGCCGAATCACCTTAAACGCCCGCTGCAACACCAGCGCAAACGCCAGCATGATAAAGAACGTCACCAACGTCATCCGCGCCGAATAGTGGATCAGGTAAGCAAACGCAAACACCGCCGTCAGCACCCCACCCACAAAATCCGTAACGCCCGTCCCAATAATGTTCCGCACCCCCTCCACATCGCTCATAATCCGAGCCGTCAGCGCCCCCGTCCGGTTCGCGTCAAAATACGCCACACTCAACCGCCCCACATGCGCCTGCACCCGCACCCGCAG
>CAZZWG010000291.1:0-2078 GCA_964657685.1 Verrucomicrobia bacterium Tous-C9LFEB | reverse complement strand
GCCTTGATCTCCGGCCAGACCGCACTAAACTTCGGCGCCTTCTTCTTCCCATCCCCACCATGAGCCGCCGCCGCAGCCGCCTTCGCTCCACCCCGCACCGGCGAATCAGCCGCCCGCATCCGAGGCGCACCCGCCCCCATACTGCTCGGTCCAAACGTTCCCATATCCCCCAAGTCTACCCCCGCGGGCAACCCCGCTCCCTGGCCGTAATTCCCCCACGAGCCGAGTAGAACTAGTTCCCTGACGATGCAACGCATGAAGAGGCTGTTAGCCTTGAAGCCAGTGCCTTCGATCTACATAAGCAAGCTCTTCAATGAACTGCGCGACGAACTCCTCTCGGCGATGCACGTTGCGGTCGAACGCGAAGTTCGCCCTGGAAAGCCGGTAGACGTCAACCGTCTGTGGCGGACGTTCACGCGAGCCGCCGGAGGCAAGATGGCCAACCCCGTAGAAGTCTCCGACCGCTGCGTAGAAACAGGACGGCCAGCCGGAAAACGGGGAAAATCAGGCAGCTCTAACGAAGGTTAACCCGCAGGTTTCAAGTCAAGACATGAAGCCCTCACCCAGCCCGCGCAGCGTCGTCCTTCATCATGTGTTCGGCAACATCGGGCAGTCCATACTGCGCCAAGGGACTAAAAAGACCTAGCGGACAACATGGCCTGTTCGGCTCCAGCGCGTGCCCGTCAGGATGTGCGTGAACTCATGCACAAAGAAGCTCACCCGCTCCCCCATGCTCGTCTTGTCCTCCTGCTCCGCAGGCGTGTCAAAAGACCAGTAAACAAACATGGGACGACCTTCAATGTTCTCTACAGGAACAAATCCCCAGAAGCGGCTATCGGCACTCTCCGTCCTGTTATCCCCCATCGCAAACACTTTTCCAGGAGGAACGACAAGGTCGCCATTCTCCACATGGTTCGGGATGTCCAGCTTCCACGTCTCTCGTACCTGGCTATCAGCGGGTGGCGCAACCCTCGGAAAATCGTCCCGGTAAGGATCGTAAGCGTGTAGCGGATTTCCGTCGTCTCTCGGCCCCACGGCGTATGGCTCTTCCTGCTGAACCCCGTTTACATAGACCACACCATGTTCCAAATGCACTCTGTCCCCTGCAACGGCGATCGCCCGTTTCACCAGGGTGATCTCCGGTGGATCCGGAGGTACTGGATTCGGCTTGAGGAACACAATGACATCTCCCCGTTGCACAGGACGATACCGCACGAAAGGTGCCCAGGGAGTAGGCGGAGAAAAGCTGATACGGTCCGCAACGACATGGTCCCCAATCAGCAGCGTGTTCTTCATCGAACCTGAGGGAATATCGAAATTCTGAAACACGAAACCAAAGAGAAACAGACCAATCACCAGCACAACACACATCGAAGCAACTGCCTCAAATGGCGTTTCTTGTGCCGCGTTCACAGCCTCGAATGCGCGGGTGCCAGACTTGGCTTCGGCAGGGTTGGCAGGGGAAACAGCTTGCTCCAACATCGCGGGTTCTCGTTCCATTTGGCTCGCACCAGTTTACGCGCGCCTCATAATCCAACGACTCGCCTAGGGTGTTCCAAAAGTTCCCATAACCCCAAGATCTTCCCCCACCCTTGGGGCAGAACCGCTGAAGCCTGGCCCTCTTGCCCCTCTTGTTGTCATTCCCGCAGGGAATCTGCGTTTGTTGTTCCTGCTGTTGCCGGTACTCCTTGCTTTTGTATTTGTCATTCCCCGAACGGGGAACCTGCTGTTTGCCGTTGCCGTTGCAGTTGCCTCTGCTTTTCTGGTTGTCATTCCCACAGGGAACCTGCTGTTGCTTTTGCATCAACCCCCACGTCCAACCACCAAACCCAGGAGCCCCCCATGACCACCGACCGCTACACCAAAACCATGCTCACCCTCATAGCAATCTGCCTAACCACCCTCACCCTCCACACCCTCCTCGAACCCAAACAAACCACCCACGCCGCCACCACCACCAACAACAACGTCCAGTTCTCCGCAGACAAAGACCACCTCTACTTCTACGACCCCTCCACCGGGAAGATCTACACCTACCTCGTCGTAGGCGGCCACACCCAAAACATCCTCCAGTTCAC
>CAZZWG010000290.1:0-3585 GCA_964657685.1 Verrucomicrobia bacterium Tous-C9LFEB | reverse complement strand
ATTACGGAGGAGCTGAAACAGGAAGCGATCCGGCGGGCCGGGGCGGGGCTGACGGAGTTTGCCGGGCGAAAAATTCTTCGGACAGAATCGCTCGACGGGCTCAAGTTTTTCCTGGATGAGCCGATATGTAGGGGTAAGGCGAATGCAGCGGAGACCTGGCTGCTGCTCCGGGCGAGCGGAACGGAGCCGTTGCTGCGGGTTTACTGCGAGAGCTGCAGCGTAGCGAGCGTAGAGGCGATACTGGAGGCAGCGCGGGCGTTTGTGATGGCTGGCGAAGAAGGTTGAGTCGGGACTTTGGAGATTGACGTGGAAGGCATTCTGTTCGATATGGACGGGGTGCTGGTGAGTTCGATCGGAAGTGTGGAGCGGTGCTGGCGTCGGTGGGCGGTGGAGTACGGCGTGCCGAATGCAACCAGCTACGAAGTCCCGCACGGTGTGCGTGCGTTGGACATTATGAAGGCCCTTGTTCCAGGAATCGACGTCGTGGAGGGATTGCGGCGGATCGAGGATATGGAGCTTGAGGATGTGGGCGACCTGCAGGTCTTGCCCGGCGCGGCGGAGCTGTTACGCAGCTTGCCAACGGCGCGATGGGCCATTGTGAGTTCGGCGACGCGGCGGTTACTCGAAGGGAGATTGAAGGCAGCAGGGCTGCCTGTGCCGGAACTGATCATCGCGGGCGACATGGTGGAGCGAGGCAAACCGGATCCTGAGCCGTACCGGCGTGGAGCGGAGTTGATCGATGCAGACCCGGTGGCGTGCCTGGTGGTGGAGGATGCGCCGAGCGGTGTACGAGCGGGTGTCGCGGCTGGATGCACTGTGCTTGGGGTTGAAGGGACGCATGCGCCGGAGGAACTCCTGGCCGCGGGCGCGCGATGGATCGTGCCCTCGCTGGAAGGAGTTCGGGCCGAAGCGGCGGGCAAGGGATTGCGGGTGAGCTTCCTGGAAGCCACCCATCGTCCGTGAGAGAGGAAGCTTCGTAGGCTTCACGGTTCTCAGAGATTTTTCGGGACACGGGTGGAGGTGGGGTTCGCTTGCGCTTAGGGCAGTGCCTTCGATTGGCGCTGCCGGAGCAAGGCCTCCACGCGGCGAAGGTCATCTTCCGTGTCGACGCCGGAGGTGGGTTCCGTGACCTCCTGGACGTAAAGCGAAAGGCCGTGTTCGAGGAGACGTAGTTGTTCCAGGCGCTCGATCTGCTCGAGGGTACCTGGGGGGAGCGCGGCAAAACGTTGCAGAGCGGCGCGGCGGTAAGCGTAGAGACCGAGGTGCTTGAAGGGGAGGGTTGAGCTGGTTTGATCGCGGTCGAACGGGATTGGGGCGCGGGAGAAGTAGAGCGCTCGGCCGTCCAGTGCGGTAACGACTTTGACGGCGTTCGGGTTGTTGACTTCATCGGCGGTGCAGACGATTTTCAGGGTTGAAACGTCGACGATGGAGCTCCCGAAGGGCGTCAGCAGAGCGGTTATGTGACTGGGCTTGAAAAGGGGTTCGTCGCCCTGGATGTTGACGTAGATGTCGGCCGGCATCTCCTGCGCTACAGCGTGGAGGCGGTCCGTGCCGCTCGGCAGGGAGGGTGAGGTCATGCGGTAGGGCCAGGCATTCCGGCGGCAAAGGTCTGCGACTTCCTCCGAGTCCACAGCGATGACGATCTCGTGGAGTTGTGTACAGGCGAGCGCGGCTTCATAGACCCAGGCGAGCAGAGGCTTGCCGGCAACTTCGCGAAGCACTTTCCGCGGAAGCCGATGAGAATGGAGGCGAGCGGGAATGACTCCGAGAATACGAACAGCGGTGGGACGAACTTGTTCAGTCTGCATCCGAGGTGACGTCCTTCACGATGTGCTTATGGGCATTGCGCCGGTAGACGAGGAAGGCGGCTACCACGGCGATGACGAGGAGAAGCGCAAGGATGCCAGCGGCGGTGTACAGCAGGGTGAGAACAGATTGCAGTCGGCAGAGAAGCAGGGAGTCGCCGGGACGGCAGCCCTCTGTAAGTGTGAGGGCATGGACAGGGGCGGCCTGCAGCATGGTTAGGAGGCATAGGAGTCTGAAGGGGGTAGCGGCTCCGGAAACGACCGGGAATGAGGTCCTGCGATGCGTCATTGACCGCGGTTCTCCTGGAAACGTATGATGAAGTCTGCGCCTAAAGAGGGGTTTACCGCAATCCGCGCGGTCTTCCTGTGCTTCTGGCCTGCCGGCGGTGTAGCTCAGATGGTTAGAGCGACGGACTCATAACCCGTAGGTCAGTGGTTCGATTCCACTCACCGCCACTAAAGTAGTGTTTCGCTTTCCTTGCGCCTCAGGATATCCTACCCGTGCCGGACTCCGTCTAACGTCTGAACCCGGACGATGTCCGCTGGAGTTTTCTGTCCTTATGCCGAAAAGCCTGAAGCTGACGCTGCTTTCCCTCTCCGTGGTCCTGATTCTCTGCACGTTCATCGGCTTCAATGCGCGCGGTGTGGCCGCGGCCGGGGGTGATCCGCAGGATGGGGCATACCGGCAGATCAATGTGTACAGCGAAGTTCTGCAGCACATCCAGACGGATTACGTGGAAGATCCCAATATGCAGACCGTGACTGGCGGCGCCCTGCGGGGTTTGCTGGAGTCGCTGGATGCGGACTCGAGCTATTTGTCGCCCGCGGACTACAAGATGTACAAGGCTGATCGGGGCGGCAAGGCTCAGATCGGGATCGATGTCTCAAAACGATACGGCTACGCGGTCGTGATCTCCGTCATTCCAAACAGCCCGGCGGACAAAGCAGGTCTGAGCGACGGCGACATTCTGCAGGCGATCGGAGCGCAGGATACGCGGGACCTGTCCCTCGCGATTGTTCAAAAGCTGCTTGAGGGCGCACCGGGGAGTGAGCTGACGATTGCTGTCGTTCGTCCGCGGAAGGCCGCACCCGACAAATTGAAGTTGACGAGGGCCATGGTGCCGACGCCTTCCGTGACCGATACGGTGTACGAGAATGGAACCATCCTCGACTTAAGACCTGCCGTGCTGGACCAGGAACATGTAAATGCCATCGAGGCGAAGCTGAAGTCCTCGCAGAAGGGTACCGACAAGAAGGTGGTGCTTGATTTGCGGGATGTTTCGAGCGGGCAATCTGCAGAGGGTGTTCGACTGGCGAATTTCTTTTTAAAGTCAGGCACGATCGCCTCCCTTGAGGGACAGAAGGTCGCGAAGCAGACGTTCTCGGCGGATGGCTCGAAAGTGATCGATCCCACGTCGCCGCTGGTGGTGCTTGTGAATCGCGGCACGGCAGGTGCTGCGGAGCTTGTGGCTGCGGCTATAGAGGACAACAAGCGCGGCGACGTTGTTGGAGAAAAGACCTTCGGCGAGGGTGCGCAGCAAAAGACGTTCGAGCTGCCTGATGGCGGCGCGGTTATTCTTTCGATCGCAAAGTACCAGACCCCTTCGGGGAAGGCCTATGAGGACGAAGGCATTACGCCTACCGTTGCAGTCGCGTCGGCTCCTGAGGAGATTCCGGCGGACGACGAGGGCGGGGCTGCCACGGCCACCTCGCACAAGACCGGCGTACAAACTGACGATCAGTTGAACAAGGCCCTCGAGATCCTGAAGGCCAAGGCAGC
>CAZZWG010000289.1:2247-3595 GCA_964657685.1 Verrucomicrobia bacterium Tous-C9LFEB | reverse complement strand
CGCCACGTCTTCCGCACCGTCGGCAGCGTCTCCAGCTTCGGCGGCAACCCCTTCGAACAGCACATCGGCATTGGCAAAGCCACCCGGATCGACGAACTCCACATCCGCTGGCCCGCCACCTTCTCCCACGAGCAAATCCTCCGCAACCTCCCCGCAGACCACGCCTATCGCCTCCAGGAAGGCTCCCCTACCCCCACCGTTATCCCCCGCAAGCCCTTCACCTTCGGCGAACATGCCCTCCACGCCGACGCCCTCCACCAACCCACCATGACCATGCCCTGAAGCCTCTCGGCCGCCAGATCAAACCCCCAGACATCCGCCCGAACTTACGCGGCGCGAAGCTCCTTTTCACATTCCCTCCCAAAAGCTCCAGGCCTTTGCATAGGGTCACTTTCGCTCGCCCCATCCCCCGTACGGGTCATGCCAGGGAAAGGGGATTGCAAGTAAACTCTGGAAGCCACTTCCTAGCTCGAGGTAGACAAAGACGCCAGACAGCGCTTGGCACTGTCCGGCAAACGGGCCGGCCACGAAAGCTCCGAGGATCGTTGCGGCGTAGAGGGACACACACAGCGTGCAACAATCCGTCCATTCTGAGCCGCACCTCCGCACTCATCCTGCCCAACACCGAAGCCCCATCGCCGGAAGCAGCGAAATGGCCGCGCGCATCCGCGCCTGCAACTGGTCCGGCAACCCCCTCGGCCCCATCGACAGCTGGTCGCCCACCCTCCTCACCGCCATCAACATGATCCTCGCCAGCCCCATGCCCACCCAGCTCTTCTGGGGACCCGAGTTCATCGTCATCTACAACGACGCAGCCGTCCCCATCTTCACCGACAAGCATCCCCACGCCCTCGGCGTGCCTGGCCACGTGTGCTGGGCCGAAGCCTGGGACACCGCCGGCCCGCTCCTCCACCAGGTCCGCTCCACCGGCCAGCCCGTAAGCTTTCGAGCCGCCCTGGTCCCTATCAACAGAAACGGCATCTTTGAGGACGCCTGGTGGGATTTCTCCTACAGCGCCGTTCCTGGCCCCGACGGCCAGATCGAAGGCATTCTCGAGCCCTTTCGCGATGTCACCGAAGCCGTCCTTACCGCCGCCGCCAAACGCGAAAGCGACGAGCGCCTCGAACTTGCCCTGGAAGGCGCCGGCCTCGGCATGTGGTTCTACAACCCCGAAAGCGGCATCGTTCACGCAGATGACCGCATGCATCGCATCTTTGGCTCCCCCGGTCCCGCCGGTCCGCCCGAATACTGGCTGGACCTCGTCCACCCCGAAGACCGCTCCCGCGTCGGCGAACATTTCGCCGGAGCCGTCGCCGGCAAACATCCGTACGACATCGAATACCGCATC
>CAZZWG010000289.1:0-2147 GCA_964657685.1 Verrucomicrobia bacterium Tous-C9LFEB | reverse complement strand
ATCGATCCCTCCTTCCGCTACCAGCGAGTCAACCGCGCCTTCGAAACCCGTTTCCGTCGCTCTGCCGCGGAGATGCTCGGCCGCACCATGGACGAGGTCCTCACCCCCGAGCTCAACGCCACAATCCGGCCCCACCTCGCCCAGGCCCTGACCGGCAAGCGCCAGCACTTCGAATACACCATCAAAGAATTCGGCGAAGATCGCTCCATCGCCGCCACCCACATCCCCGATATCGATCCCAACGGCCAGGTCCGCGGCGTCATCATCCAGGCGCAGGACATCACCGACCGCAAACGCGCCGAAAAATCCCTCATTCAGACCGAAAAACTCGCCGCCGTCGGCCGCCTCTCCGCCTCCATTGCCCACGAAATCAACAATCCCCTCGAAGCCGTCACCAATCTCCTCTTCCTCGCCCGCCACTCCGAAGACACCCCGACCACGAACGAATACCTCGACCTCGCCGAACGCGAACTCCGCCGCGTCTCCGCCATCAGCCACCAGACCCTGCGCTTCTACCGCCAATCCACCAAACCCCGCCTCGTCAGCTGCGAAGAACTCATCGAAAGCGTTCTCTCCATCTACCAGGGCCGCCTCGTCAACTCCCGCATCCACGTCGAAGCCGGCCGTTGCATGCACCATGCCGTCGAGTGCTTCGACGGCGAAATCCGCCAGGTCCTCAACAACCTCGTCAGCAACGCCATCGACGCCATGCACCCCAACGGCGGACGCCTCTACATCCGCAGCCGCAACGCCCCCGACGAGCGCACCGGCCGCCCCGGCGTCATCCTCACCGTCGCCGACACCGGCCTCGGCATGCCCCCCCACGTCCTCGCCAACATCTTTCAGGCCTTCTACACCACCAAGGGCATCGGCGGCACAGGCCTCGGCCTCTGGGTCAGCAAAGAAATCATCGACCGCCACCACGGAGCCCTACGCATCCGCAGTTCCCAGAACCCCACCCACCACGGCACAGTCTGCCAACTCTTCCTCCCCCTCGAAGCCGTCTCCCGCTAGCCCCGCCCCACAATCACTCGCCCACACTAACGCAGGTGCCTCCACCGGCGCAGATACCCGTCCACCAAGACGGGTGCCAACCACCAAGCGGGTGCCCCGTTCTTTGCAAAGCAAAGGGCGGGGTCTCTTCCACGGCCTCCTCGCCCGCCTGAGGGTTGCAGACCCCCTCCCGCAAAGGTGTAAAAGTCCGGACCTAAAGTATCTCGATTGAATACTCTGCGAAAACAGCCGGGCAGGTACACCCCAGAGCAGACCTGCAGCCCGGATCCGCTACTGGGCGTATAAATCCAGTGAAGCCCCACAACTCTCCCCATGACCCTCAACACCCTTCTCCGCCTCACGCTCCTCACCGCCGTTGTGACTCCCCAAACCCTTCCCACCTTCACCGCCAACGCCTGGCACCGTCCTCCCAACGCCGCCCCCATCATCACCCCCAACCCCCAAACCCTCTTCCACGACGACTTCAACCCCACACCCATTGCCTGGCAATTCCTCCACACCTTCAACCCCGCCGCGGTCGTCCGCAACAACCGCGTCTACATCCTCTACCGCGCCGAAGACAACACCGGCGACATGAAAATCGGCGGCCACACCTCCCGCCTCGGCCTCGCCGTCAGCGATGACGGCCTCCACTTCACCCAAAACCCCCAACCTGTCTTCTTCCCCGCCCACGATGCCCAACAAGCCCGCGAATGGCCCGGCGGTGTAGAAGACCCCCGCATCGTCGAGCGCGAAGACGGCACCTACATCCTCACCTACACCCAATACAACCGCCTCACCTACGACATCGGCCTCGCCACCTCCACCGACCTCATCCACTGGACCAAGCAAGGCCCCGTCTTCCAGGACCCCAAATACGCCCACCTCGAGTACAAATCCGGAGGCATCCTCACCCACCTCCAAAATGGCCGCCTCCCTGCCGCCAAAATCAACGGCCACTACCTCATGTACTGGGGAGAACGCCAGATCCGCCTCGCCACCTCCCCCGACGCCATCCACTGGACCCCCATCGAAGACACCTCCGGCAACCCCGTAGTCGTCCTCCAAAACCACCCAGGCCACTTCGACAGCGCCTTCCCCGAAGTAGGCCCCCCACCCCTCCTCGAAAACAACACCATCACCCTCATCTACAA
>CAZZWG010000288.1:0-3597 GCA_964657685.1 Verrucomicrobia bacterium Tous-C9LFEB | reverse complement strand
AGAAGTCCCGCCGAACCCGCCAGTCCCGGCCACAGCAGCCCCGGCAGATCACCCGTCTCAGCACCCCCATCAGCTGATCCAGCAACAGCGGCCACCACCGGGACCAGAGCCAGGGCCAACGTTGCTGCGTCAGCTCCAAGACGCCTCCCTCCGATTGCCTGGGCAAGAAGCGGACCCACCAGCACCAGACATCCACCCACCGCAACACCCCACCACCGCCGACCTTCCCGAACGCCCGGGCCTTGCCGCATGCGGCGGAACGCCATCCCCCCTGCCCCCAGTCCCGCCGCCAGCGCACAGCCAATCCCCTGGCTGAGCATGGTGGAAGCTGCTGCCGGCACAGCCCCCTCCAGCAGCCAGCGGCTCGCCCCCAGAATGCAAAGCAGGGCAAACGGCCAGCCTTCATACCAGATCGTCCGAAAGCGCATCAGAAGCCCCACCTGTCCTCTCGCGATCGTGGCGTAAACATCACAGCCGCGCCCAGAGGCGCGGCTGTGCAGGACCAACGGTCTATCTACCGGTTGCCGCCTTGGGGTGCAGCAGTGCCACCAGCGCTGGGACGCCGGCTCCGACGACGACGGCGGCGACCAGTTCCCTCAGGCCGGCTTCCACCCTGGGGCGCACGTCCACCCTCAGCAGCAGTAGACGTCACAAGCTCACCTTCTTGACCGCCGTCCTCCTCGGTCTCGAGATCGTCGTCCCCATCGAAGCCGTCGCCACCCCCATTGATGGTGATCGTCTCCTCTACCTTCGGTGTCTCGGCCCTTACGGGACGCTCCACCCGTGCACCACGATCGCCGCGCTCACCGCGTGCGGGCCGTTCAGAACGTTCCGACCGGTCGCTCCGCTCACCGCGCTCGCTCCGCTCAAACCGATCGCCGCGACCACGTCCGCCGCCCCCGCCGCTGTCGCCAGCGCTCTCCGGGATCTCCGGTAAGCCAAGCTTGGCGCGCTGCTCCCGCAATACTGCTTTGCGGCTCAGCTTGATCCGGTTGCCCTCAATAGCAAGCACCTTCACCAGCACCTGATCGCCTTCACGCAGTTCGTCCTTAACCTCTTTCACACGATGCTCCGCGATTTCGGAGACGTGCAGGAGACCATCAGTGCCCGGGAAGATCTCGACGAACGCGCCGAACTCCGCCAGACGCACAACTTTGCCAAGGTACGTCTTGCCGACCTCAGGCACTGCCGTCAGATCGCTGATCATCTGGATCGCCTTGCTCAGGCCTTCCGCATCCGAGGACGCCACATTGACGCGACCTGTGTCCTCCACGTCGATCTTCACGCCGGTCGCGTCGATGATTCCGCGAATGACCTTACCGCCCGGCCCAATCAGGTCGCGAATCTTGTCCGTCGGAATCTGCAGCGTATGGATACGCGGAGCATACTTCGACGTCTGCTCACTCGGCGCCGATATCACGGCATCCATGGTGTCAAGCAGAAACAGTCGGCCGTACCGCGCCTGCTCTAGCGCCTCACGCATAATCTGCGGCGTGATGCCCATGATCTTGATGTCCATCTGCAGCGCCGTGATGCCCTTACGCGTACCGGCCACCTTGAAATCCATGTCGCCGTAATGGTCTTCCGCGCCCGCGATATCGGACAGAATGGCATAGTTATCGCCTTCTTTTACCAGACCCATCGCTACGCCGGCGACCTGTGCCTTCAGCTTGATGCCGGCCTGCAGCAGCGAGAGGGACGCCCCGCAAACTGTCGCCATCGAGGAAGAACCGTTGGACTCCAGAATGTCAGAGACGACCCGCAGCGTGTACGGCGACTCTTCTTCACTCGGCAAAACTGCCTCGATCGCGCGCCACGCCAGCGCACCATGCCCAATCTCGCGACGACCCACACCGGTCATCCGGCCAACCTCACCCACCGAGAAAGGAGGGAAGTTGTAATGAAGCATGAAGCGCCGCTTCTGCTCCCCCTCATAGGATTCCATACGCTGCACATCATCGCCCGTTCCCAGCGTCGCGGAAACCAGCGCCTGCGTTTCGCCACGGGTAAAGAGAGCTGAGCCATGCACGCGAGGAAGAACGCCCGTCTCAATCGAAATCTTGCGAATCTCATCGAAAGCGCGGTGATCGGGCCGGATCCGTTCCTGCAGAACCTGTTCACGGAAGATCTTCTCCCGCATCCGTTCGAAATACTTCGAGAGCTTCTTGCTCTGGTCAGGCTGGCCCTCCGGAAGATCCTTCTTGAGCTCTTCCTTAAGTTCGCGAACCTTCGCATAGCTTTCGAACTTGGGGTACTTCTGGGTGTCCAGCGCATCCTTCAGGCGCTCACCCACCTTGGCATGCAGCCCATCCAGGTAAGCCTGGTCAACTTCAACTTCGGCCACTTGCCGTTTTTGCTTCCCAGCCCGGGATGCAAGGTCCTTGATTGCGGCGACAATCTTCTTAATCTCACCATGCGCGAATTCGATTGCATCCACTACACGATCTTCGGCAATCTCCTTTGCACCGGACTCGATCATCGTGATGCCCTCGTCCGTACCCACCACCATGATATTCAGCGTGCTGGTCAGGCGCTCCGCATAGGTCGGATTTACCACAAAATCCCCATCCACAATGCCGACGCGCACCGCGCCAACAGGCCCGTGGAAAGGAATGTCGCTCAGCGCCAGTGCGCAGCTCGCGCCGTTGATCCCCAACACGTCCGGATCGTTCTCGCGGTCGGCTGAGTACACAAAGGCTACAACTTGGGTCTCATTGCGGAAGGTCTCGGGAAACAGCGGACGGATGGGACGGTCAATCTGACGGCTGGTCAGAACTTCTTTTTCGCTGGGCCGCCCCTCACGCTTGATAAAACCGCCGGGGATTCGGCCACCCGCGTACGTAAACTCGCGGTACTCCACGGTGAGAGGAAAGAAGTCAATCCCCTCCTTCGGATCCGGCGAGGCCACTGCTGTTGAAAGAACCGCGTTGTCCCCGCTGGTCACGAACGCGGCGCCGGAGGCCTGTTTAGCCAACCGCCCCGTCTCAAATCGAATCTGCTTGCCACCTGCAAGCTGAACTGTGATGTCTTCCATCGATCGTCCTTTTATTCTCAACTGTGCTCTTCTGTTCAGAACTGCTTCACACGCCGCGATCGAGACCGCCTCCCATGTCACAAAAGCCCCGCTATAAAGCGAGGCTTCTGGCGTGAGGGCGCAGCGTACCTGCGATCGCAGCGAGCGACTCTGGCAGGAAGGTACCGGCATCCCTCAAACCTGTTCGGTTTGCGGACGACAGCAGCGCGGTGAAGAAATTGGTGATTGTTGCACTCCCAACAGCCGCCACGCTGGCGACCGAAGCTCGCCTACTTGCGGATGCCTAGTTTGCCAATCACATCCCGGTAACGATCCGAATCCGTTTTCTTCAGATAGTCGAGAAGACGGCGGCGCTTGGAGACCAGCATCAGCAGGCCGCGACGGGATCCATGATCCTTCTTATGGGTCTTGAAGTGCTCGGTCAATTCACCGATACGCTCCGAAAGAATCGCAATCTGCACCTCCGGACTTCCAGTGTCCGAATCATGCGTGCGAAAGCTTGTAATAATTTCTGTCTTCTTTGCAGGTGCCAACACGGCGGGTACTTGCTCCTGATTCTCTAT
>CAZZWG010000287.1:0-3608 GCA_964657685.1 Verrucomicrobia bacterium Tous-C9LFEB | reverse complement strand
GAGGAGGTCGCGCTGGGAGGGGGTTTGGTTGTCGAAGCTGACGAGGTGGAGGGTTTTGGGTGCGGGGAGGGCGCCGCTGCGGAGGTGGTGGCGGATGGCCTGGTCGAGGAGGGTGGAGGGGAGGAGGCGCTGGCGTTGGCAGGTCTCGCGGAAGGTGGCGAGCCAGTCGGCGAAGATGCGGGTGTCGGGGGTGTCGGCGGCGGGGCGGAGGCGGTCGACGATGTTGTAGGCGGCGGCCAGGCGGAGGGCGGACTGGGCGAGGGTGGCCAGGTCGTCGGGGGATTGGAGGCCGAGGGTGCGGCTGCTGGGATGGTTGGCGATGAGGTCGGCCCAGAGGTGGTGCTCCTGGAGGTGGTTGAGGAGGAGGCGATCTTCGCGGCCGTCGAGGAGGAGGGTGGAGTAGAGGGAGGCGGTCCACTCATGCCAGGCGAGAATTTGGCCGGGGTCGGTGGTTTGTGTGGGGTCTTGACCGAAGCGGGCGCGGAGGGTGCCCGCGGCGTGGCTCTGGGGGAGGATGACGGTTTCGCCTGCGGCGAGCAGCGCGAAGAGCTCGGATTGGGTGAGCGCTGGGGACATCGCTTCTCTAGAGTAGCGTGAGGTTTGCCTTATGTTCGCTTTTACTCAGGTGTGGAGTGGAAAACTGTTCCGTTTTGGGAATCGAGGGTGGTTGCGAGGAGCATGAGGGGGACCAGCAGGGCGGGAACGGCCATGGCGAGGCGGAGGGAGCCGGTGTGGGTGGAGACGACGCCCATGAGCCAAGGGAAGAGGGCGGCGCCGAGGCCGGAAACGGCGAGGAGGGTGCCGGCGGTGCGGGGTTGGGGGTTGTGGCGGAGGAGGAGTGCGAAGGTGGAGGGAAAGACGGGGGCGAGGGCCAGGCCGAGGAGGATGCAGGCGAGGGAGAGGGTGGCGGCGGTGTGGGTGGAGGCGAGAAAGGCGATGAGGAGGAGGCAGAGGGCGAGGCTCAGGCGTTGGACTTGGCGCTCTGGGAAGCGGCGCATGAGGGCCGAGGCGAGGACGCGGCCGAGGGTGAGCGCTGCCCAGAGGACGACGAAGCCGGATTGGCCGCCCAGGAGGTGACCGCCGGCGAAGCGGAGGGAGAAGGTGGTGAGCCAGGCGGTGAGGCAGGTTTCGAGGCCGCCGTAGAGGAAGAGGAGGGTGATGTAGGTGAGGGTTAGGCGGGTTGAAAGTTTGGTTGGTGCTGTTGGCTGGCTCGTGCCTTCGGCCCTCGCACTGTCGCGGACGCGGGTCTCTCCATTGCGCTTCGCTCCGGTCGAGATGACAGGGTTTTCGGGGCGCTGCGTAGAGAGAAGGGTTAGGGCGCCGGTCAGGGCGTAGAGGATGGCTAAGGCGAGGATGGGGCGTTGCCAGCCTATGTGGGGGAGGAGGGCGGCGAGGAGGAGGCCGGTGGAGACGGCGCCGAGGCTCCAGAAGAAGTTGAGGAGGCTGAGGGCGGCGCCGGCGTGGGTGGGGAAGAGGCGGCCGGCGAGGATGTTGGTGGAGGCGATGATTTCGCCGAGGCCAAGACCGGTGAGGAAGAGGGCGGGGAGGGCGAGGGTGAGGCTGTGCGCGAGGGCGAAGGCGGCGAAGCCGAGGGCGGCGAGGATGTGGCCGGCGAGGATGCCGAGGCGGAGGCGGCGGGGAACGGCGGCGCCTCCGCAGAAGGCGCCGACGAATTTGGCGAGGAGAAGGAGGCCGCCGCGTTGGTCGGTGAGGTGCCAATCGTGAAGGAGTTGGGGGAGGAGAGGGCCGAGGACTACGGTGCCGAGGCCGGCGAGGAGGAAGCTGGTGGCGAGGATGGGGGTGGGTGGGCCGGCGTTGGACCAGTGGCCGCCGGGAAGGGTCGACCCTGTGGATGTGGGCATGGGGTGCGCTCGTGGGAAGGGTAGCATTTGCTGAAGCAGATGGGAGCGATTTGGAAGAGCAATAAGGGCGTGAATCTGGATTGCCCTTTGACGACTTGTAATCGTTCGATTACAGTGGGATTGTGTTTACAGTCCGGGTACTTCCTGAGTTTTCCGCCTGGATTGACGCGCTCAAGGACGGGAAGTTACGCGGCGTGATCGTGGCCAGGATCAAGCGGTTAGAACTTGGCTTGATGGGTGATGTTGAGCCAGTGGGCGATGGCGTATTTGAGTTGCGTGTTCATCTAGGTGCGGGATGGCGCTTGTATTTCACTCAGCGTGGAAAGCGGCTGATCATCCTGCTAATCGGTGGATCGAAGCGCACCCAAGTTAAGGACATCCAGCGAGCAAAGGAACTGGCTGCTTTGCTGGATTGAGGAGAGGTTATGAGAGAGCGTATTAAGGTTGTCGACTTACCTGAGTTCGATGCGGCCCGTTATCTCGAGAATCAAGACTCCGTCGCTGCCTATTTGACTGATGTATTGGAGGCGAACGATGCGGCATTGCTGGCTTCGGCTCTAGGAGACATTGCCCGCGCTCGTGGCATGACGGAGATAGCGAAAATTGCGGGACTTACGCGGGAGGCCTTGTACAAAGCTCTGCGTCCGAACAGCGCTCCACGCTTTGAAACTGTTAGCCGGGTATGTGCCGCTCTTGGGGTCCGTCTTGTAGCTCAGCCGATTCATACGATACGCGACGGTTCACAGTAGTCGAAGAGATGTCCTTTGGTCTGCGGGGCACCTATGATGAAGAGGTGAAGGTTGATTTTGGGCGTGGAATGTCGGATCGGACGTGGTTGAGCGGTCTGAGCGGGTGCGTGGTTCTGAGTTGCCTGGCTGGTCTTGGCGGATGCCGGTCTGCCCAGCGGAGCGAACTTGCGCCGGGGCCGGAGCGGCATTTTGTGCGGGGTGAGGTGAGGGGGGTGGATAAGCGGGCTGGGACGGTTTCGCTGGCGAATGAGAATATTCCGGGGTTTATGTCGGCGATGACCATGGAGTACAAGGTGGAGGATCCGGCGGTGCTGGGCGAGGTGGGGCGGGGGGACCGGATTACGGCGGACTTGCTGGATGACAAGGGTGCGGATGGGCCTGAGAATCTGCGGTTGGCGAATGTGGATGTGATTGCGCAGGCGCGGGCGGATGCTGCGCCGGTGGTGCAGTACCATGTGCCGGCGGTGGGGGATGCGGTGCCGGATTTCTCGCTGTTGAACCAGTCGGCTAAGCGGATCAGTGTGGGGCAGTTCAAGGGCAAGGTTTTGTTGCTGACGTTTGTGTATACGCGGTGTCCGCTGCCGGAGTATTGCCTTCGGATGAGCCGGAACTTTGCAGAGGTTGATAAGCGGTTGGCGGCGGATCCGGGGCTGTATGCGAAGACGCATCTGCTGACGGTGAGTTTCGACCCGGTGAATGACACGCCGAAGGTGTTGCGGAGTTATGGCGGGGCGTACACGGGGCGGTTTTCGCAGGAGACGTTTGGGCATTGGGATTTTGCGGCGCCGAGTGAGGTGGAGTTGCCGAAGATGGAGCAGTGGTTTGACGTGGGAGTGACACCTACGCCTGGAGCTGCGTCCGGTGCAGGGCCGTTGCAACATTCGCTGTCTACTGTGATTGTTGGGGCGGATGGAAGGGTATTGGCGTTCTATCCTACGAATGACTGGACTGTTGATGAGGCGCTGAAGGTGATTCGGGGCGCGGTTTCGTAGAAGGA
>CAZZWG010000286.1:0-3621 GCA_964657685.1 Verrucomicrobia bacterium Tous-C9LFEB | reverse complement strand
GGTGGTGGGCTTGTCGGGGCGCCAGCGGCGGAAGTGGGCGAGGTGGCGGAAGCGGTCGCCCTGCATGTGTTCATAGGCGACTTCGACGACGAGTTCGGGGCGGAGGAGTTCCCAGCTTAGGTCCTTGCCACTGGACCACCGGCTTTGGGCGCCGGGCATGCGGGAGCCGGCTTCGTTCTGTGCGCCCCAGGAAGCCCAGGGATGATGGGCGGTGGCGTTTTCGCGGTAGGGAGCGAGGAAGTCTACGAGTTCTTTGCGTTTGACTTCGGTGAAGCTGGCGCAGGTGCCGACGTGCTGGAGCTTGCCGTCGTCGTTGAAGAGGCCTAGAAGGAGGGAGCCGATGAGGGTGTTTTCTCCGCGCTTGTGCCAGCGAAAGCCGGCTACTACACAGTCGCAATCGCGCTCGTGCTTGATCTTGAGCATGGTGCGCTTGTCTGATTCGTAGTTGCTTGCGGGGTTCTTGGCGATGACGCCGTCGAGGCCTGCGCCTTCGAAGCGGCTGAACCAGTCTTCGGCTTGCGTGCGGTCTGAGGTTGCTGGCGTGATGTGGATTGGGGGTTTGGCGCCCGAGAGGATTTGTTCGAGGCGGGCGCGGCGGTCGGCGAAGGGATGGGCGCGGAGGTCTTCTTCGTTGAGGGCGAGGAGGTCGAAGAAGACGACGGACGCGGGGGTTTGGGCGGCGAGGAGGTTGACGCGGCTGGCGGCGGGGTGAATGCGCTGGGTGAGGGCGTCGAAGTCGAGGCCGTTGGGGCCTGCTATGACGATTTCGCCGTCGAGGACGCAGCGTGGGGGGAGTTGGGCGAGGAGGGGGGCGCGGAGTTCGGGGAAGTAGCGGTCCAGAGGTTTGCTGTCGCGAGATTGGAGGAGGAGGTCGTCGCCATCGCGGAAGATGAGGGCGCGGAAGCCGTCCCACTTGGGTTCGAAGAGCCAGTCGCCTTTAGGGGGAATGGCGTCGACGCGCTTGGCGAGCATGGGGAGGATCGGGGATGGGAGCGGGAAGGGCAAGCTGGCGCCTAGCGGTCGTTCCGGGAGGGACCCGCTGCTTCGTCCGCGGTGAGAAGATCGCGGGTTTCCTCAAGGGTAAGGATCTTGCCGTCTACGGTGAACTCGTATTCGCCGGCGTTTTCAGGGACGCCGTGGATATGGGTGACGGTGTAGCCACGGGAGCGGAGTTGGTTGGCGATCAGTTCGGTGTCGACCATAGGAGCTACTGTAAACCGAAAGACGAACGCCACGGCCGCAAAGGGCGCAAGGGTTCGCGACGGGGTGCGTTGCCTGGGATTTGGGAGCGAACGATATACTGGTGTTTGGGTCTTTTGACTATGGGTAAGACGTTTTATTTAGAGACATTTGGCTGCCAGATGAATGCTCACGACTCGGAAAAGGTTGTGGGGACGCTGGTGCGTGAGGGGTACACGGAGGTTTCGGATGAGGCGGAGGCGGGGCTGATTCTGTACAACACGTGCTCGATCCGCGACAAGGCGGAGCAGAAGGTGTTTCACCGGCTGAATGAGTACAAGCGCATGCAGGGCGAGGGGAAGAAGTTCGCCGTGCTGGGGTGCGTGGCGCAGCAGGAGGGCGAGAAGATTTTTGAGCGAGCGCCGTATGTGACGATGGTTGCGGGGTCGGCGTCGTACCGGAATTTGCCCCAGATGCTGGAGCGCCTAGAGGCGGGCGAGCAGCGGATTACGGGGCTGGATGACCGGCAGACGGATGAGACGTTCGATACGGAGTTTACGTCGCGGTCGAATCCGCATCGTGGGTACATCACGATTATTGAAGGGTGCGACAAGTTTTGTGCGTACTGCGTGGTGCCGTATACGCGGGGCAAGGAGCGGTCGCGGACGTCGGCTTCGGTGCTGGCGGAGGCGGGGCGGATTGCGGCGTTGGGGTACTCGGAGATTCAGTTGCTGGGGCAGAACGTGAACAGCTACGTGGATCCGAGCGGGAAGCGGAGTTTTGCGGAGCTGCTGGTGGCTGTGGGTGAGGTGACGGGGATTGAGCGGGTGCGGTTTACGACGTCGCATCCGCGGCAGTTTACGAAGGACATTGTGGAGGCGATTGAGGCGTATCCGCAGCTTTGCAACCATGTGCATTTGCCGGTGCAGTCGGGGTCGTCGGCGACGTTGAAGGCGATGGCGCGGGAGTATACGCGCGAGTGGTACCTGGAGCGGATTGCGTGGATGCAGGCGGCGGGACGGGATATTGCGATCACGAGCGACATTATTGTGGGGTTTCCGGGGGAGACGGACCGGGACTTTGAGGAGACGATTACGCTGCTGGATGCGGTGCGGTATGACGCGATTTTTGGGTTCAAGTATTCGCCTCGGCCGAATACGCCGGCGATCCACATGGAGGATTCGATTCCGGAGGCGGTGAAGGTGGAGCGTTTGGCGATCCTGAATGCGCGGCAGCGGGAGATCCAGCGGACGACGTATCAGCGGCATTTGGGTGAGGTGATGCCGGTGATGGTGGAGGGGTTCAATGCCGTGCGCGGACAGGCGATTGGGCGGTCTACGCAGAATAAGACGGTGAACTTTACCGCGGCTGCTGTGCCGGCGGTTGGGAGTTATGCGGAGGTGCGGGTGACGCAGGTGTTTCCGAATTCGCTGGTGGGTGAGGCGGTTGGGGGAGCGGTGGCGCCTTCGGCGGCGTTGTTGGCGCAC
This sequence comes from Verrucomicrobia bacterium Tous-C9LFEB, assembly GCA_964657685.1. Lineage (GTDB taxonomy): Bacteria > Acidobacteriota > Terriglobia > Terriglobales > Acidobacteriaceae > Granulicella. The sequence continues at coordinate 955 of CAZZWG010000286.1, read as the reverse complement.
CAGGCACTGAGTGCGCGGTTTCCTGTGATGGGAGCGTAATGCATCCGGTTGGGTATACCGCTTTGCCCTTGCCGAGTTACCGGGCTGGGGCGTAGGTTCGCTAGACTAGAGATGACTATGCATCTTCCGGGTTTTAAATCCGATGTTGAGACGGACGAGACGACGGCGCCCGAGGTGGAGGTGCGGATCCGGGGGTTGGTGCTGGATCCTTCGAACCGGTCGCCGATTGTGGTGCTGAATGACCTGAGCGGCGAGGTGGTGCTGCCGATCTGGGTGGGTCTGTTTGAGGCGAATGCGATTGCGTTGGAGATTGAGAAGTCGACGACGCCCCGGCCGATGACGCATGACTTACTGCGGAACATGATTGCGGGCTTGAATGCGCGGGTGACGCGGGTGGTGGTGGGCGCGTTGCGCGGGGACACGTTTTACGCGACGATCTGGCTGGAGCAGGCGGGTGAGGTGGTGGCGGTGGATGCGCGGCCTTCGGATGCGATTGCGTTGGCGTTGCGGTCGGATTGCCCGATCTTTGTGAGTCGTGAGGTGTATGAGCATGCGCGGCAGGCGTCGGCGAATGGAACGTCGGTGAGTGCGGACGACATGCGGCGGTGGCTGGAGAATCTTGGCGATGATGAGATGGGGCGTTACAAGATGTAGTTGGGGTGGGGACCCTGTACTTTTGGCGTAAAGTGTTCAAACGAGGGTCTTTAGCGGTGGACTTGAGGTTTCCGGGTGCGGGTGACTGGCGTTCTTTGGACCTGATTCCAGTTTAGTTGAATGACCGTATATAGTACGCACACTGCGTGGTGATTTCTTGGGGCGGTGAGCGCAGGGACCTATGCAGATCTCCTGTTCGGCGCCGCTTAAGGAATGTTAAGCAGAAGAGGTGGCGTTGGGGTTTAGACGTAGCCGCAGAGGGTGGCTACGCGTTGGGCCCAGGTGTCTTCGGTTGGTAGAT
>CAZZWG010000285.1:0-3729 GCA_964657685.1 Verrucomicrobia bacterium Tous-C9LFEB | reverse complement strand
GTCCAGTCCCGCTACGGTAAAGTGAAATGTTGTAGGGAACACTTCCGCGACCCCGCCCGGCATGCCCTCAGGCGCATCGACGGCATCCAACTGGCGGTTAAGGGCCCCAAAACTTTTCTCCCGCCAGCATCGTCTCCCCACTGTTGGCCCGACATTGGCTGTGCGATTAAAACGCTCGCCGCACACCTGGTGTGTGCCGCAAAACCTAAAGGCAGGAAATGATCGACGAGAAACGAGGAGCCACCCCAGCCACCCCGCACGAGCTGGGACAATCCTTCGCGGCAGCAAATTCACCCTCCTATGGCGGCGATCTCGGCGCCGAGTTCGAAGCCAAGAACTCCGTCGACCCCGAACACTACGACCCCATTCACCACCGCGTTGACCTTGCCGCCCAGCGCCGCCGCAAACGCCAGAAGTGGTATTGGCTCGCCGGCCTCCTTCTCCTCGTCCTCACCTTCTTCCTGATCCACCGATTCACCGCCACCTCCGACAACACCAAAACCGCCGGCGGCGCGCACGGCGCCAGCGGAGCTAGTGGCGCCTCGGGCAGCAGCGGCGGCGGGGGCGGCCGTGGCGCCATGGGCCCAGCGGCCATCACCGTCGGCCAGTCCCGCACCGGCTCCATCCCGATCTACAACGATGCCCTCGGCACCGTGACGCCGGTCTTCACCGTCACCATCTATCCCCAGGTCACCGGCCGCGTTCTGTCGGTCAACTACAAGGAAGGCCAGATCGTTCGCAAAGGCCAGTCCCTCGTGGAAATCGATCCTCGCCCCTACCAGGCCACCCTCGACCAGGCGCAGGGCACTCTTCGCCGCGACCAGGGCGTCCTCGCCCAGGCAGAAATCGATCTTGCCCGCTACCAGGCAGCCTTCGCCCGCAACGCCATCGCCAAGCAACAGCTCGACGACCAGCAGCAGATCGTCGAACAGGACAAGGGCACCGTCCAGTCCGACCAGGGCAACGTCGATTACGACAAGGTTCAGCTCGCCTATTGCCACATCACCTCCCCCATCACCGGGCGCGTAGGTTTGCGGCTGGTGGACCCCGGCAATACTGTCTTCTCCGGTGCCGGCACCACCCTCGCCGTCGTCACGCAACTCCAACCCATTACCGTCGTCTTCAATGTCTCCGAAGACGCTCTACCCCAGATTCAGGACCAGCTTCAGAGCCATCACATCCTCCCCGTCGACGCCTTCGACCGCTCTAACGACCGCAAAATCGAAACCGGAAAACTTACCTCCCTCGATAACGTCATCGACACCGCCACCGGCACTCTGAAATTCCGCGCCAACTTCGCCAACCCCGACTTTCACCTCTTCCCCAACCAGTTCGTCAACGCTCGACTTCTCGTGAAGACCCTCGACAACGTTGTCCTCGTCCCCTCTGCCGCCGTACAGCACAACGGCACAGCCGCCTTCGTCTACACCGTCAGTCCCAACAGCACCGTCTCTGTCCACCCCATTACGGTCCTCACAAGCAACGAACAGGACACAGCCGTCACCGGCATCCCTGCTAACACCCAGCTCGCCACCAGCGGATTTGACCGTCTAGAACCCAATGCCCACGTCCTCGTCCGCGGCCGCAGTCAACAACGCCCCGGCCAGGCAGCAGGCAACAAAGGCAACACTTCCGGCACAGGAAACAGCACAGCCCCATGAACCCCTCGCGCCCGTTTATCCTCCGCCCGGTAGCCACGGCGCTGCTCATGGTCGCGATCTTCCTCGCGGGCGCCGTGAGTTTTTTTCAGCTGCCCGTCTCCGCCCTCCCTGAGGTCGATTACCCGACCATCCAGGTGCTCACTTTCTATCCCGGCGCCTCGCCCGACGTCGTCGCTTCCGGCGTCACCGCCCCTCTCGAGCGCCAGTTCGGTGAAATCCAGGGCCTCAGCCAGATGACCTCCACCTCCGCCGGAGGTGTGTCCGTCATCGTCATGCAATTCCAGCTCTCGCTCAGCATCGATGTCGCCGAACAGGAAGTTCAGGCTGCCATCAACGCCGGCCAGAGTTATCTCCCCGCCAATCTCCCCGTACCGCCCGTCTACTCCAAGTCCAACCCCGCTGACGCCCCCGTCCTCACCCTTGCCCTCAGCTCTAGCGTGATCCCGCTCTCGCAGGTCGAAGATCTCGCCGACACCCGGCTCGCCCCCAAAATCTCTCAGATCGCCGGCGTCGGCCTGGTTTCCATCTCCGGTGGCCAGAAACCCGCCGTCCGCATCCAGGCCAACCCCACCGCCCTCGCCAGCTACGGTATTAACCTCGAAGACGTCCGCAATGCCCTCGCCGGCAACAGCATCAACCAGGCCAAGGGCAACTTCGATGGTCCCTCCCAGGACTACACCATCAATGCCAACGACCAGATCCTCACCTCGGGTGACTACAAAAAGGTCGTCGTCGCCTACCGCAACGGCGCCCCGGTCATGCTCACCGACATCGCCAAGATCGTCGACGGTGTAGAAAACACCGACCTCGCCGCCTGGGTAGACGCCACTCCCGCCGTCGTTCTCAACATCCAGCGCCAGCCAGGCGCCAACACCATCAAGGTCGTCGACAGCATCACCAAGCTTCTCCCGCAGCTCGAAACCAATCTCCCCGCCGCCGTCAAAGTCACCACCGTCTCCGATCGCACCACCGCCATCCGTGCCTCCGTCTCTGACGTCGAGTTCGAACTCATTCTCGCCATTGGCCTCGTGGTCATGGTCATCTTCCTCTTCCTCCGCAGCCTCTCCGCCACCATCATCCCCTCCGTCGCCGTGCCCTTGTCCCTGATCGGCACCCTGGCCGTCATGTACCTCGCCGGCTTCTCGCTTAACAACCTGACGATGATGGCCCTGACCATCTCCACAGGCTTCGTCGTCGACGACGCCATCGTCATGATCGAGAACATCAGCCGCTACATCGAAGAGGGCTACCCCCCGATGGAAGCCGCGCTCATCGGCGCCGAACAAATCGGCTTCACCATCATCTCGCTGACCGTCTCCCTCATCGCCGTCCTCATCCCCCTGCTCTTCATGGGCGACGTCGCCGGTCGACTCTTCCGCCAGTTCGCCGTCACCCTTGCCGTCACCATCATCATCTCGGCCTTCGTCTCCCTCACCCTCACGCCGATGATGTCCGCCCGCCTCCTCAAGTACACCGCCCCAGAGGACCAGTCGCGCTTCTACGTCGTCTCCGAGCGCATCTTCGAGCGCATTATCGCCTTCTACGGCCGCACCCTCCGCTTCGTCCTCCGCTTCCAAACCCTCACCCTTATCGTCGCCGTCCTCACCATCGTCCTCACCGGCTTCCTGTACGTCACCATCCCCAAAGGCTTCTTCCCCGTTCAGGACACCGGCATCATCCAGGGCATCACCCAGGCCTCCGCCGACACCTCCTTTCCCGCCATGAGCCAGCGCCAGCAGGAGATCGGCCGCGTCCTCCTCGCCGACCCCGCCGTCCAGAACATCAGCTCCTTCATCGGCCCAGATGGCACCAACACCACCCTCAATAGCGGCCGCATCCAGATCCAGCTCAAGCCTCTCGAAGACCGCAAGCTCTCCGCCGTCAGCGTCATCGATCGCCTGCAACCCGAACTCGCCAAGGTCGCCGGTATCAAGCTCTACATGCAGCCCGTCCAGGACCTCACCGTCGAGGACCGCGTTAGCCGCACGGAATACCAATACACCATCGAAGACCCGAACCAGGCCGAACTCAACACCGTCGTCAAGGACTTCGTAGGTCGCCTGCAAAA
>CAZZWG010000284.1:0-3751 GCA_964657685.1 Verrucomicrobia bacterium Tous-C9LFEB | reverse complement strand
CCCTTGCAACTCTGGAATGCCTTCCTCATCTCCTTCACCGCGCTTCTTCCGCTCATCAACCCCTTCGGCTCCGCACTTGTTCTCCTCGGTCTCGTCGGCGATGCGCCCCCTCTCGTCTACCGCACCCTCGCCCGCAAAGTCGCCCTCAACAACATCGCCTTTCTCGCCGTCATCGAGCTCCTCGGCTCCGCCATCCTCCACTTCTTCGGCATCTCCTTGCCTATCGTGCAGGTCTCCGGCGGCCTCGTCATCGCCTCCATCGGCTGGTCCGTGCTCAACGAGAAAGAGTCCGAAGCCAACTCCACCCGCGACAAGCGCGAAGCGCTCACCTCAGACCCAGAACAAGCCCTCCGTTCCCTGGGCCAGAAAGCCTTTTATCCTTTCACCTTCCCGGTAACCTCAGGCCCCGGGACGCTGGTCGTCTGCCTCACCCTGAGCGCCCGCTTCTCCGGCGGCAGACTTACCCCCGACATCCTCGGCCACCTCGGCCTCTTCCTGGCCCTCGTCGTCCTCAGCGGCCTCGTCTATCTGTGCTACGCCTACGCTCCCCGCATCCGCTCCGCCGTCAAGCCCTCAACCATTCACGGCATCCTGCGCATCGTCGCCTTCATCCTGATCTGCATCGGTGTCCAGATTGCCTGGAACGGGCTCACCGTGCTTCTGGCGGGCGTCCTCCATCGCTCGTAGTGTTCTGCGCGCTCCTCACTGCTCGCAAGCCCAGAGGGCAACTCACAGGAAAGACGTCGCTCGGCCTTTTACACGAGGAACCCCGTACATCTACGTTCGTTCAGTTAGCCACAGGACATTACTTGTGTATTTGTTGAAGCTACGCAAATATTGAGGCCGTATTTTTTAATATAAGCGTAGAATGGAGCTAGCTTGGGATCCTGCACGGCTGAGGAATTATGGAAACCCTGAAAGTTCTTCTTGTAGACGACGACTCCATTCTGCGCACAACGCTCGCCGCCATCCTTCAAAATGAAGGCTTCGAAGTGACCGAGGCAGGCGAGGTCAACGAGGCGCTTCGCCACATCGGGTCCACCAACTTCGATGTGCTTGTAAGCGATCTGCACATGCCCGGTGCAGCCGATGGTCTAACCGTCATCAGCGCCATGCGGCATGCCAATCCCAAAGCCGTCACAATGTTGCTGAGCGCCTTCCCGGAGATGGACGTGGCCGCTCGCACCATCCTCGCCCAGACGGACCAGGTTCTCGTAAAGCCCTCTGGCATCGGGTTGCTCGGCAAGAGCATCCGCGAAAGGCTGGCGCACGAGACACTGGTCGCAGCCCCGGTCGAGAGCGTTGCCAGCATCCTCGAGCGCTCTGTCCAGCAGACGCTCAGCGCCTGGTACGCTCGCGTCCAGGGGGATCCCCAACTCATGTCCCTGCCCCTGAACCGCGAACAACGCACCGGCCACATTCCCCAGGTGCTCCTCGATCTGGTGCACAGGCTCCGCTCCGCGCAAGCCCTCGGGGACACGGAGCATCTTTCAACGGCTGCCCATCATCACGGGCGGCTACGGCGCCAGCAGGGTTACTCCGCCGCCATGATGGTCGACGAGTCCCGCATGCTGCAGGTCAGCATCTTCGAAACCCTCGACGCCAACCTGGACCGCATCGACTTCAGCCTGCTCCTGAAGAGCGTCATGACCATCGCGGATGAGGTCGACTCGCAGCTCTCCCAGGCCATGCAAAGCTACCGCGACGAAACAAAAGCCGCAGCCTAGCTGTCTCTTCCTCCCATCCCCTCGCCGGAACTCCACACGCGCGCGTCCACCCCGGCAGCATACGATGCATCCCGTATCCTCCTGCAAGCCCACGCGATGTTTCCGCACACCCATTGAACCCCGCGCAAGCGCGACCAAACCGGTGATCGCGGATCGGGAGTCGCCCGCATCTCACCCGGTACCATGCCTTTCCTCGACACCCTCCTTGGCCGCCCCCTGGCCTCCGAAGAAGACGCGGCCCAGCGCGTAGGCGTCGCCGACGGCGTCCCTGCCTTCGGTCTCGACGCCATTGGCTCCGCCGCCTACGGCCCGGAGGCCGCCCTCACCATCCTTCTTCCCGCCGGCGCCGCCGGCCTCGCCTACATCCTCCCCATCAGCCTCACCATCATTCTTCTGCTGGCCATCGTCTTCTTCAGCTATCGCCAGACCATCGCTGCCTACCCCAACGGCGGCGGATCCTATACCGTCGCCAGCGAAAACCTCGGCCGCGGTCTTGGCCTGCTCGCCGCCGCCTCCCTCATCCTCGATTACCTCCTCGACGTCGGCGTGGGCATCTCCACCGGCGTCGGCGCACTGGTCTCCGCCGTCCCCAAACTCGGCCCGCATACCCTCGGCATCTGCCTCCTCATCCTGGTTCTGCTCACCCTGGTCAATCTCCGCGGCGTGCGTGAGAGCGGCGTCCTCTTCATGCTGCCTACCTATCTTTTCTGCGTCTGCCTGCTCGGCGTCCTCGGCTGGGGCGCGCTCAAAATCTTCACCAGCCACGGCCATCCCACCCCGGTGGTTGCGCCACCCCAACCTTCCACCCACGCGGTCGCCGCCGTCAGTGCCTGGCTCCTCATTCGCACCTTCGCCTCAGGATGCACAGCACTCACGGGCGTTGAAGCGGTTTCCAACGGCGTCGTCGCCTTCAAAGAGCCCAACACCGTCACCGCCCGCCGCACCCTCACCGTCATTGTCGTCCTGCTCGCCGTCTTCCTCTACGGCATCGCCCATCTCACCAGGGTCTACGGCATCACCGCCACCGACCCCGGCTCCCCGCAGTACCAGAGCCTGCTTTCCATGCTCACTGCCGCCGTCGTCGGCAAGGGCGTCTTCTACTACATCACCATCGCCAGCATCCTCGTCCTCCTCTCGCTCTCCGCCAACACCGCCTACACGGACTTCCCACGCCTCTGCCGCGCCATCGCCGAAGACGGCTATCTCCCCAAGTTCTTCGCGATCCGCGGCCGCCGCCTCGTCTACACCGAAGGCATCCTCGTCCTCGCCCTGCTCAGCGCTCTCATCCTGATCGCGTTCGGCGGTGTAACCGATCGCCTCATCCCCCTCTTCGCCATCGGCGCCTTCATGGCCTTCACCCTCTCGCAGGCCGGCATGGTCTTCCACTGGCGCAAGAACCCCGGCAAACACTCCGGTATTTTCATGGCAATCAACGCCGTCGGCGCCCTCGCCACCGGCATCACCGTCTGCGTTGTCCTCATCGCAAAGTTCACCGAAGGCGCGTGGATCACCGTGCTGATGATCCCGCTGCTCATGCTTCTCATGCATGGCGTCCGCCGCCATTACAACTTCGTCGACCAGCAGTCCCACGTCGACGCCATCCACCTCGACAAAGAGCAGCCGCCCTACGCCATCCTCCCCGTCTCCGGCTGGAATCGCGCTTCCGAGGCCGCCGTTCAGTTCGCCTGCTCCCTCACCCCGGACGTCGAGATCCTCCACATCAACTGCCCCGACCAGACCCTCCAAAGCACCGTCAACCAACCCGCTCCGGGTCAGCCTTCCCAGGCCCCCGCCGACATCACCGCGGCCGCAGCCTGCACCACGCCCCCGGACGCCGTTGTTGAAGCCTGGCGCAACCAGCTCGCCACCGCCACCCGCAACGCCGGTCTGACCGAACCCCACATCGTCGCGCTCGACTCGCCCTTCCGCTTCATCACCAGCCCCATCCTCAACTACGTCCTGGAAAAGGAAAAATCCCTCCCAAAGCGCAAAATCGCCGTCATCGTCCCCGAACTCGTCACCGC
>CAZZWG010000283.1:0-3751 GCA_964657685.1 Verrucomicrobia bacterium Tous-C9LFEB | reverse complement strand
GCCCGCGCCACCAGCCGCAACGCCGGTACCGCGATCGCCATGTCTCCCAGGCTGCCCAGCCGGTAGAGCAACACCCGGCGCACACTTGCATCGGCCATCTCCCCAGTCTCCCCGACGGGCACTATTCCGTCCACTCGTCCCCTCGCACCACCCGGGTGATGGTATCGGCTGCCCGTCTGGTCTACTGTTGTCTTCTAGCCCAGAATGCATGACGCCTTCCGCATCTCCGATCTCCATGACCTCGCCAATGCGCACTGGCACGACCCCAATGCAGACCCGCCCGCGCCCCTGACCTCGTTCGAGCATCTCGTCCTCGCCCAGCACCACGCCAATTTCGACCTCTGGCACGAGGAAGATGCGGCTCGCGACCCCGGCGCCAGCGACGCGCAGATCGCCCGGATCAAGCGCGCCATCGACGGTCTCAATCAGCGCCGCAACGACCTCGTCGAGCAACTTGACCTCACCCTGCTGCAAATCGCCGGGGACCAACCGCCGCAAGCCCCCCTCCACTCCGAAACACCCGGCCTCATCATCGACCGGCTCTCCATCCTTTCCCTCAAAATCTTCCACACCGCCGAACAAACCGAACGCTACGAAGCCGGAGACGCCCACCGCGCCCGCAACCGGGAACGCCTCGGGACCCTCCAGACGCAGCGTCGTGATCTCGCCGGGTGCCTCGCCCAGCTCTGGGCTGACGTACTCGCCGGCCGCAAACGCTTCAAACTCTATCGCCAGTTGAAGATGTACAACGATCCCACCTTGAACCCCAGCCTCTATCGAGCGGCGCAAACCGCCCAAACTCCTGCCATCTCGCAGGGCGACACATCGGATGGGTGATTGACCAAACAGGGTCAAACCCCATATAACTCCCAATCAGCCCCTCAACCCTCAAACCTCTCAATCCGCACCCCGCAACCCACATTGCGACCAACCTCAGGAAGACCATGGCCATCAAGTCCGCCCAACCCAGTTCCTCGCCGTCCGCCTCTGTCACACTCCCTCCCCACACAAAGGGAGAGGACCGTCACAGCAAAGTTCATCGCATGCCCCGCACCCTCGCCGGTACGCCCGTGCCCGCCGAGGACGGCAACCGCAAGTCCCTGCTCGCCTTCTATGAACAGGCCATCACGCTCATGGGCACAGGCAAGTACAACGAGGCGCATGCTGCCTTCTCCCAGTTGCTCGAGGGTGCGCCCCACGACCTCGCCGACCGCATCCGTATGTACATCGCCGCCTGCGTCTCCCAAATCCATCAGGGCACCAGCGAGTTCCGCACCCACGAAGAACGCTACGACTACGCCATTTCGCTGCTGAACCACGGCCACTATGAAGACGCCGCCATCCACTTCAAGCAGATCCTGCTGGACAATGACGCCGCCGACTACGCGTTCTATGGTCTCGCCCTGCTCTCCTCCCTCACCAGCTCCAGCCACGAGTGCCTGCAGCACCTTGAGCAGGCCATCAAGCTCAATCCCATGAACCGCATCCAGGCGCGCGGCGACTCCGATTTCGCCAACATGACCGACGATCCGCGCTTCACCGATTTGTTGTACCCGGAAAGCTAAAGGGTCAGCGGCAAAAGGCGGGGCAACCGCCTACACTGGTTCGTGATGCGTTCGGCCCCCCCACATGCCCGTCCTCTCCGCGTCGTCGCCATCGGCGGCGGCACCGGCCTTTCCACCCTGCTGCGGGGCCTCAAGCGCTTTACCGCTGCCCCGCAGGCAGCGCCGCCGCAGAACGGTACGCTCGGTTTTCAGGACCGTCGCCAGCCCAAAGGCGGGCAACCCGCCCTCTCCCGCATCTGCGATCTCGCGGCCATTGTCACCGTCACCGACGACGGCGGCTCCTCCGGCCGCCTGCGCGAAAACATGAACATCCTCCCGCCGGGCGACGTCCGCAACTGCATGGTCGCGCTCTCCGAGGACGAAACCCTTCTCGCCCAGCTCTTTCAGCACCGCTTCAACTCGGGCGATCTCAAAGGTCATAGCTTCGGCAACCTCTTCCTGGCGGCCCTCACCGAAATGCGCGGCGACTTCGCGCAGGCCGTGCAGGCCTCCTCCCAGATCCTCGCCACCCGCGGCTATATCTACCCCGCCACCACCGCCAACGCCGTTCTCGTGGCCAAAATGGAGGATGGCACCACCGTGCGCGGCGAAACCCGCATCTCCGCCACCAAGTCCTCCATCGTCGAGCTCATGATCGATCCCGCCGAGTGCGATCCCCTCCCCGAAAGCCTCGACGCCATCGCCACCGCCGACCTCATCACCCTCGGTCCCGGCTCGCTCTACACCTCGGTCATCAGCAACCTGCTCGTACGCGGCATCTCCGAGGCCCTCGCCGCCTCCACAGCCACCCGCGTCTACGTCTGCAATCTCATGACCCAGGCCAACGAGAGCCTCAATCTCACCGCCTCCGAACACATCGAGAAAATCCTCGACCACGCCGGCGCCCCCATCCTCGACTACGCCCTCATCAACACCGGCCCTATCGGCCCCGTTCCCCTGGCCCAATACGCCGCCGAGGGTCAGAAACCCATCGACGCTGACCTTCAACGCATCCGCGACCTGGGCGTTGAACCCATCACCGGCAACTTCCTCCACGAGGGCGAGGTTCTCCGCCATAACTACGACCTCGTCGCCGAAGCTGTCCTTGAATTAGCCACGTCGATCCCGGTAAGACGGGCCTAATAGCCTGGCTGGGCTCTATGCCCGCCGATCGTTACCAACTCCGCCCGCTCCTCCGCCCGCTCGGACACCGTCCGCTTCAACTGCCCGCAAGCCGCATAGATGTCCCGCCCGCGCGGCCGCCGGATATACGTCGCAATCCCGCCATCGATCAGCATGCGCTGAAACCGGCTGACATCCTCCGGCTTCGGCTGCACAAACGCAATCCCAGGCCCCGGATTCCACACAATCAGGTTCACCTTCGCATCCATCCCCGCCAGCAGAGCCAGAACCTCCCGCGCATGCTCCGGCTGGTCGTTCACCCCACCCAGCAAGACATACTCAAACGTCACCCACTCCCGCGTCCGCAGCGGAATGCGCCGGCAGGCTTCCAGCAACTCCGCAATCTTCCACTTGCGCGTGATCGGCATCACCGCCTCGCGCACGGTGTCGTTGCTGGCATTCAGCGAAAGCGCCAGCTTCGGTCGCACCGTCTCCCCCGCAAACCGTTCCATCCCCGGCAAAATCCCGGAAGTCGACACCGTCATCCGCGACTCCGGAATGCCCACCCCCTCCACCAGCAAGCGCACCGCCGCCATAAACGCGTCGTAATTCAAGAACGGCTCGCCCATCCCCATAAACACCAGGTTGATTCTGTCCTTGCCAATCTGTATCGCGTGCCGGTTCAGCACCGCCGCTACCTGCCCCGCAATCTCCCCCGCCGTAAGGTTCCGCTTAATCCCCAGCTTCGCCGTCAGGCAAAACTGACAATTGACCGCACATCCCACCTGGCTCGACACACAAATGGTCGCCCGCCGGTATCCCCGCTCCGCCAACGCCCCAAAATCACTCCGCGGACGCCCTTGTCCCCGCCGGCTCCAAAAACTGCCATCACCAGTACTGTCCTCTCGACCGAACGCCCCCTTCTCTACCTTGTCATCTCGACCGAAGCGCAGCGCAGTGGAGAGACCTGCGGTCTCCGCTTCCCCGCCCACAGCCTCGTCCGCCCCCACCACCTCCCCAGCCTCTTCCTCCGCAGCCTCGCTCCCATCCCCGCGCTCGCCGCCATCCCCATCCGGCATCCACAC
>CAZZWG010000282.1:0-3765 GCA_964657685.1 Verrucomicrobia bacterium Tous-C9LFEB | reverse complement strand
GGCGCCCCGACAAGCCCACCACCGACTGCACCTACGCCCAACTCGAAACCGTCCCACCCGCCGAGCTCAGCGCCCTCTTCCCGCCCGCGAGCTAGCCCTACTTCCCCTGCCATACCCCTGGCTGCGCATCGATGACCTGCTCCAGCCGCGACGCAATCACGCCATCGTCCGCAACAGACGGATGCGCGTTGCATGCACCGAAGCTCAGCCCGTCGATAGGCAGAAACACCACCCGGTTTTCACCCCGCGCCTTCAACGCGCTCACGACCTTACCCACCTCCGCCTCAATCTCCCCATCCGCCATCTCCGTAGCCCACAGGATGACGAAAGCTCCCGGATTCTTCGCCCGCAGCTCGCTCACAAACCGCACATAGGTAGCCCCGTAGTCCGCATGCAGTTCCGCACGGCTCTTCCACTTCTCTCCCGGGTGCAGCGGCGTCGAAAAATCATTCGTCCCCAGCGCAATCACGATCACCTCGGGCTTCCACGCAGGGTCGTCATACAGTTTGCCCTTGTCCAACAGCACGTACGGGTAAGCCACCGGAACCGGATCTCCCGCACTCCCGTTGTAGTTGCGCACAACACCGTGGCCTGAGATGGCATTGATCTGGTAATCCGCACGGTAGTGCCGCGCCACCGTCGCCCCAAATGCCGCCGCACTGTCCGTCGTCGACCAAACCTCTTCCGTCGTGCACTCCCGCTTGCCCGATGTGTTGCCATACCCCACCGTGTGCGAATCCCCGATGAACTCGATCTCTCGCACTCGCGTCGGTGGCGGCAGTGCCTTCTCCCCCGCCACAATCCCAAAGCCACCAAACACATTCGGCGAGGCCTGGCTTTCTGTAATCACGGAAAGCCGTACGGCATGGTCGCCCTCTCCTAACCCGGATACCCGGTACACACCCTCCTGCGGCTTCACCAGCTTCAACGGGGCCTTTCCATCCACATCCACATCGAGAATCTCGTCACTCTTCCCCACCCTGAAATAGACTTCCGTCCCCCGGAACGCCGCCTCAAAGTAGCTCCCCGGCCACTGCGATTCGTAGATCTCCGGCCAGGAACCGTTAACACCATCCACATGCTTCGCCAACACGCGTCCGCCGGCATGCATCGGCAGAGGCCGCACGGAAGGTACTTCCCGCACCATGCTTATCTGCGGCGCCTGACCCCGCAGGCAAGCGCAGACACTCGGAAGAAGCAAACTCGCCGACATCCAGTGACGCATAAAGCTTCTCTTCATCGACCTGGCAAGCCCTCCTTGGATGAATTCCGAATTCGTGAGCCAGCTAGGCACATTACCCTTCACGACCGTCAACAGGCCCGTGATCTTCTGTATGCTGTGGAGGCATCCACCTTCTTCGCTGAGTTCCAACGGGTCCCCGATGATCGCCCTGCATACCGTGTACGTGGTCACGCTGGTATCTCAGACCACATCGGCATCCATTCTATGGCTTCTCGCTGGGGGTGACCGTCGCTCCCGGGGCCTCGTCCCGCTGGCGTCCGCCTGCACCCTCCACACAATGGCCATCATCCTGATGCCGATGTGGAGAGGCTCCAACCGCTGGGTTCCTCTGTCTATCAGCTCCGCGATCCTTCCGGTCATGTTCTACCTGATCTACCAGGGTCTGTCCCGCTTTCTTCAACACCGCGAAAAGGACCCCCTCCCCGCACTCGCCACCGTCATAGCGTGCGCAGCCCTCGCCGCCGCAGTCGCCCCCTGGAGCAGGCTCTGGTCCATCCAGATTGCCTGGGTAACCGCCATGGTCGTCATGGCCTGCACAGCCAGAATGCTGTGGAGACCCAGAAACGCCGCTCTCTACCTCCCCGCTCGCGTCACAGCCGTCTTCCTGTCGACCATCCTGCTCACGTTTGCCCTTCGCCTGCCGTTGGAACCCCACCGGGCCTCATCGCCTCTGATGACCCTGCTGCGCGAACTCACCGTCATCGAGATCACCCTGCTCGCCTTCTCGTTCCTCGCCATCTATCTCGCCGAAACCAAGCGCCGCCACTACGAAGAGACCCGCCGCGACGTTCTCACCGGCCTGCTAAACCGCCGCGCCCTCGAAGAGATAGCAACCTCCCACATCCGCGCCGCGCACCGCTCCCGGCAACCGCTCGCCCTCCTCATGATGGATCTCGACGCCTTCAAGCTCCTCAACGACACCTGGGGTCACGTCATCGGAGACCGCGCCCTGCAGGCAGTCGGCAAAATCCTTCACGTCACCGCGCAGCACCCAGGAAACACCGTCGCTCGCCTCGGCGGAGAAGAATTCGCCGTCCTTCTTCCCGCCTGCCCGCTACCCGAAGCCAAAAAGCTGGCCGAACTGCTGCGGTCCGCCGTTGCCAGCATCCGCCTCCCGGCCGCAACCCGGCAAGTCACCCTCACCGTCTCCATAGGCGTCACCACCTGCCACCCCGGTGAAACCTCCTGGCCCGACATGCTGCACCGCGCCGACGTCGCCCTCTACCGGGCCAAGCGCGCCGGCCGCAACCGTGTGGTGGTCTGCGACACTTCGGAAGAAATGGCCGACCACGGCGACGGCTCTACCCGCGACAACCAAACCATCCGCAACCGCACAACACCGCCCTCGCCCAGGCCATCCACCAGCACAGCCAACGCCGGCACTGAAGAAAAAAGCTCAGTCTAGCCCCGCACCACTCACGAAACCTTCCCTTCCCGCCAGGCCCGCGTCGGATCCTCATCCGGGTCAGGCGTCTCCTGCACCGGCCGCTCCCCCTCCGGCACATGCCGCAGATTCACCCGGATCCGGTACCACACGTAAGCCGACCCACGCATCCGGTCCACCAGCACATCATCCACCGCCAACAGCGCCGCAGCCTCCGGATACCGCGCCTTCCATCGCGCCAACCCCGCCATCGCCGCCTCCTTATCCGGCGACTGCGCCACCGTAAGCAAAGGCATCGAAGACACTCGCCCAACTCTCTTCGTCGCTGCTTTCTTTTTCGTCACTCCCCCATCAGGGAACCCGCTTGCCGCGTCATCAGCCTCTGCGATCCCGGCAGCCTCCCCACCCTCCGCCGCCTTCGACCGCCGCCGAAACCGCTGCGCCCCAAACCCCTCCCCCAACTGGTGCGCAAAATCCTTCTCACCCCCACCCTCCTTCTTCGCCCGCGAAGGCGCCACCCGCTTGCCCTCACCCTCCGCCTTCGCAAAATGCGGCGGCCAGGGCGCATCTCCCAGCCCTGAAACCTCATCCCGCGCCGCTAATTCCAGCAACCCCTCCAGCGATCCGAAAGCACCCGCAGCCGCCATCCCCTCATGCGGATCCCCCACACTCGCAAACCGCCCAGGCATCGTAAAAACCGTAAAATCCCCAGCCTCGCAAGCCATCACCTCATCCCACCGCAACGGCGCACTCACCCGCGCATCCGGCAAGGGCCGCACCGAGTACGCCGAAGCCGTCGTCCGGTCCTTCGCATTCTGGTTGTAATCCAGAAACACCCCATGCCGCTCTTCCTTCCACCACTTACTGCTCGCCAGCGCCGGCACCCTGCGCTCCACCTCCCGCGCCAGCGCCAGCGCAGCCCGCCGCACCTCCGTAAACCCCCACTTCGCCTCGATCGGCGAGTTGATATGCATCCCCCGCGATCCACTCGTCTTCACAAACCCCACCAGTCCGTAATCCGACAGCACCGCGCGAGCCTCCATCGCGACCCGCCGCACATCCTCCCACGCCACCCCCGGCCCAGGATCCAAATCCACACGCAGCTCATTCGGATGCTCCAGGTCCGCCGACACCACCG
>CAZZWG010000281.1:0-3779 GCA_964657685.1 Verrucomicrobia bacterium Tous-C9LFEB | reverse complement strand
GCTCAACCGCCTGCCGGAGTCATCTGGTCTCTTTAGAATGCATCCAAACCGGCCACGATTCAAGCCGTTCATCCCTCGCGTGAGGGGATGTCGATTTCACGGTAGGACCCGGGCAAAACCGAATTCACAGCCTGAGATATGAGGTCGAGGGCAAGTCTTACATCAGGCCACTGCGGTCGGCTCAAGACCAGCAGCGCAATTCTTCGACCAGCAAGGTTCTGCTGGTAACGAATATTTTTGTCCGTGGTCAGTAAAACCTCATAGCCCTGATCCTCCGCCCGCTGGATCAGATCTCCGTTCCTCAACTCATGCCAGCCGATCCTCCGCGTGTACGTCACCTCGTGGCCGGACAGCGATCGTGCTACGGCCCAAGGCACGCCGTTATCGAACAAGACCCTCATCAGTCGTATGCAGGCTCTTTTTCAAGGCTCTGACTGACGAAGTGGAGCACCGCTCGAACCTCCTCTGGACTTACATCGAAGACCTCACTTACCTCAGTTGGGGACAGCCCCGCTTCGAGGTTCGCAAAGACTGTCTGTACCGGCATGCGCGTGCCCTTAAACACCCAGGCCCCACTCACCTTGCCAGGAACGCTCTCCACGGCCGGACATTGACTCCAATCGAGATCCGCCACAACGCCCTCCTTCCTCCAACTTACTCCAGTCCGTTGACCGCGTTCGCACCTACCGCAAAAACCCCTCCACCGCCGCATCAAACTTCACCGGCTGGTCATACATGATGAAGTGTCGCGACCCATCCACCTGCACCAACTTCGCATTCGGCATCCCCTGGTAACTCGTCTTCATCGTCTGCGCATACACATCGGCGTTCGGCTGCTGCAGCGTCGCATCATGCTCATACAGCACCAGCGTCGGCGCTTTGATCGCCGCCAGACTCCCCCGCACATCCGTCTGCAGATCCTCCATCATCGCCTCCACCACCACACCGCGATCGCTCTGCACCGACCCCGCCGCCACCACCTTCTGCCCCTCCGGGCTATTGCTCAGTTGCGCCGCCATCACAGGCTGCATCGCCGCCCATTGCTCCGCGCTCATACCCGCCATCTGCGTCCGCGCCGTCTCCGCATACGGCTTTACCGCCTCCACCGTCGCATCAGGGCTATACAGCAGCCCATAAAACGGCAGCGCATCCACAATCACCAGCTTGCTCACGTCCCCCGGATACTTCGCCGCCAGCATCAACGCCAGCAGCCCACCCAGCGAATGACCCATCACCACCGGCCTCATCCCCGTCGCAGCGATGTACCCATGCAACTCCTCCACCAGCGCTGGCAGCAACGCCGTCGTCCCCGCATTCGCCCCCGCCGCCTGCCCCGCAAACCCATTCACCTGCACCAGGTGCAGCCGGAAGTTCGGCCCCAGCTTCGCTGCCTCCCCATCCCAAACCGCCCGCGAACTCGACAGCCCGGGAAGCAGCAACACATCCGGCTTGCCCACCGTACCCGCTTCCACGACCGTGAATCGCGTCGGCACAAAGGAAGCCTTCGCCGCCGCGGGCACCTGGCCCACCAGCTTCCATCCGCCCAGCACGGAAGCCATCATCACCACCACCCGGGCTACCTCGCCCATCACCGCGATCGTCTTCCTCATTTCGTCTCCCCCTGTTCTTACAGATCTTGACAACCATGTCAGGCATCGCAGATACGTCCGTCACCTCCCGGCAGTTCCCAGCCCAGGCCATCGCCGGTGGCGGAAGACCACCACCTTCGCCCCAGCCGTTGTAATCACCAGGCAGGCCGGAATCGCCAACAAAGGCAGGTGGAAACGCGCGCCGGTCGCGATCTCCCAGTACCCTGCCATGCAGACGGCTCCCATTGTGATCGCGACGCCGATCATCACCGAGCGCTGCATCAACGCCCGCCGGCGCTCATCGCCGCATCGCATCAACAGCGTCCATCCGATACTCAGCAACGTCAGAAAGCACCCCCCGGCCAGCACCGCGGCCACCGCCCGGGGCCATCCTCGCAAGCTGCCCGGATTCATCGCCTGCTGCTGAAAACCCAAGAAGGCGATCAGAACACCCCCTTGTATCCGCCGCAACCGCTGTGTTGTTGCCCGTCTCCCCTCGACAGATCCATCCTGCCCCACCGGAACCACCATCGCATCGCACATCACTGTCCTCCTCCCATCCCTTCCTGGTCGATAAAAATTGACTCAATCCGCAAAGCGAATAACCGCGCAATCCGGAACGCCAGCGGCAGCGACGGATCATACTTCCCCGTCTCAATCGCATTTACACTCTGCCGCGAAACCTCCAGCCTCTCCGCCAGGTATGCCTGCGACCATCCGCGCTCCGCTCGCAACTCCCGCAACCGGTTATTCACCGTCCGGCACCCGGTTCCTTATCTTCTGTACCCACTCCGTCCCGGCCATCGCGCCGCAGAAAATCAGGAACCCCGTGAACGGTGGCAGATCGCCCATCCCGGCGAAACTTCGAAGAAAGTCGCTCACCACAACCGTTCCCAGCAACGCGGCCGTCCCTACCAGGATCGAGCGCATCGTCATCAACCGCTGGTACTCGTCCGTCTCCTCCGCCAGGTAGCGGCCCATACGAAAAATCACGCCGACCACGGGAATTGCCGGAAGCAAGGACCAAAAATACAGAAAGAACTTCTCGCCACCGTCATGCTTCACAAACCAGGACGAGCCCAGCAACACCGCAACATACGCCGCCATGAACCGCAATGAGTCCCGCTGGTACCGCTTCTTCGCTACCGTGCTCCCCTTGCAGAACATTCGCTGCCTCCCCTTATGACAAGCAAACTTTACGTAAAGCATCCTTGACAACAATATACTTGACAAATCCCGTTAGTTTCCGTAGAGTAGCCACATGGACGCGATTCGGACCTTACAGCAAGCAATTCAGTACTTTAGCGACGAGGACAACTGCATCGCCTACATGGTCAAGATGCGTTGGCCCGATGGCATCGTGATCTGTCCCACTTGTGGACGCAACGATGTTTCATGGCTGAAGGTTCAAAAGAAATGGCAGTGCAAGTCCAAGCACGCCAAACGGCAGTTCTCTGCCAAAGTCGGAACTATCTTTGAGGATTCACCCATCGGGCTAGACAAATGGCTGATGGCCTCATGGCTAATTGTGAGTTGCAAGAACGGCGTCTCATCTTACGAAATTTCCCGCGCAATCGGAGTAACCCAGAAATCAGCATGGTTCATGATGCACCGCCTCCGGCTTGCAATGAAGTCCGATTCGGACGCTATGCTGGGCGGCGAAGGTGGAACTGTAGAAGTGGATGAGTGCTTCATCGGCGGAGCGCCAAAGAACAAACATGTCGGCAAGCGTAAGGACGCTGATAAGAAGGTTGCGGTGATGGGTATGCTCGACCGGAACACTCGTCAGATTCGCGCAAAGGTAGTGCCGAATGTCCGTACCGAGGCTCTGTGCTCTCAGATTCTTGCCAACGTGGGAAAGGGCTCTCAAGTCTTTACTGACGGCTGGAGCGCCTATCAGAACCTTGGCTATGCGGGTTTCGTTCATGACACCGTGAATCACGTAGACGAATACGTAAAAGGGCAGGTTCATACCCAAGGCATCGAAAACTTTTGGAGCCTACTCAAGCGGACCATTAAAGGAACCTATGTAGCCGTAGAGCCATTTCACCTCGACCGCTACGTCGATGAACAGGTTTTCCGATTCAATACCAGCAGATCGATGAATGACAAACAGCGTTTCGACAAAGTTCTATCGCAGGTAGCGGGACAGCGGTTGACCCTTGCGGAGGTCACTGGCAAGGTGGGGGA
>CAZZWG010000280.1:0-3818 GCA_964657685.1 Verrucomicrobia bacterium Tous-C9LFEB | reverse complement strand
TTGGGATGATTGTGCAGTTTGGCGGGCAGACGCCGCTGAACCTGGCGCTGCCGCTAAAGGCTGCGGGGGTGCCGATTATTGGGACGTCGCCGGAGTCGATCGACCTTGCGGAGGATCGGAAGCGGTTTGGAAAGCTGCTGCAGGATCTGAACATTCCGCAGCCGCCGGCGGCTATGGCGACCAGTGTTGACGAGGCGCTTGCCGGGGCGCGGAAGGTGTCGTATCCAGTGCTGGTGCGGCCGTCGTATGTGCTGGGCGGCCGGGCGATGGTGATCGCGTATAACGACGAGGCGGTGCGGCGTTACATGGCGACGGCGATTGAGTACTCGCAGGAGCGGCCGGTGCTGATCGATCACTTTCTTGAGGACGCGCAGGAGGTCGATGTCGATGCGCTTTGCGATGGCGAGGATGTCGTCATTGCGGGGGTGATGCAGCATATCGAGGAGGCTGGCGTGCACTCGGGGGATTCATCGTGTGTGCTGCCTTCGGTGGACCTGACACCTGAGGTGCTGGCGACGATCCGGACGTATACACGCAAGCTGGCGCTGGCTTTAAACGTGATTGGGCTGGTCAATCTGCAGTTTGCGGTGCAGCGGGGCAAGGTGTTTGTGATTGAGGTGAATCCGCGGGCTTCGCGTACGGTGCCTTATGTGTCCAAGGCGACGGGGATGCAGTTGGCGAAGATCGCGTCGCGTCTGATGACGGGGCAGCGGTTGAAGGACCTATTGCCGGAGCAGGTGGCGAGTGGCAAGGATCTGGGCACGGGCGATCACTATTTTGTGAAGTCACCAGTGTTTCCATGGGGGAAGTTTCAAGGAGTGGATCCGGTGCTGGGGCCGGAGATGCGGTCCACCGGTGAGGTGATGGGCGTGGGGCGGACCTTTGGCGAGGCGTTTGCCAAGGCGCAGACTGCGGCCGGGCTGATTCTGCCTACGGAGGGCACGCTGTTTTTAAGCGTGAACGATCGCGATAAATCCGCGCTGGTGCCGCTGGCGAAGCGGTTTACAGACGCCGGGTTCAAGCTGGTGGCGACGCATGGAACGGCAGCGATGCTGGAGGATGCGGGGCTGCATGTCGACCGCGTGTACAAGGTAGATGAGGGCCGGCCGAATGTGGTGGACCTGATCAAGAGCGAGCGGATTCAGCTCATTGTGAACACGCCTACGGGACAGGATGCGGTGTTCGATGAGCAGGCGTTGCGCAGGGCTGGTGTAGCGGCGCGGGTGCCAATGATCACGACGCTGGCGGCGGCGCAGGCGGCTGTGGAAGGGATTGAGTACCTGCAGAGTGGCCGAATGGTGGTGGAGTGCTTGCAGGAGTTGCATGCGGCGCAGCGGGCTGGTCAGACGGAAGCTGCGAGGGCTTGAGCTAGAATCGCAGCCATGGCGATGGTGCTGGAATTTGCGAAAGCGCCGACGAAGCTGGTGATCGAGCCGCGTCTGACGGACGAGGCGTTTGAGGAACTGTGTTTTCGGAATGCCGATCTTCCTTTAGAGAGAACGAAAGAAGGAGTGATCGTTGTGAACGCACCGGCGGGTTTCGACAGCGACGCAGGCATTACTGAGGTCATCTACCAGTTAAAAGCATGGGCTAAACAGCACGGGCGCGGGATCGTCGCCGGGGCCACGGCTGGATTCTTCTTGCCGGACGGATCTTCGCTGAGTCCCGATGCGGCCTATTTGACGCAGGAGCAGGTTGACGGGCTGCGGCCAGGTGATCGCAAGCGTTTTCTGCGCACGGTGCCTGCGTTTGTTGTGGAGCTGCGGTCCAGGTCGGATTCACTCGCAGCGGCGAAGGCGAAGATGAAGCAATGGATTGAGAATGGAGCGCAGTTGGCCTGGCTGATCGATCCGAAAAGCCGCTCGGTACTTATTTATGAGGTGGGCAGGGAAGCGATCCTTGAGCGCGGAAGTCATGTGTCTGGCACTGGCCCGGTGGAAGGCTTCGTACTCGATTTGAGCTCTGTTTGGGAGCTTTACGACGAGTAGAGTGGATGAGATTAGCTCCGTCCTAGAAGTGCATTACGGATCTGCTCTGTCCACGAGGAATTTCCTACCGCAAGAGCAATCCAGTCCGTGCAGTTTGCCTCGAAGCCGAAATCGGGCTCTGCACAGTGCGCAAAGAACCAAAGAGCCTCTGCTAGTGATTCGTCTGAGTGCCAGGTCGTCATCACACATCGGCCCTCGGGCTCGTCCGGGATGCACTCCAGATCGAAGAGATCATGCACCCTCTCACAATCTGGTCCCCACACACAGAGGTATGCGATTCCTTCTTGCAGAAGGAGAGCCGCAGCCTTTCTCACGTCTTCATCGGGAATGGCTGTGGCATCGATAGCTAAGAAGAGACAGAAGTTGCCAGAGATGGACCTGACGGGGTGGTGGACGTCCTCGAGGGAAGGCACGTCCGCTATGACGTATCGCCGCATTGGGGTGTCCTTCGTCCATTCTTATCTTATCGTCGTGAGGCGCCGAGGGCGGAGAGGCGGGCTTTCGCCTGGGAGGCTTCTGGGGAGTTGGGGAAGCGTTGGATGAGGGCGCGGAGTTCGCGGACGCCGGCTTCTGTTTGTTTCTGGGCGAGGAGGGCTTCGCCTTTATGGAGGTGAGCGGCGGGGATTTTGGGATTGTCGGGGTAGCGCTCCAGGACCTGGTCGTAATCTTTCACGGCAGCGGCGGGTTTGTCGGCGCGGCGCTCAAGCTCCCCTGCGTAGAAATACGCGTTGCCGGAAAGGTTGTCGTCTGGGTAAGCCTTGATCAGGTCAGAGAACTCCGACGCGGCGATGTTGTACTTGCCGGCCATGTAGTCGCTGTAAGCTGCGCGGTAGAGGGTATTGGCGGAAGGTCCACCGGCAACCGGCGCTGGCTGCGTGGCGAGGCCGCCCGGCGACGCAGCCGTTGGAGCAGTGTTGGCGGCGCTGCCAGGTCCCGGCGCCGCGGACGGTGTAGCCGCCGGTGCAGCAGCAGGGACAGTGGAGCCACTGCCGCCGGAAGTACCCGGCAGATTGCCGAGCAGGGCGTTCGTCGACTGCGCCTGACCCTGCAGATCGGTGAGCGTCTTCTCCATCCGTTGCATGCGGGCTTTCAGTTCGTCGAGCGAGTCATTCAGCGACTGTACCTGGCCGGAGATCTGATCGTTCTTTTGGCCTTGCGCTTCCGCCTGGCTGCCCAGCTTAAGCTGCAGCGTAGACACCGTCGCGGACATCTTGTTCACCGCGTCGACGTCCTGCTGCACGAGATCCTTGAGCACACCCATCTGTTGATCGTTGGACTGCTGGAGGCGGGCAAGTGAGTCAATCAGCTGCTGCACCTGGGTCTGCAGTTGGATCATGTCCTTGTTGACCGCAAAGACCGGACGCGCGCTGAGGCTCAAGAGAAGAAGGGCGGGAGCGAAACGGCGGACGGGAGAGAGCATGCGCATGGTGGGTACTCCGTGGAGGATACGGTGCCCGCAAACCCGAGTCCGATATGCGGCCCCGGGGCACCCGTGTTGCGGTTGAAGAAGCGACCGATGAGCGAGATCGATCGACTTCCTTAGCGGTCAATCATGAACTGCGCGCGGCGGTTCTGCTGCCAGCAGGACTCGGTTTCATCCGTGCAGAACTGACGCTCTTTGCCATAGCTCACAACGCGGACGCGGCCTGGCGCGACACCGGCCGCTGTGAGCGCTTCCTTGGCAGCGTTCGCCCTGTTTTCACCCAGGGTGATGTTGTATTCCGCGGAGCCGCGGTCATCGCAGTAGCCGCCGATCAAGACCTTGATCGCCGGATGTGTGTTGAGGTAACGCGCTGCGGACGTGACGCTGGTCTCCGCATCGGGATTGAT
>CAZZWG010000279.1:0-3820 GCA_964657685.1 Verrucomicrobia bacterium Tous-C9LFEB | reverse complement strand
TACCGCACCGAGAGCGACTAGCTTGTTAAAACCCTTCATAATGCCTCCTAGAGAACCGCCGCGGATGCGGTTTGTTTCGGTTAAGACCGCTACCATTGCCGTGCCGTACCCGCATGCCCTGGTATACGTGCCTTAAAACTTGCTTCGAACCCTTCTGCCTGAGGGGCTGGCGGTGAACACAGTGGAAGCGGCTTGCCTTCACTGTGTGGCGCCTTTGGGGGACCGAACGGCTTAAGCATAACTCAACAAAAGTTGTAGGCAAGTTTTTCTTGTGAATCTTTGGTAACCAACGGAATGAATTGAGGGTGTTACCGCGCCAGGAGCTTGCGAAAGACCCCCGTCACCTTGGTGAGCATGGCAAATCACGAGAATTCCAGGCTCACTGTGGGGTCGCGCGACGCCAGCGAGTCGTGGCGGAATGGGCTTATTCGCAAGCATCTTCAGAATGGTGTCGGCTAACGCCGAAGTATTCTTTGCGGGCGCAGAAGGGCCATTCTTCTCCACTGTGGATGGCTTCCGTGTTCCTGCCCAGATCGGTTGCCACGCAGGGCAGACTTGCGGCTATGGCTTCCATCGGGGCGTTCAGAAGTCTTGACTGCGAAGGAAGGACGAAGAGGCTGGCCGTGAGGTTCACTCGCTCCTGGGCCGAGGTTTCAAGATGGGCTGTCCTCACGGTGCGCCCTGTTGATTCGTTTTGTGAGTGCTGAAGGTTGGACCTACCAGGAAAGCAAGAGAGACCGGAATGGTGATGAGCTTGCGGTTCGTGAGGATAGCTATAGACGCCGAGGAGCACCCGGATCAGCGGCAGTTTGGATTGGCGTTCGCTTGTTGTGGAGCAGGGCGCCGCAGAGGGTGGCCAGTACGAGAACGGCGAGGACATTGCCGCCGAGGGTCCATCCATGAAGTGGTTCCTCATGGTCCTGTAAGACAGGAAATGGATCCTGTGGCACGATCCGTGGAGGGGAATGCCGAGGAGCGCGAGCGGGATACGACCTAGAGCCGAGGTAAGCGATGACGGGTAAGTGTGTGCCTAAGCTGGTTCCCAATGCTCTCGCCCGCTCGCTTCCCGGTGGTTCCAACCGACAGATCTAGGCCCAGCGTGTACGACCCGTCAGGAAGTTGTAGAACGCTACGGCAGCCGCGACGTTCAACATGACGAAGGTATACGCGATGGATACCGGGCGCCAACGCCTGGTTGCGGGAGAGGATGCACCGAGGAGGGCTGTGGCGTACAGCAACAGTTGTAGAACGAGGGCAGTTCGATAGAGGGGGCCGGCTGCTAGAGCAGAACTGAGCAGCATGGCAAGCAGAAGAAACGGGACCACCAGGCGGAGAAGTTTGTGGCTGATCAGGCGAAACAGCAGGGGATTGCGCGGCGTAAGCAGCCAAGGGGCGAGTTGCAGGAGCTGGTAGTTGCCAGTGAGGGTGCGGACTTTTCTGCCGAACTCCTTGCCGGGTTCGGAAAAGATTCGGTCTCGGGCGATGGCGGTGTCCAGGAACAGGACGCGTTTGCCGGCACGGGCGACGTTCATCGGGGTAAGGACATCGTCCAGGAGCGTACCCGGCGGGAGGGGTGTGTAGAGTTCGCGGCGGACGGCGAAGAGCGCGCCGGTAGCGCCGACGACGGAGCCGGTCATTGATTCCAGCTTGCGGACGCGCTTTTCGATTTTCCAGTAGATTCCGAGCGCCTCGGGCGAGGGGCGGCCGTCGGCTGTCTCAAGGTGTAGTTCACCGCTGACGGCTCCCACGGAGGGATCGGCGAAGCAGGCGACGAGGTGCTGAACGGCGTCCGGGTCGATGGTCTGGCGGACGTCCATAAAGACGAGGATCTCGCCATGGGCGGCGGCGACGGCGGCGTTGAGGGCGAGGGCCTTGCCGCCGGGGGTGGGGAGAATGACTGGGATGACGCGGGGCGCGGGTTCGGCGAGGATGGCGTTCGTGCCGTCGGTGGAGCCATCGGAGGCGATGATGATTTCGAGAAGTTCGGGCGGGTAGTGGAGGGAGTAGAGATTGTGCAGTTTACGAGTGAGATTGGCCTCTTCGTTGTGCGCCGCAAGGAGGATGGAGATCTTCGGCTGTATGTTTGCGTGTTGAACCCGACGGTACCGATACCTGGCCAGGGTGGCGAGCAGAACGGCGTACCCCACATAGGCGTAGGCGATGATGGCGAGGCTTGACCAGAAGGCTACACGCATGAGTGTACGAAGCTGAGATTACAGGTCGCTTCTTGCGAAGGAAATGGCTGATTCGTGCCATGGCACCGTCCTGCCGTTGCGCTAAAGCGGACAGAATAGAGCCAGCATGCTTTGGGGCGTCGCCACTGGGAGCGGACCGCCCAGCAAACGCTGTTGGTTTACGAGCACGTTTTCCGAGTTGGAGAGGGCAGGGAGTACCAGACGAGGCGTGGAAAAACGGAAGGGGACGAGTCTCCCACAGGCGGGGGATGGGTAGGGGGGCAGGCCGGATCTATAGTGAAGGCAGGGCAAAGAGGGCTGCGCTTGTTTTCGCTTTTCTTTTGCTTTGCACAGTGTTCTGCGCTAGACTTACCCCACCGAGGAGATGTATACCGTGGCCGATGATCGTAGCCGGGCAATTGAAGCCGCCCTTTCGCAGTTAGAGAAGCAGTTTGGCAAGGGCTCGGTGATGCGTCTCGGGGCCAAGGACACGATTGGACCGATTTCTGTAATCGGGACGGGGTCGATTTCGTTTGACGCGGCGCTGGGAGTGGGGGGCGTGCCGCGCGGCCGTGTTGTTGAGATTTTCGGGCCTGAGAGTTCGGGTAAGACGACCATTACGTTGCAGATTATTGCCGAGGCACAGCGCATGGGCGGTCTTGCGGCGTTCGTCGATGCCGAGCACGCGCTTGATCCTGCCTATGCGCGTAAATTGGGCGTAGACGTTGACAATCTCCTGATCTCTCAACCTGACTACGGGGAGCAGGCGCTGGAGATCACAGAGGCTCTTGTGAAGTCGGGTGCAGTGGATGTGCTCGTGGTCGATTCGGTTGCGGCGCTGGTGCCCAAAGCCGAGCTGGATGGCGAGATGGGCGACTCGCATGTCGGGTTGCAGGCTCGATTGATGTCGCAGGCGTTGCGTAAGCTGACGGGAACGGTTTCGAAGTCGCGGACCTGCCTGATCTTTATCAACCAGATTCGCGAGAAGATCGGTGTGATGTTTGGTAATCCGGAGACCACCACCGGCGGCCGGGCGCTCAAGTTTTACTCTTCAGTCCGCATTGATATTCGCCGGATCGGCGCTGTCAAGGACGGTGAGGTTGTGGTCGGCTCGCGTACCAAGGTGAAGATTGTCAAGAATAAGGTGGCTGCCCCTTTTCGTGACGCGGAGTTCGACATTCTTTATGGTGAGGGGATCTCCCGTGAGGGCGATACGCTGGACCTGGCTGTGCTTCATAACATTGTGGAGAAGTCAGGAGCCTGGTACAGCTTTTCCGGCGAACGCATCGGGCAGGGCCGTGAAAACGTGCGGAACTTCCTGAAGGACAACCGTGAGATCTTTGCGCGCATTGACTCTGAACTGCGAAAGAAGCTGGGGCTGAAGAAGTCCGACGATCCGGAGGTGCCGGCTGTTCCGCCGAACGGGGCTGCGCAGGCTACTGAAGTTGTGCGAGGAAAGCGCGCGAATTAGGCGTACGCTACCGGGCCCGGTGGGAACGGTTGGCATGAAGGGTGTCTGCGGCTAAAATACGACAGAGCAGGAGAGTTGGCAGAGCCCGGTTGAATGCACCTGACTCGAAATCAGACATAGTCGCAAGGCTATCGGGGGTTCGAATCCCTCACTCTCCGCCATATCTTTTCTAAGC
>CAZZWG010000278.1:0-3850 GCA_964657685.1 Verrucomicrobia bacterium Tous-C9LFEB | reverse complement strand
TAAGAGGGCGGCGGCGCGGCGCGGGAAGGACTTGGTGGAGGGTGCTTGCATGGTGGTCTCGCTTCGGCTGAGGGGTTGGCAAAAGGGGAGAGCGGGCCGTGTTGCGCTGCCTCTGTGGAGACAGAGGTGCGTGCTCCTGTGTGGTTTTGCCGTTCTGTCAGAGTGCCGTGCGAGGGTTTGAGGAGTGTTGATGAGGGGTTAAGGGAGTGTGAATCGTGGAATGGATGGGGATGGGGATAGCTGGGTGCGGGAGGGGTGGGGGGTGGGGGGGGGTACTTTTCTTGTAAAGTACTTCGAATAAATGAGTTAGCGGGGTACTGGCGGTGCGGGGCGGGTGGTGGGGCCGTCGGTGAAGATGTGGCGGCATTGGAAGCGGCGAATGTGCGTTGGCTATTGTCGTTGGACATCCTTGGCCTCCTGAGTGGAATGAAAAAAGCCCGGCGGGTAGCCGGGCTTCTTGGGTGCTGTTCTTAGTATAGAGAGTTGAGCGAAATACTACGCAAAATCAGACGAACATCTTCGCCGGCCGGCTGAAGTGCATTGGGGTTGGCTGCCTCCGCTGTAGGATGGCCCGTGCCGGGAGTCACGGCGTGGAGGGACTATGGGGGAGCTGGATAGCGCCGGGATCGTTCGGGGGCGGAGCCGGTATTCGGTGGCGGAGACGGTGGATCGGCTGAAGGGGATGCTGGCGGCGAAGGGCATAACGCTGTTTGCGGTGATCGACCACAGCGGGGAGGCGGCCAAGGTGGGGTTGACCATGCCGGATACCAAGTTATTGATCTTTGGGAGTCCGAAGGCGGGGACGCCGGTGATGCTGGCTGCGCCGACGAGTGCGCTGGATCTGCCGTTGAAGGTGCTGGTGCGGGAGGAGGCGGGGTCGGCGGTGGTGGAGTACAACTCGGCGGCGTGGCTGGCAGGGAGGCATGGGGTGCCGGGGGAGTTGGTGGGGGTGTTGGCCGGGGTGGAGGGTTTGGTGGCGGGGGTGGCGTCTGCATCCTAGGAGGCTGGAGTGAAAGGATGGCGCACATGGTCGGAACGTGGACGAGCAAGTTGGTTGTAACGGTTGGGGTGTTGGTGGGGATGGCTGGGATAGGGTTGCGGGTGGTTGGGGCTGCGACGGCTTCGGAGGCGGACCGGGCGTTTGTGGGGAAGGTATCGCAGGGTGGGTTGTACGAGGTGGAGGCTGGACGGGTGGCGGCGGCGAAGGGGCAGACCGCGGTGGTGAAGGACTTTGGGGTGCTGGAGAGCCATGATCACGAGGGTGTGAATGCGGGGTTGAAGCGGATTGCGGGGATGACCGGGGTGACCATTGCGCCGGGGTTGAACGCGGAATTTACGGCGCGGTTGGATAAGTTGAAGGCGGTGCCGGCGGGGCAGTTTGATTCGTTTTACGTTGAGGATATGAAGCAGATTCATACGAAGGATGAGGGTTTGTTTGTCCAGGAGGCGCAGGGTGGGTCGGCGGCTTACCAGGAGTTTGCGCATGGGACGGCGGTGTTGGTGAAGGCGCATTTGGGGTGGTTGGGGACGTTGTAGGGTGGGTATTGGGGGTTTGTGGCGGGTTGGGGGAAGGCTAGTCAGTCACTACGGCTGCGCCTCCGCTCCGGCCTGCGGCAGCACGGATCCCACTCATGCGCGGTGAGGCCTGCACATGAATGGGGTACCTGTTCGCTGTCTTTGTTGAAGGGCGGGTTACCTGCTCAAGGTGATGTGGTGAGGTTGGCCTGATGGCGATGGGCGACAGAAGTCGTTGGGGTGATCCTGGGGGCGGTATTGTGGCCTATGCGATCCATGACTTGCCTTCTTCTCGCCCTGTTGGTTGGTGCGCCGGTGTGCGGTGGCCAGGCTTCGTCCCCGGGGATGACCCCCGCGCCGTCGGGGCTGCAGAGTACGTTGTTCGTTTTGGTGAATGAGTTTATGACGAACTGGCAGAAGCACAACTTCACGGCGATGGCTGCGCCGTTAGCGCCGGAGTTTGTGTATGTGGGGCCGCAGGGGGTGACGTCGCGCGAGGCGGTGGTGCAGGACCTGACTACGCACTGCGATCTGAAGAGCTACTCGCTGGGTGAGCCGAAATTGGTGAGGACCGGAGAGGATGCGGCGGCGCTGATCTATACGATTCACCAGGACCTGACGTGCTTCGGGTACCCGGAAGGGGCTGATGTTGTGAATAGTGATACGTTTGTGCGGCGGGGTGGGAAGTGGATGTTTGCGATGACTACGTCGACGCCTTTGGCTCGGCATTGAGATACTTTGGGGTATGCGGTGGCAATGGGAACGTCGGGAGTCTTTCCGCTGATGGCTACCTTTCGGATACTCAGCAGCGGGCCAGGTGTTCTTCGGATTGAGGATCCGCCTGTGTATTGGGTTGCGACCTTTGTGGTTTTGCTTGCTGTGGTGTGTCTGGTTTCTTTCCTCGGCGCGCTCTACGCGAGGGTCTCTCCTGCGGAACGCGGACTGTACTGGAATGGGAACGGGATGGTGGTGAGCCGGCTGGGACGGGGCTGGAGGGGAATTGCGATCCTGGCTGTGTTTTGCCTGGGAACAGGCTACTGGGCCTGGTGTGTGTTGCAAACTTCAAGCCTTACCCTGGATCGAGGTTCGCAGACGTACAGCTTCGACGATGGACGCGTCTTTTTCGTCGCGGCTAAGCAGACTGGAAGCCTCGACAACGTTGCGTACGCGACAATTGAGACCGATGGACCCGCGCAGAGGTTTGTGGTGGTTTTCCGGTCGGGTGCGCGGTACGGTCTGGGCGCCTTTACGGATCAGGGTAACCAGAGTGAAGCTGCGGCCGCGGTGAACCGGTTTTTGGGGGTGACGCAGTCTGGTGAGCCGACGCGGAAGTGACACGCCCGGAATGGCTTGAGTGAGGTGTGAGTGGCGTTCCTTCTACATCCTATGTGCGTCTTCCGACTACTTTGGTGGTAGCTTCAGCTAGGGGAATGACACTGTGTAATCCGAGGGGAGGCTTGGGATGACTGAGGAATTGGAAAAGCTGATTGAAGCGGCGAAGCGGCATCCGTTCTCCGAGGCGGAGCGGGAAGAGCAACGGCGGAGTTTTGCCTACGGGAATGCGAAGATCGAGAATGATCGCATCACGTGGGAGATGGTGGTTGAGGCTGATGAGCGTATCAAGGCGGGTCTCCAGGCGCGGTGATGCCTGAGGAGACGCGTCATAGTCGCGCCGAGGAAGCCGAAGTCAGCGTAGATCCTGACCAGCTTGCGCGGCTGGAAATCTACAACACGGTTCGCCAGTACCTCAAGATCGAGGAGATGGTGGGGTACTTCCTCGACCCGGACCGGCCTTTTAAATTACGTCCATCGCACATCCTGACGCTGCATCGAGCGGCGCTGGAGGGGATCTCGGCCACGGCGGGCGTTTGGCGACCTGCAGGGGTTGAGATTGGCGGAAGCAAGCACACACCGCCGCAGGCGTTTGAGGTGCCTGAGCGGATTGAAGAACTTTGCGAATACGTGAATGAGAAGTGGACGGAGAAGAAGCCGCTGCATTTGGCCGCTTATGTCATGTGGCGGCTGAACTGGATTCATCCGTTCACCGATGGGAATGGGCGGACGTCGCGGGCCGTGTCGTACCTTGTGCTTTGCGTGCGGCTGAAGGCTTTGCTGCCCGGTAAGCTTACGATTCCAGAGCAGATTGAAGCGAATCGGACGCCCTACTACAGGGCTCTTGAGGAAGCGGATACGGCGTGGGGCGCTGGGCGGGTTGATTTGACGGGGATGAAGGAGTTGTTGGGGTCCATGCTGGCGAAGCAGTTGCATGCGATTTATGAGCAGTCGGAGGCTGGCGCGGAGTAGTTGTGGCGGGTGGAGAGGCAATTTGGTCGTT
>CAZZWG010000277.1:0-3875 GCA_964657685.1 Verrucomicrobia bacterium Tous-C9LFEB | reverse complement strand
TCCGCGCATCCGCCTTCCAGATCCCAAACCCCCGCTCAAACACCACCGTCTTCCCGTCATAACTCATCGACGGCCACAACACCCGCCCACTCGAGAAGTGCGTCAACTCCTTCATCGCCCCACCCGCCGCATCCACCGAATACAGATTCTCGTGCCCCGGCCCGCCATCCCCCGCCTTGTCCCCCATCATCACCAGCGTCTTCCCATCCGGAGCCCACATCGGCCACGCATGCTTCGCCTCCGCACTCACCAGCTTCCGGTACCCACCCTCCCCCGCCACCGGCTTCAGCCAAACCTCCGTCTCGTCGATATGCGCATGCCCATTGCGCCACCACTGCGAGTTCGAAATCCCCTTCGCCACCAGCGCAATCTCCTTCCCATCCGGCGAAGGCGCACTCTCAAACTCGTTCATATACCGCTCATGCGACACCTCCATCGGCGTCCCACCCCCCGCCTTCACGCGCATAATGTCGCCCTGCCCACCCACATCCGTAGCGCTTGAAGTGAAGTAAATCCACTCCCCATCCCGCGACCACGCATCCAGGTTCGACGGGCTATCCGAATACGTAATCCGCTGCAACGTCCCCGTCGCCAGCGTCAGCACATAGATATCTCCACCCCCCGTCCGCGTACTCATAAACGCCAGCTTCGTCCCGTCCGGCGAGTACAACGGCCGCGACTCCTCCGCCGGATCGCTCACCAGCAAATGCGCCTCCCCACCCCCCGCCGGCACCGTCCAGATATCGCTCCCACTCACAAAAGCAATCTCTTTCCCATCAGGAGAAATCGCCGGCTGCGACAGGGAAGGCCGGGGCACCGGCTTCGTCTGCGCGTGCGAAGGGAAGGGAAGCGAAACAAACGGCAACACGGCAACGACAGCACGAAGCGAAACGCGCAAAGAGAACCTCAGGCACTCGGGGATTGTGTCTAAAGACGACCACAATCAACCCAAAGACGCAAATGGTGCCCCGCCATCGATTGTCGTCAGAGCACGTCAGTCACCCCAGGCGCTGTTCACAAAAGCTCAGTATCCTCCGCCTCGCAAGCTCACCGTAGATAGAGGAGCAGCCTTCGGCGATACCGACGCCCTCCTTGCGAAACGCATGGCAATCCAGCCGTCTACCTCGCAAAAGCTGCCCATTGAGGAAATCATGTCCAAAAAACTTACAGGTAAAGTTGCACTCGTTACGGGAGGGTCCCGAGGCATTGGCGCCGCCTCCGCCCTTGCACTCGCAGACGAAGGGGCAGACGTGGTCATCACCTACGCCGCGGCCGCCGACAAAGCTGCAGATATCGTCGGCAAAATCGAGGCCAAAGGCGTTCGAGGCTTTGCCGTCAAGGCGGACCAGGGCATCGTCGCGGAAGCCGAGGGCGCAGTCGCTTCAACGGTCGCGCAGTTCGGAAAATTGGACATCCTGGTCAATAACGCCGGTGTCTTCGTCCTCGGTCCCGTCGGCGGCGACGTAGATGCCGTCGCGCTGGAACGTCAAAACAAGGTCAACATCGATGGCGTGTTCGCCACCATCCGGGCTGCGGCGAAGGTCCTGCCCGATCACGGCAGAATCATTACCATCGGCTCCGGCGCAGGCACACGCACCGGATTCCCCGGCGCTGCCGATTACTCCGCAACCAAGGCAGCCGTGGGTGCCTTCGATCGTGTAGCAGCGCGCGATCTTGCATCCCGCAACATCACCGTCAATACAGTACAGGCCGGCTTTGTCGATACCGACATGAATCCCGAAAACAGTGAGTGGGCCCCAGCCTGGAAAGCCATGGTTCCCCTCGGCCGCTACGGGCGTCCCGAGGAAATAGCAGCGGGCGTCGTCTTCCTCGCCAGCCCGGATGCCTCCTATGTCACTGGAACGACGCTGAATATCGATGGCGGCGTTCTCGCCTAATTGCCGGTGTCCCGGTCCTTGCGCAAGGGCGTCAACCGTGCCTTGAAAGTCGCACGCATGACGCCCTATGCCAAGGCAGCCTAAGCTGCTTCAAGCACTACCTTCGGAACATTGGGAAAGCAAACCCTCAGCGGGGGCGTTCCTTCTCTCTCGCAGGCGGCGCAGGACGCGTTGCCGCGTTGTGTTTCTGGTTGTACACCTGCCGGCTGTTCGCGTTCTGCTCGCGGTTCACCTGCTGGCGTTGCCCCTGGTTGAGAGCGCCGCCATTGGCTGCGCGATCGTTATGCACCTGCTGATCCACGCCGGCTTGACGGCCATTGGCCCGCCCCGCTTCCGCCGACGTCTCCTGTCCGGTGCGCAGGCCATTTGCTAGCCGCTGCTGCTGATTGGCTTCGCGATTGTCCACCGCATTCGGCGCAATCGTGTTCGCGTTATGGTTGTCGCGGTAGATGTTCTGGCTCGCACGGTTCTGTTCGTTGTTCACCTGCTGACGCTCCTGCCCGGTAAGCCGGCCGCCATTCGCCGCGCGGTCGGCAGAAACCTGGCTGTCAATCCGCGACTGCTGCGCCGTCGCCCGGGCCGCTTCCCCGGAGGTCATCTGGCCGGTCTTCAGCCCGTTCGCAATGCGCTGGTCCTGGTTCGCTTCACGTCCATTCGGCTGGTACGCCTTGCCCTGTGCCCGGTCAGCAGGGCTGATCGGTTGTACCTGCGCGTGCTGCTGCGCCACCTGGCGATACGCCCCCGGATTCGCTACGGCGGTCGTCGCGGGCCGGCCATGGTTTACGGCGGCCAGCTGCGACCTGTCCTGGCTGGCAAACTGCTGGTGCTGCATCTGGTTCGGCGTGGGCTGCACGTGATGCTCATTCGCCCACTGTTGCTCCTGCGGGCTCGGGGTACGGTTGATGCCGCCGGGTCCCCCATTAAACGAAACATGGTTGTTGTTGACAATCGTGGTCTGCTGAATGATCGTGCGGTTCTCATAGACGTTCGTCACATGCACGCCGCCAAAGTTCGCCACGGCGCTGTTATAGAAGAAACCGCCCCCACGCCACTCCCCGCCCGCGAAGCCGACCCCACCATAGCCAAAGCCATAGTTCACGCCACCGTAGAAGCCCACATGCGGTCCCCAATAGCCGCCATGCCACCCATACACACCGCCCGCAAAGCCCCAGTACCCGGGCGTCCATAGAAGGCCAACCGCAGGCGGCTGCACCCACACTCCGGGAACCCAGTAGTAGCCCGCATCACCATAACTCCAGTAACCCGGAGTCCAGATGTACCCCGGAGCAGGAAGCGGCGGCTGCACGTACACCGGAAGCACCGGAGGTGCCACGTTCACCGAGATACCGATAAAAACGGCGGCATGAGCCTGCGCTGCAGGCAAAAAGGGCAACGGCGCCGCAAGTGCCGCGGCCGTGAGAAACAGTCGGATCTTACCGAGAGAAATCATTTCTATACTCCATGAACTGCAGGGCAGCGTAAGGATCGTCACGGCCTGGGAATCGGTCGCTTTCTCTTCGAACACCGGACTTTCGGAGGAGTTGCACAACATTTCGTATCGAAAGTTGTATCCGGCTACACCTTCTTCCCCATCCTGAACCCGCTGCCATCCCGTCCAAAGCGAACCCACAGTTTCGTCCAAGCTTTCCCGTTGGCGTGACCTCACCCCGGTTGCGCAACGTCGTTCAAAGATCCGTAGCGGACAATTTCTCGGTCACCTTGACAACCCCAACCCCCAAACGGGAACCTTACTCCTCATGACATCTTCTCGATTCGCCACCGCCTCCGCCTCGCTCATGCTGGCGTTCGCCCTGTCAGGGTCCGCGATCGCCCAAACCGCCGGCCAGGATATGCACAACGCCGGAACCGACACCAAGGCCGCAGCCGACAACACCGGTCACGCCGTCAAGCGCACCACCAAGAAGACCTACCACAAGTCCAAGAGCGGCACCGCCAAGGCAGCCGACAAGACCAAGG
>CAZZWG010000276.1:0-3944 GCA_964657685.1 Verrucomicrobia bacterium Tous-C9LFEB | reverse complement strand
CCGAAGCCTCCGAAGCCGTCACCGGCTCCATGAAAGGCCTCGCCGCCGCAGCCATCGAAGAATCCCAACGCATGCAAACCCGCGGCTGGTAAGCCCAGCTCCGTGACCAAAGAAAGGGCGCCTGATCAGCGCCCTTTTTTACGGCCCCTCAAGCCTCTAAACCCCGCCTTCGACCAGCACCACTTCAGGAAAGTCAGTTCGGTACCGCTTCCCATCGAACGTCAACAACCGGTCAGCCCCAAACACCGCATGCGCGCCGATAATGAAGTCGGCCAACAACCGCTTCGCCTCACCCCCGCCATACTGTCTGCGCCGAACCGCGTACGCGCTGAAGCGTCGCCCCGCCATCGACCAGACCTCAGGGCCAAGAGCGTAATCCACAACAATCCGCACTTCTCGCAGGAACTGTTGAAACATCGCCTCGTCCAGAGAAGGCCGCGCCAGCATCTCCGCATACACGACAGGGCTCAACACCACCGCACCCTGGGCCCCGGCATCAGCCAGCAGCCGCTCGGCATCGGCCGCCCGCTCATTGCCTCCAAGAAGGTGAGCTAGAACGTTGGTGTCGACAGCTGTCCTCACCCGGCCGCGTCATCCTCATCCCGCATGCCCGCAACCCAGGTGTTAACCTCCGCCTCGCTGCCAAAACTTCCGCGCGCTGCCCCAACCCATTGACTCAATCGCTCTTTTCCTGACCGAAAAGGCCGCAAAACCGTCCTTCCATCCTCAATAGCAAACTCCACCTGGTCCCCTGCACCCACACCCAACCGTCGGCGCACCTCGACAGGTACAGTCACTTGTCCCTTACTGCTGATCGTCCCCACGGCACTCATCGCCTTACCTCTAAGTAAAGACTGTATACCCTACCACCTAACCGCACCACTCAATTCCTACATTGTCTCCTTCAGCCCCCATCCGGGCCTATGAAATCCTGTCCACTCCGGAGGATCGTAGGCCGACTCCCTCCCTCCCCTATCTCCCAAAACAGATCTACTCTCTCCCCGAGAACAGGCCCCTGCCCTATCATCATCCTGTGCCCGAAACCCCACCCCGCATCGGCGTCCTCGCCCTCCAGGGCGCCTTCCAGGTCCACGCCACCCGCCTCGCCGAACTCGGCGCCCGCACCACCCTCATCCGCAACCCCGCCGAACTCATCGACCCGGAAGACAAATGGCTCGTCGACGGCCTCGTCCTCCCCGGCGGCGAATCCACCACCTTCCTCAAGCACCTCGAACGCGCCGGCTTCTACGACCTCCTCCAGAACTTCGTCCGCACCCAACCCACCTTCGGCACCTGCGCCGGCACCATCCTGCTCGCCCGAGAGGTCCTCAACCCTCCCCAGCGCAGCTTCGCCGTCCTCGACGCCACCGTAGAACGCAACGCCTACGGCCGCCAGAACGACTCCGCCATCCGCCTCGAACCCACAACCCTCCCCGGTGGCCCCCTCGAAGCCGTCTACATCCGCGCCCCCCGCATCACCAACCTCGGCCCCTCCGTCCAAATCCTCGCCACCCGCGACGACGACCCCACCCTGGTCCGCCAGGGCCACCTCCTCGCCAGCACCTTCCACCCCGAACTCACGGGCGATTTCCGCGTCCACCAACTCTTCCTGAACCTCGTCCGCAATACCGAACGTACCGAACGATGAACTCCCAGGTTCCCTCGACCGCCTCACCCCTCGCCGGCCTCTGCGTCTTCGGCTCCCGCCCCGGCTACACACCACAGATCAGCATCCTCGTTTCGCAGCTCGACTGGATGCGCCGCGTCGTCCTAACCCGTCTCCACGACCTCACCCAAAGCGACCTCGACTGGCTCCCCAGCCCTACCGGCAACACGATCGGAGCCCTCCTTCTCCACCTCGCCGCCACCGAGACCTACTACAGTTTCAACACCTTCGAAGGCCTCCCCTGGCCCACCACCTCGCCCGAAGCAAAACAGCGCTTCGGCCCCGCCATGCGACTTGGCGACCTGGGCCGCACCCACATCAAAGGCCACAGCCTACCCTTCTACCTCGACACCCTCGCCGAAGTCCGGCAAAACACACTCGCTAAACTCCAGGGCCGCGACGACGCCTGGCTCACCGCAATCGACGAATCCTGGGGCTGGGGACCCACCAACAATCTCTGCAAATGGTTCCACGTCTGCGAACACGAATCCCACCACCTCGGCCAGATCGACCTTCACCTCAAAACACTTCGAAGCCAAAACCAGTTATCCTCCCCAACATCCACCTGAACCGCACACCCATCCACCACCTCGCATCAGCAACACTCCCGCAAGCCGAGCTAATGGTGCCCATGACTGAACCTCCTTCCACTCCATCCCCCCTCCTCGTCGATCTCCCCACCCCCATCCTCACCCCCCGCCTCCTCATCCGCCCCAAGCAGCCCGGCGACGGCCTGGAAACCTCCCGCGCCGTCCATGAAACCTGGCAATCCCTCCATCAGTGGATGGAATGGGCCGAGACCCTCGAAGACCACACCCCCGAAAAGCAGGAAATCCGCACCCGCCAGATGATCGCCAGCTACACCCTTCGCGAGACGATAGAACTCCTCGCCATCGAGCGCGCCACCGGCCAGCCCGTCGTCTGGTGCGGCTTCCATAACCTCCAATGGCAATCCCGCCAGTGCGAAACCGGCTACTGGGTCCGCCGATCCGCCCAAAACCGCGGCTTCGCCACAGAAGCCACCAACGCCCTCTGCCGTTACGCCTTTACCGCCCTTGGTATGCAGCGCCTAGGCATCCATTGCGCCGCCGGGAATGAACCCAGCCGCCGCGTCATCGAGAAACTCGGCTTCACCCCCGAAGGCACCCTCCGTTCCGCCGCCTGCCTCCCCGGCGGCCGCCGCGCCGACATGCTCCTCTACGCCCGCCTGAACCTCGACAACCTGCCTCCCCTCGACGTTCACTGGGGGGCACCTCCACACGCGGACCCGGCGTCCGAAGCCACCCTCTCCGACCATCTCCAAAACCTGGAACGCCGTCTCCTCGACCCAGCGATCCGAAAAAACCAGAAAGCCCTCTCCGCCCTGCTGACCGACGATTTCTGCGAGTTCGGCAGCTCCGGCAGAACCTTCAGCAGGCCAACCATCCTCGCCTGGCTCGCCGAAGAAAATCCCGCCGAACTCACCCTCACCGACTTCAGCTGCCAGCGTCTCGGCGAGGACACCGCGCTCGTCACCTACCGCTCCCACCGCCACGCCCCCGACGGCACCACCACCGCCGCCCTCCGAAGTTCCCTCTGGGTGCGTCGCGAAGGAAGCTGGCAGCTTCACTTCCACCAGGGAACAAGGGCCTGAGCCAGAGCCGGCGCTGCCGCCCAGGGCGTTCACCAAAATTCCCCTGGGAATCCTCTAACCTCAACCGCCAACAGCAGTCAGACACCTTGTAGCGGAGACCATAGAAGTGGGGTTAAACCCCGGCAGCTATCCACTAAAATGCAACCCTGCAGAACGCCGCTCAACAGGAGGTCGTAATCCGCAACACGCAAACACCACCGGCCCCCTCTCCCCATCCCAATCACCCCCATCTCCGCAGGGCAATGCTGGCGGTCGCCGCGGCCCTGGTCATCACGGCGGGCGGCTTCCTCATCGACGTCCTCTTCCACAAGGCCCAACGCCTGCTCGCCTCTGACTTCTACACCTTTCTCGTAGCCGGCTCCCTCTGCTACGCCCTCCTGCTGCACGAAGCCCGCCGCCGCGCCGCCCTCACCCGCCGCATGGAAATTACCGCCGACGTCAACCACCACATCCGCAACGCCCTCACCGGCGTCGTCTTCACCGCCGCCGTCAAGAACGATCCCGCCCTCGAAGCCGTTCTCCGCGACGCCACCGCGCGTATCGACTGGGTCCTCACCACCGTCCTCCCCGACGGCGCCCCCGACCTCCAATGGCCCGTCCAGACTCCCTCCTGGACACCCTCCCCCTGGGAAGCCGCAGCAGAAT
>CAZZWG010000275.1:0-3952 GCA_964657685.1 Verrucomicrobia bacterium Tous-C9LFEB | reverse complement strand
GTCGGCGTTGTAGCGGGTGATGAGGGCGTCGAAGCTGAAGCTGCCGTCCTGGCCGAAGGGGATTTCGCGGAGGAGGAAGTAGCGGAGGATGTCGGTGGCGAAGAGGTCTCGTTCTGCGGGGGTGGGGGAGCGGACCTCGGCGGCTAAAGCCGCTTGCTGGTGGGAGATCATTGGCACGGCTGAAGCCGTGCCCCTTCCTTGCGCGTTCTCGTCTTCAGGTCTGGTGGCAGCAAGGTGGACTGGGGGGCAGAGGGTGCCGAAGGTGTCGAGGATGGTTTCTGTGCGGACGACGTTGCCGCGGGATTTTGACATCTTGGCGTTGTCGAAGAGGAGCCAGCCGTTGGCGGTGATTTGTTTGGGAAGCCATTTTGCGGCCCAGGCTTGATGGGCTTCCGGCGAAAGGTTCGGCGAGGCGGCGGGAATACCGAGATCCTTCGCCTGCGGCTCTGGATGACGGCTTTCCGGGGTGGGTTGTTGGAGGGCGGGGTTCAGGGCGAGGAGGAAGGCTGGCCAGTAGACGCAGTGGAAGCGGGTGATTTCTTTGCCGACGAGGTGGAGGTCGGCGGGCCAGTAGCGTTGGAATTCTGCTTGTTGGGCGGGGTCGTCGGAGCCGTAGCCTACCGCTGTGATGTAGTTGGCGAGGGCGTCTAGCCAGACGTAGATTACGTGAGGTTGGGTGGTGTTGGCGGCTTTTTGGACGTCTTCGGGGACGGGGATGCCCCAGGTGAAGCTGCTGCGGGAGATGGAGAGGTCTTTCAGGGCGCCGGGGTTGTAGGGGGTGTTGGCGGCTGAGCAGGGGAGGGATGCTGGTAGCCCTGCAGATCTCTCCGCTACCGCTTCGGCCAGCGAAGAGTCCGATCGAGATGGCGGGGTTGGTTGTCCGGGAAGTGTTGGTGGCGCTTCGGACACCCACATCTCAGAAGCGAGATGTGGGGCACCCGCTTCTGTGGTTGAAAGGGGGCTGGCGGTTGTGGCGGGGCTGGGTTCTTCGGGGTCCTTCGGCTGCGGGCTGTGCCCTTCGCTCAGGATGACAGGGTTTGGGGTGGGTATTGCAGGAGAGGAGGCGGCTTGTTGCGCGGCCGCCTGGGTGTTGCCGCGGAGGAAGCTTAGGACTTCGTTACGGGCGGTTTCCGGGGTGATGAGGAGGGTGTTGCTTTCGATGAGGTTGAGGAGGGGGAGTTGGAAGGCGCTTAGTTTGAAGAAGAAGTTTTCTTCGGTGACGGTTTCGAGGGGGCGGCCGCAGTCTGGGCAGGGGGTGCCGGGGGGGAGGTCGACGAAGGCTTCGTCGGAGACGCAGTAGCTGCCGGTGTAGGCCGAGAGATAGATGTGGCCGCGGTTGTAGAGTTCGCGGAAGAGTTGTTGGGCGCCTCGTTTGTGGGCGGGGTCGGTGGTGCGGATGTAGCGACGGTGAAAGAGCGGATCGCCTTGCGAGAGCGGATCGTCGAGCAGGCCCATGCGGACCCAGAGGGCGCGGAACTGGGCGGAGACTTCGTCGGCGAACTGTTGGGGCGGGATGCCGGCGGCGGCGGCGCTGCGTTCGATTTTCTGGCCGTGTTCGTCGGTGCCGGTGAGGAAGAAGGTGTCGTGGCCGAGGAGGCGGTGACGGCGGGCGAGGACGTCGGCGACGACCGTGGTGTAGGCGTGGCCGATGTGGGGGCGGGCGTTGACGTAGTAAATAGGGGTGGTGAGGTAGAACTTGGGGCTCTGCGGCTGGGGGTCTTCGGGAGGCATGGGTGAAGGTTTAGTTTACAGGGTGGTTCCTGGAAGCCCACCCATCGGCTGCGCGTAGGAATGGGGCACCCGCAGTCGGGGGTGCTGGATGAGGGGTATGGCGGGGGCTTCTGCGGAAGAGCAAGGCGAAAGGCCGGTTGAGGGAGTACGCCCGCGGGCTGAGAGAGGGTGCGCAAGAACCAGCACCCTGGTCTCACGACCTTACCCAGCGGCTGAAGCCGGGAGGAAGAATCAAGGAGTTACGGCCCGGCTTAAGCCGGGCCCTGACGAGGCAAAAGCTCTCTTCAGTCGCTTGTGATGCATATGACTTAGACAGGGACGTTAGGCGAAGGCGGGGTAGAGGAGGAGGAAGAGGACCAGGATGAGGATCATGAGGTCCATGTAGATGAGGAGGATGACGCCGCCGTGGTAGAAGTCCCAGCGTTTGCGCATGCAGCGCATGGTGTCGGCGATGCCTACCGTGATGCCGAGGATGGGGAGGGTGAGCCAGTAGTTGGGGCGGAGGTGGGGGAAGTGGGAGAGGGGGAGGGCGGCGGCGAGGCAGAGCAGGACGAGGAGGGTGCCTCGGGGGAGGGAGCGGAGCCGCGGGTTGAGGAAGGCCGGGGTCAAGCGGGGCTCGGGAGTCTGCCTGATGAGCGGGCGCGACTTGCTTAGTTTAGAGGGTCGACGCTGGGTTCGGGGCGAGGGTGGTTGGTGGTGTGGATGAGGAGGTGGGGCGTTTTGAGGATGTGAAGGTAGGGGCTGGAGGGAGGTTCTTTTGTGGGGTTCAGCGGTCGGGAGCCATTTTGTCGACGGCTGAGTCTGGCTGAGTAAGTCTCATCGGGGAATGACAAGAGGAACGGCGCTTTTCTGCGGGAGAAGTCTCCGGCAGGGCATAATGCTGTGCGATGGAGGAGCCGAGGTCTGCCCGACAGCCTGCTTCGCCGCGGTGGGGCTGCGGCGAAGTGGGCACTCGGGCTGGGGGGGAGTTAAGCGGGGGCTAGTTCAGACTCGGGCGCTTTGGAGAGGGCGGCGATGGCGGTGGTGAAGGGGGCTTTGAGGATGCCGCGTTCTGTGATGATGGCGGTGATGTAGCGGTTTGGGGTGACGTCGAAGGCTGGATTTTCGATGCTGACGTTGTCGGGAGTGACCTGTAGGCCGTTGGGGTGGGTGACTTCGCGGGGGTTGCGCTGTTCGATGGGGATGGCGTCGCCGTTGGGGGTTTGGGGGTCGATGGTGTTGAAGGGGGCGGCGACGTAGAAGGGGATGCCGTGCTCTTTGGCGAGGATGGCGACGGAGTAGGTGCCGATTTTGTTGGCGGTGTCGCCGTTGGCGGCGATGCGGTCGGCGCCGACGATGACGGCGTGGATGCGGCCCTGGCCCATGAAGTGGCCGGCCATGTTGTCGCAGATGAGGGTGGTGGGGATGTTGTCTTTGGTGAGTTCCCAGGCGGTGAGGCGGGTGCCCTGGTTGAAGGGGCGGGTTTCGTCGGCGAAGACGTCGATGGTTTTGCCGGCTTCAACGGCGGCGCGGATGACGCCGAGGGCTGAGCCGTAACCGCAGGCGGCGAGGGCGCCGGCGTTGCAATGGGTGAGGACGGTGGCGGTTTCGGGGAGGAGTGTGGCGCCGTGGCGACCGAGTTCGCGGAGGTTGGCGATGTCTTCGTCGTAGAGTTGCTGGGCTTTCGCTACAACTTCCGTCTTGATTGTGGGGATGGGGGTGTTTTGTTTTGCGAGGTCGTTAAAGAGTTGGCGGATTTGGCCGATACCCCAGAAGAGGTTTACGGCTGTGGGACGGGTGGCGGCGAGAGTGGCGCAGATGGTTTCTACTTCGGCGGTGAGATCGGGGAGGGTGGTGGCTTTGGAATCTTGAATACCAAGGGCTACGCCCATGGCGGCGGAGACGCCGATGGCCATGGCGCCGCGGACGATCATGTCGCGGATGACGG
Organism: Verrucomicrobia bacterium Tous-C9LFEB; assembly: GCA_964657685.1. GTDB lineage: Bacteria > Acidobacteriota > Terriglobia > Terriglobales > Acidobacteriaceae > Granulicella. The sequence continues at coordinate 294 of CAZZWG010000275.1, read as the reverse complement.
TGGCGACTTCTCCGTAGGTGCGGGCGAGGACGTAGGTTTCTTGTTGGGGAAGTTTGGTCTGGTCTAGGAAGCTGACGCCTTCGGGCGTCCATTGGAGGGTAGGAATCATCGTCTCTCAGTTTACGGGAGGGTGGGTTCTGTTGCGCGCTGAAGAACGCAGGTCTCTCCGCTGCGGCCTTCGGCCTCCGGTCGAGATGACAAGATTTTGGCAGCTGCTAGATAGGCCGAGTTCTGATTTGCGCGCTGAAGAACGCAGGTACCTCCGCTTCGGCCTTCGGCTTCCGGTCGAGATCA
>CAZZWG010000274.1:0-3960 GCA_964657685.1 Verrucomicrobia bacterium Tous-C9LFEB | reverse complement strand
TGCGGTATCTCCCGCAAAGACCCCTTCTCCGCACCCAACAAAACCTCATCCGCCAACACAGACGCAGCAGCCATAGCACACTCCCTATATGACCAGCTAGCTTACCAGCCCGCGCCAACTCAAGACGCTGCCGAACACCTCCGTCTCGTCAGGGCCCGGCTAAAAGCAAACCTGAGCACAGTCCTACGCGCCTTCCGCTCCACGGCTTGAGCACCGCTGAAGGCCTTTTGTCTCGTTAGGGCCCGCCTCTGTCTCGTCATCGGTCGCCTTTTGTCTCGTCAGGGCCCGGCTTCAGCCGGGCCATTAGGCTCAATGTGCGGTGCGGCTTAAGCCGCAGGGTAAGGTGCTACAGAGACCCAGGTCTAAGCATCCACCAACACCACCTAAGGCGCCCCCAACCCAGCCCCCGCCCCGGCAAACAACACCTGCCAAGACCCATCAAGCGCCAACCACCGCTGCGTACTGAACCAGCTAGTCTCCAACTCCGGCACATGCATCAACCCATGCCCACCCGCACAGATCAACTCCGTTCCATTCCAAGCCAGAAAAGTCCACGAGGGCTGCCCCACCCGCGCCGGATGCGTCAACTTATTCAAACAAACCGGACACCGCTGCCGCTGATCCCGCAAACTCCACCGCATCCCCCACAAACAAACCGCAAACGCCGAAAGCAACTGAACATACTCCGCCTGGTGCACCCCCAGTCGTGGATCAGCAAACGCCAGATCCATCGAAGCGAAGTACACAACCGCCAGCACCAACCCCATCTTCCCCACCAAAAAACCCCACCGCCGCACCAGCGCCGCACGCCCCGCACCCGGCGAACAAGACGGGTACTCCCCCAACGGCAAAGACGTCGTCGCCGGCAAAGCAAACAGCGCCAGCATCGCCCCAAAGAAACGAACCTCCCACGGCTGCCGCAAAGCCTGGCCCAGCGAAACACACGTAAAATCACTCGCCGATCCATCCGGCTCCGGCGCACGCATCACCCATCGGTCACCCCACGGAGCCTCATCAAAACGCGGGTTCACGCGTCCCAGAATGAACCCTTCCGCATGACTCCCCTCCTCCTCAACCCCCTCCAACACCCACGCATTCGGGTGGCCCGGCAACGCCGACGCCATCGGAGGAGCAATACCCCTCACCGAATACTCCTGCGCGCCCAACTTGATCACGGGCGCTGTCCCGTCCGGGGAGTTGTCAGCCACCGTCCGCCACAACTCCGGGCTCACAACAACCTCCTGCAGGGCTCCGCCATTGGGCGAAGACATCCTCTTCACACCGCCCCGCAGAACATCGAATAAGTTGGCACTCGCATGAGCCACCCTCACCCTGGTGCGGCCAACCACATCCCCCAGCACCTCGCTTCGCATTTCATAAAACGCAAAACTCTGAAAAATCCTCTGCCGCCGCGCCACCCACGTCCGGTACTGCTCCCTGGAAAGCTCAGCCTTCCCATGCTCGGCAGCCAACGTGTCTTCAATCAGCATCAGGTTCTGCGCATCCCCGACAAACGAAGGCCAAAGCCGCGCACGCACTCCAGGCAGCAGTAAACCGAGACCCAAACTGATCGCCAGCAAAGCCGCCAGCACCAGACCACATTCCCTCGCCGATCCCCGCACCACATTCGCTCCCACGGCGCCTTCACCGCTCGCCCGCAACGCCCGCGCGTCCTCGAAAGCTCCCATGCAGAACTTCACCATCAACCAATCACCCCGCAACCCGCCCAAACCCTCCCGCCGCGCATACCAGAACTCCCCCCGCCACTCCCGCATCCAGTCCCCACGCACCGCCGTCGGCACAAACCACGACGCCACCCAAAGCAGCAGCCCGCAGACCCCATCCACAAGCCGCCTCACGCGTTTTCCTCCTGCTCCACCGGCATCAGCCGCGCCAGCAGCGGATACCGCTTCCGCGAAGCCTCCAACGTTCGCCCTCCAGCCGCCGTCATCTTGTAATACTTCCGCGGCGGCCGCTGCTCCGCATCCGCAATCGACTGCTTCTCCCAACTCGACCGGATCAACTCATCCCGCTCCAACCGCCGCATCGCCGGGTACACCGTCCCGCTCGGCAGCCCCGTCTGCTCCATAATGCTGAACCCATACACGTGCCCGGCACTGATCGCCTGCAAAATCAGCGCAGCCGTATGCGAAAGCTTGACCTCAACTCCCATGGCCGAAACTATACCTATGTAGCGTTCTACTTGACCAGCCCTATTCTGCATGCTACATAGGGTGCAGGAGAACCACATGCTCCAGGTCCACGCCATCTCCAAACACTACCGCGGCCACCTCGCCCTCAACGAAGTCAGCTTCACTGTCAGCCCCGGCGAAATCGTCGGCTACGTCGGCCCCAATGGCTCCGGTAAATCCACCACCGTCAAAATCATCACCGGCCTCCTCGAACCCACACGCGGCTACGTCACCTTCAACGGCCAAAACATCCGCAGCCACCTCGAGCACTACCGCGCCTCCTTCGGCTACGTTCCCGAAGAAGCCCACGTCTACACCCACCTCAGCGGTCTCGAGTACCTCCAGCTTGTAGGCCGCCTCCGCAATCTTCCCGAAGCCGTCATCGCATCCCGCGCCACCAAGCTCATGGCCATCCTCGGCCTCGACACCTGGAAGCACACCGGCATGTCCCTCTACTCCAAAGGCATGAAGCAGCGCATCCTCCTCTCCGCCGCCCTCCTCCACAACCCCGCGCTCCTCATCTTCGACGAACCCCTCTCCGGTCTCGACGTCGTCACCGCCCGCCTCTTCAAAGACCTCCTCATCGAGCTAGCCGCCGAGGGCAAAGCCGTCCTCTACATCTCCCACGTCCTCGAAGTCGTAGAACTCGTCTGCAACCGCGTCCTCATCCTCGCCAAAGGCAAACTCCTCGCCGACGCCTCCCCCGCAGACCTCAAAGCCTCCTCCAACGCCGCCACCCTAGAACTCGTCTTCCAGCAACTCGTACAACAACAAGACACCCGCGCCGCCGCCCGCGACCTCGTCACCGCCATGGGGGTCGCCCAATGACAAATCCCTTCACCTTCCTCCATCGCCGGTACCAAAGCCATCCCCCCATCCTGTCCTTCCACGCAGAAGCCACCCGCCCCCAAACACCACCCGAACAGACCCCCTTCAAAACCCTCGTCCGCCACCTCATCCACCGCTTCCTTAACCACGAACTCCTCGCCGCCGAAAACGAATCCAAACGCGTCCTGCAGATCGCCTACGCCGCCGCCCTTCCCACCCTCCTCGTAGCCCTCTTCCTCTTCCCCGCATACCACGCCGTCTTCCCGCTGCCCCACCCACGCCCCTTCTGGTCACAGGTCGGCGATCACTACATCTTCGTCATGTACGCCTTCGTCCTCATGGGCCTCGCCACCGTCTACGAGTGGGACCTCCTCTTCCCCGACCTCCTCGACGTCACCATCCTCTCCGTTCTCCCCATCCCCGCCCGCCGCCTCTTCACCGCCCGTGTCCTCGCCGTAGCCGCCTTCCTCGCCGTAGTCCTCGTCGGCACCAGCATCCTCGGCACCACCTTCTTCCCCCTCCTAGCCGAGCTACCCAACCCCCTCCATCACCTCGTCGCCCACGCCACCGCCGTCCTCCTCAGCGGCACCTTCGCCGCTGCCACCTTCCTCGCCCTCCAGGGCATCCTCCTCACCCTCCTCGGCGAACGACTCTTCCGCCGCCTCGGCCCCCTCTTCCAAGGCCTCTCCCTCCTCATCCTCCTCGCCATCCTCCTCCTCACCCCCACAGTCATCGGCAACATCGAAGGCCTTCTCACCGCCTCCACTCCCGCCGTCCGCCTCTACCCACCCTTCTGGTTCCTGGGCCTTTACGAACGCCTCCTCCACGGCCCCCAAACACCTCCACTCTTCTCCCACCTGGCGCACACAGGCCTCTTCGCCCTCGTGATCGCCACAGCCTCAGTCGTCATCACCTACCCCCTCGCCTACCGCCGCCGCGT
>CAZZWG010000273.1:0-3992 GCA_964657685.1 Verrucomicrobia bacterium Tous-C9LFEB | reverse complement strand
GAAGAACGCAGGTCTCTCCGCTGCGGCCTTCGGCCTCCGGTCGAGATGACAAGCTGTTGGGGGCTGCTGGAGAGGCGGAGTTCTGATTTGCGCGCTGAAGAACGCGGGTTTCTCCGCTGCGTGCTTCGGGTCCGGTCGAGATGACCGATTAAGAGACGTTGGCGGTGCATGGTTCTGCGTTGCGAGATTGCGGAGTTCTTCGCTAAGGCCTTCGGCGTTCGGTCGAGACGGATGGTTTGGCTAGCTGGTTTTGCCGGAGGTCTGGCGGCTTTCGAGGCGTACGCGGCGGGCTTCCGGGTTGGTGGTGAGCATGAGGAAGCGGCGTTCGCAGCTGTAACAGCGGTAGGGACGGAAGAAGGGCAGGAAGTACTCCAGGGAGCGTCTACGGGAACGGAAAACGTTCTCGGAGTGACACTTAGGGCACTTGCGCGCGTCAGCCATGCTGGACCTCGTTACACGATTGTAGGGCAGAAGTGGATTTAGAGAGGTGAAAAAGTTTTCAAGACTGCAGGCGTTCGAGGTGTCGGAAGCCGTGGGTCCAGAGAAGCATGATGGCGAAGAGTGTGCCGTTGTAGGCCATGTGAACGAGGGTGGAGCAGGCGAGGGAGTGGGTTTTAAGACGGACGAAGGCGAGGACGAGGCCGACGCCGAAGATCACGGTTACGGCTTCCCAGGCGTACTGCAATTGGGGGGCGTGGAGAAGGGCGAAGAGGATGCTGGAGAGGAGGGCGCCGAAGAGTTTGGCCTGTGGGGAGTGGGCGGTCGAGGTTTGCCAGTGCTGGAGGCCGGCGGGGGTGCGTTCGAGGCTGAGCCAGTCGTAGGCGGTGGCGAGGGCGGGGAGGAGGAAGCCGCGGAAGACGATCTCTTCGAAGGGGGGCGCGAGGAACACGCCGAGAAGGAGGGCTCCCCAGGCGCCGGTCTGGGTGCTCAGGACTTTGTCGAGGACGGTGTGTTTGGGGACGGTGATGAAGTGTTCGGCGAGCTGGCTGATGAAGCTGAGGAGGACGCCGGCGGCGAGGAGGCGGGGCCCGCTGCGGCGGAGAGCGAGGCTGTTCCACTCGATGCCGGTGAGGAAGGAGCGCTTCCAGAAGAAGGGAAAGATGAAGAAAGAGGAGGCGAGGGTGACGAGGTAGATGCAGGCTTCGCAGACGAGGTTGAGAACGGCGCTATCGGAGCTTTGGGGGCGAGCCCTGGTGACGAGCTCGAAAGCGGCGACGATGAGAAGGGTGGCGACGGCGAGGATACCGGCGAGGAGGGCGACGTGGCCGAGGTGGGGGATGCGTTTGGCGAGGCCATGGTCGTCGGCGGGGAAGGGATCGTGCTGGATGGTGAGCGCGTCGTCGACGGGTGGTGCGGGGGTGTGGATGTCGCTCATGGGGTGGGTGGGGTCTTGCGTTTTGCGGATTTTGCGGCTTTCAGACCGTTGTGGTGGCCTTCGACGGGGCGGGCTTTGGAGGCTGTGGGGACGCCGGTTTTCTTTTCCGGGGCTATGAATTTGGGCTTCGCGGGCTTTTTGGCGAGGTCCGGAAGGGTTATGGGAGGGAGGGTGAGGTGGGCGGTGAGGCCGTTGGAGGTTTCGTAATAGCGGGCGAGAAAGTGGCCGGTGTGGGAGCCGGGGGCGTGGGCTACTGATTCAGGGGGGCCCTGGGCTACGATTTTGCCGCCGCCTTCGCCGCCTTCGGGACCCATGTCGACGAGGTAGTCGGCGTTGCGGATGATGTCGAGGTTGTGCTCGATGATGATGACGGTGTTGCCGAGGTCGGTGAGGCGGTGGAGGACTTCGAGGAGGCGGCGGACGTCGTCGAAGTGGAGGCCGGTGGTGGGTTCGTCGAGGAGGTAGAGAGTCCGGCCGGTTTGGCGTTTCGAGAGCTCTTTGGCGAGCTTCATGCGCTGGGCTTCGCCGCCGGAGAGGGTGGTGGCGGACTGGCCTAGATGGATGTAGCCGAGGCCGACGTCGACGAGGGTCTGCAGTTTGACGTGGACGTTAGGGATGTCTTTGAGGATAGGGACGGCTTCTTCGATGGGGAGGTCGAGGATGTCGGCGATGGAGTAGCCGTTGAACTTAACGGCTAGGGTTTCCTGGTTGTAGCGGCGACCGTTGCAGACTTCGCAGAGGACGTAGACATCGGGGAGGAAGTTCATCTCGATGCGGCGCTGGCCTTCGCCCTGGCAGGCCTCGCAGCGCCCGCCCTGGACGTTGAAGCTGAAGCGTCCGGGTTTGTAGCCGCGCTCGCGGCTTTCGGGGAGCATAGCGAAGAGATCACGGATGGCCGTGAAGACGCCAGTATAGGTTGCGGGGTTGGAGCGTGGGGTACGACCTATGGGGGATTGGTCGATCTGGATGACTTTGTCGAACTGGTCGGCGCCGTGAACGGCTTTGTGGGCACCGGGTTCTTCGCGGGATTTGTAGAGTTCGCGGGCGAGGGAGCGGTAGAGGATGTCGTTGACAAGGGTGGACTTGCCGGAGCCGGAGACACCGGTGACGACCGTCATGACGCCTACGGGGAAGTGGGCGGTGACGTGCTGGAGGTTGTGGGAGGTGGCGTCTTCGACGGAGAGCCAGCGGCCGTTGAGTTCTCGGGGTTTCTTGTCGGGGGTGGGTCGGGTGACGATGTCTATGGCGCCGGAGAGGTATTGGCCTGTGACGGAGTTGGGGTTGGCCATGATTTCGGCGGGGGTGCCGGAGGCCATGAGGTGGCCGCCGTTTTTGCCGGCGCCGGGGCCCAGGTCGAGGACATAGTCGGCTTTGCGGATGGTGTCTTCGTCGTGTTCTACGACGAGGACGGTGTTGCCGAGGTCGCGGAGGTCTTCGAGGGCGTGGATGAGGCGCTGGTTGTCGCGCTGGTGGAGGCCGATGGAGGGTTCGTCGAGGACGTAGAGGACGCCGCGGAGGCGGGAGCCGATCTGGGTGGCGAGGCGGATGCGCTGGCCTTCGCCGCCGGAGAGGGTGGCGGCGGAGCGGGAGAGCGAGAGGTAGCCGAGGCCGACGTCGTTGAGGAATTCGAGGCGTTCGATGATTTCGCGCTGGAGGCGGTCGGCGATGAGGCGATCGCGGCCGGTGAAGGCGAGGGAGCGGGCGGCGGCGAGGGCGCGCTGGAGGGAGAGGCCGGTGAAGTCGGCGACGGAGATGTCGCGGCGGGCGCTGGGAGATTCCGTGGGTTCGGTGTCGTCTTCTTCCTTGTTGACGGTGGAATGGAGGCTGGCGGCGGCGACCGGGAGGGTGACGGCGAGGGACTCGGGGCGGAGGCGGGCGCCGTGGCAGCGGGGGCACTCGGAGGCGGACATGAAGCCCATCATGTAGTCGCGGTAGCCCTCGGATTTGGTTTCTTCCATGTTGTCGCGCAGGTAGCGGAAGATGCCGTGGAAGCCGAGGCGTGCGCCTTCGCTGCGGGGCGGGCCGTAGAGGAGGAGGTCCTGCTGAGGCTTGGTGAGGTCCTCGAAGGGTTGCTTCAAGTTGATCTTGAACTTCTCGCCTGCAAGTTTGACTGCGCGCAGGAGATATTGGGAGGCGGAACCGGGGCCGAGGGCGCCATCGAGGAGGGGCTTGGACCAGTCGGTGATGACTTTGGCGGGGTCGAAGTCGTAGATGGAGCCGAGGCCGTGGCACTCGGGGCAGGCGCCGTAGGTGGAGTTGAAGCTGAAGGAGCGGGGTTCGAGTTTGGGGACGTTGATGCCGCAGTCGGGGCAGGCCATGGAGGTGGAGAAGAGGGTTTCGGTGTAGTCGCCGCCCGGGGGTTGGAGGCCCATGAGGACGAGGCCGTTGGCGAGGGCGAGGGCGGTGGTGACGGCGGATTGTAGGCGTTTTGTGTCGAATTGGGGTTTGGGGGTGGCATCGGAAACCCACATCTCAGACGCGAGATGTGGGGCACCCGGGTTGTCGGCGGGTTCAGACGCGGGTCTCTCCACTTCGCTTCGCTCCGGTCGAGATGACAAGTCTGAGGAATGGGCCGGTCGAGATGACAGTTCCGGGGTGGGGTCGGTGGGGGGGAGGG
>CAZZWG010000272.1:0-4012 GCA_964657685.1 Verrucomicrobia bacterium Tous-C9LFEB | reverse complement strand
TGGACGAGGTCGTGGGCGCCGATGAGGGCGCCGTGGTCGCGGAGGAGCTGCTTGATGGGGGCGTTGGCCTTGTGTACATAGAGGCCGTCGTACTCGGGGAGGCCGTTGCGAAGTTTGCCTTGGGCGTCGACGTTGCAGGTGAGGGGGAGGTTGTAGCGGACGCCGGTGGCGAAGTCGTCAGGTCCATGCGCCGGAGCTGTATGCACGGCGCCGGTGCCCTGGTCTGTGGTGACGTAGTCGGCGAGGACGCCGAGGACCTGGCGGGGCTTCCCGTCTTCCATCAGGAAGGGATGTGCGAAGGTGGCGCGGTCGAGTTTGCTGCCGGGGAAGGTGGCTACGGGCTGGGCAATTTGGAAGCTGGGGCGCTCGTTGGCGGCGAGGAGGACTTCTGGGGCCAGATGGACGGCGACGATGTAGATGCAGTCGTTGTCGTCGAGGGCGACGTAGTCGACTTCGGGGTTGAAGGCGATGGCGAGGGAGGCCGGGATGGTCCAGGGGGTGGTGGTCCAGATGATGGTGTAGACCTCGCGGCCGGCGAGGCGGGGGTCGAGGAGGGCGGGGTCGCTGGTGAGTTCGTAGCGGACGTAGATGGAGGGCGAGGTGTGTTCGGCGTATTCGACTTCGGCTTCGGCGAGGGCGGTGCGGTCGTGGGAGCACCAGTAGACGGGCTTGAGGCCTTTGTAGACGAAGCCCTTTTCGTAGAAGCCGAAGAAGGTTTCGAGGATTTTGGACTCGTAGCCGAAGTCCATGGTTTCGTAAGGCTTATTCCAGCGGCCGAAGACGCCGAGGCGCTTGAACTGGGTGCGCTGGAGGTCGATGAAGCCGGCGGCGTAGTCCCGGCAGGCCTGACGGACGGCGACGGGGTCCATTTCCAGCTTTTTGCCGCCGAGTTTTTCGTCGACCTTGATTTCAATGGGGAGGCCGTGGCAGTCCCAGCCGGGAACGTAGGGGGCATCAAAGCCGGCCATGGTCTTGGTTTTGACGACGAAGTCCTTGATGCACTTGTTGAGCGCGTGGCCGAGGTGGATGGCGCCGTTGGCGTAGGGTGGGCCATCGTGGAGGATGTACTTGGGGGCGCCAGCGCGGGCGGCGCGGATTTGGGAATAGAGGTCCAGGCCTTCAGGGTTTGGGGCATCCCAGGCGGCGAGGCGGGCGGGCTCGTTGGCCGGGAGGTTGGCTTTCATGGGGAAGTCGGTTTTGGGAAGGTTGAGGGTGTCTTTTAGCGACATTGTTTTAGGGGCCGCGGGGGCGGTGTCTTGCATTGAGGCACTCCGGCTGCGAGGCACACGGTGGAGCGCGGCATGCCTGCGGGTAAACTCTTATTGTAGGGTCTGGACGCGCGCGCGTGAGATGAAGCGCGTGTCAGATTCGGGTGAGACGGCGTGGGGAGCATCCGCGTCTAACGAAAGAGATCGGGTTAGGTGGGCTTTGCCGTGCTCGGGCAGACCGCCGAGCGACCTGACAGAGTGACTATGGCTGCTGCTCCGAATATTCAACCCGAGATGCCCCCCGCCCTTCCAGTGGCGGCTCCTTCTGTGCCATTCCTTTCCATGGCCAACGGCATCAAGGCGCCTCGTTCGCAGGCGTCGATCTGGACCGCTGTTGTGACGCACGGGGTCATTATCGCGATCATTGCGTTCCTGATTGCGCGGCATGTGCAGTTGGCTGCGCCGACGCCGCCGCAGGTGGTGACGCTGGTGGCGCCGGTGACCCCGCCGCCGCCGCCGATCATGCCTCGAGCGGAAAAGATGGGCGGCGGTGGTGGTCAGCATGACCTGGCGCCGGTGAGCAAGGGGCATTTGCCGAAGTTTGCGGACACGCAGATTGTGCCGCCGAAGGCCCCGCCAACGATTCCGCCGAAGCTGGCTGTGGAGCCGACCGTGGTGGTGCAGAAAGATTTGAAGCTGGCGGATAACAAAATGCCGGACCTGGGACTGCCGAGTTCGAACCTGGCGGGAAACTCGCTGGGGAACGGCAATGGTACGGGGATCGGGTCTGGCTCGGGCGCCGGCATTGGGCCTGGGTCTGGTGGTAATTATGGCGGCGGGGTGATGCATATCGGTGGGTCGGTTCGGCCACCGGTGCTGGTGTCCCAGGTGGATCCGGAGTTCTCGGAGGAGGCGCGCAAAGCGAAGTTTTCCGGCAATGTTGAGGTTTACTTGTGGGTGGACGAGAATGGCAACCCGAGCCATGTGAAGGTGGTCCGCGGCGTGGGGATGGGTCTGGATGAAAAGGCGATTGAGGCTGTGCGGCAGTACAAGTTCAAGCCGGCGATGCAGAATGGCAAGGCGGTGAAGGTGGACTTGTATGTGGACGTGAACTTCCAGATTTTTTAGCCACCGCAGGGATTTACTGCATAGCGGCTGGGTTAGCGGCTGCGCCTTAGCAGGAGTATGGTTGGAAACTGATTCTGGTAAGCCTCGCACCTTTAATGGAGCGAGGCTTTCTTCTTGTCTTAGGAACGGGTACTTATAGCTTTCTTTCAGACTTCTGAGACCTCTTTAACGCACTGCGGCGTTGGAATGGAGAGGTGAGGGAAGGTTGGGCTGTGCGGTAAGGCGGCGGGCTTTCCGGGAAGTGTGAGATGAACGAACCGGAGTTGTATTTTGTAATTCCCACGCATAGGTTGCGTGATGTAGGCCAGGCTGTTCAGGAGTATGACCATCATTTCTGGCGGAATGGGCATTCTCCAAAGATGATTGTGTTCGATGACTCTACCGCGTCGAATGTGGACAAGTATTTCGATCAGCTCAAGCAGGTGAAGACACATTCTGACCTGTTTTACGTGGGACCGCAGCAGAAGGAAGAGTTTCTGAGTTATGTGAGTTCGCGGCTGCGGAACAAGCGTTTGGAGCCGCTGGTGCGGAGTTTATTTCGCCCTAGTTATGGAGGGAACAGGAACTACACGCTGATGTACACGCTGGGTGGGTTGATGGTGAGTTCGGACGATGATATGCGGCCTTATTCGCTGATGGAGGATAGCCCTGAGTCGTTGGAGGATAACGAGATCAGCCGGGGGCGTCTGCACCGGGTGGGGGAGAACGGATACCGCAAGAAGTCTTTCGACATCATGTCGGCATTTTTGGATGTTCTAGGGAAGCCGGTGAGTGAGGCCCCGGAGAACTATGAGCGGGGCGAGGTTCTGATCGATACCGCGATGGACCTGGAGACGAATGCAACGAAGGGGTTGGCGGAAGAGAACGCGATGGTGCTGGAACGCGGGACGGTGCGGGATGACGCCGTGGTGAAGATGGCGCAGACGTTTCGGACCGGAACGAACGATATCGACGCAATTGACTATGTGGATATGTACCTGGGCAATGAGGAGCAGCTAAGTCCGGATGAGCTGAATGAACTCTACGTGCTGGTGAATTTCCGGCCTGCACTGACGAACAAGAACTGGCGTATGGACTGCGGTGTTGCGGGCTATGACAATACGCTGGGATTGCCGCCGTTCTTTCCGACGCGGCTGCGCTTTGAAGATTACATTTACCGGTTGTGGGTGCAGCAGGAGGGGATTGTGGCGGCGCATGTGGATGCGGCGCAGCACCATACGAAGAGTAACTATATGCGGAATCCCCCGGCGTCGGAGGTGCTGAATGAAGAGATCGCTAACTTGTTGAAGCGCAAGATCAAGGATTCCGTGACGAACATTGATGAGTTAGGCGTCAGCTTTGACTATAAAGGTGAGGTGACCGGGGAGGATGCGAGTTTGATCCTGGAGAAGATTACGGGGCTTCACCGGCGATCGATGGCGCTTGCGGACAGGGCGCGGACGGTGGAGCGGGCTGAGTCTTTGCGGTTGTTCTCTACAAATTTAGAGAAGGCGTTCTATGGATTTGAGCCAGACTTCTTTCAGCATAACCTGGTTCGGATTGTGAATGACGCGATGGAGACGATCCGGACGTCGCTGGAGTTATGGCCGACGTTGGTGGAGATCTGTTACTTCCAGAAGATTCGGCATGGGTTGCCGTTGTTGCAGTTGAATTAGTGCGGGGTGCTTTGGGTCGAG
>CAZZWG010000271.1:1726-4014 GCA_964657685.1 Verrucomicrobia bacterium Tous-C9LFEB | reverse complement strand
CCAACTCGCTCCCCTCGCCACCCTCAGCGCCGCCCTCTATCCCACCTTCCTCGATCAGCTCGCCGAACTCTCCGGCCAGCCCGTCCCCTTTCAGACCAGCATTACCCGCCAGACCATGCCCGACGGCACCATCACACCCCTGCGCGAGCACTCCCTCGACCCCCGTCAACTCGCCCTCAGCCTCATCGCCGCCGTTCAACGTGCCGGCATCCCCATTCGCAACATCCCCTTCTTCCCCACCCCGAAATCCTCGGGAACCGCCGCCGTCATCCACACCACGGGTGCCTGGGCCGCCAATCCCGAAGTCTTCCCCCGCAAAGGCCAGATGCTCCGCGTTCGCGTCCCCCCGGGCCTCCATCTCACCGAAGTGCACCGCGCCCAACACATGTACGTCGTCCCGCGCACCCAGGGTCCCCAGGCCGGCACCGCCCTCATCGGCGCCACCATCGAAGACGCTGGCTTCAACACCGATGTCATCTCCGAAGACCTCACCAGCCTCCGCGAACAGTGCGCCTCGCTTGTCCCCGCCCTCGCTGACCCCAAAACTGCCCCCCTCATCGAAGCCTGGGCCGGCCTCCGCCCCGCCACCCCTGACGGCCTCCCCCTCCTCGGTTCGCTTCCCGCAAGCAAGGCCCCGGGCCCCCGACATCTCATCGCCACCGGCCACTTCCGCAACGGCATCCTCCTCGCGCCCGCCACCGCCGTCCTCTTGGCCGACATGATCGAAGGCCGCCCCCCACGCTTCGATCTGGAACCCTTCTCCCCCGCCCGCTTTACCCGGACGGTGGCGCTTACCCCCTGAACCGGTTACATCGTCCGATATTCGGCTACCCCGTCGTGACAACGCTTTTCCGCAACGCCCATAATCAACCATTCCCGGCGATATTTCGCCGATTGGAGAAACACATGCCCACCGCCGCCGCCACCCCCAAAGGCCTCCAGGACGTCATCGCCAACGAGTCCTCCATCTGCTTCATCGACGGCGCCCAGGGCATCCTCTCCTACCGCGGCATCGATATCCACGAGCTCGCCGACCGATCCACCTTCGAAGAAACCACCTATCTCCTCTGGAACGGCAAACTTCCCAACCCCGCCGAGCTCAGCGCCTTCACCCAGGAGCTCGCCGCCGCCCGCAAACTCCCCACACCCGTCATCGACTTTCTCCGCACCCTGCCCAAAGACGCCAGCCCCATGGAAGTCCTCCGCACCGCCGTCTCCCTGCTCTCCATCTACGACCCCGACTCGAAATCCACCACCCCTGAAGCCAACCTCCGCAAGAGCTTTGACCTCACCGCCCAGGTCGCCATGCTGATCGCCGTCTTCGACCGCATCCGCAAAGGCAAGCCCGTCGTCGAAGCCGACCCAACCCTCACCCACGCTGCCAACTTCCTCTACATGCTCACCGGCGAGAAGCCCTCCGAAACCGCCACCAGGGCCCTCGACGTAGCCCTCATCCTCCACGCCGACCACGAACTCAACGCCAGCACCTTCGCCGCCCGCGTCATCGCCGCCACCCTATCCGACATGCACTCCGCCATAACCGGCGCCATCGGCGCCCTCAAAGGCCCCCTCCACGGCGGCGCCAACGAAGAAGTCATGCGCCTCCTCTACGCCGTCGACCAGTCCGGTGAAGATCCCATCGAGCACGTCAAAGGCATGCTCGCCCGCAAGGAAAAAATCAGCGGCTTCGGCCACCGTGTCTACACCACCGAAGACCCCCGCGCCACCCACCTCCGCCAGATGTCCCACGACCTCGGCCAGGACGCCAACCCCAAGTGGTACAGCATGTCCCGCGCCATCGAACTCTTCGTCAAAGACCAGAAAAAACTCAACGCCAACGTAGATTTCTACTCCGCCTCCACCTACACCACCCTCGGCATCGACATCGACCTCTTCACCCCCATCTTCGCCCTGAGCCGCATCGCCGGCTGGTGCGCCCACGTCCTCGAGCAACACGCCGACAACCGCCTCATCCGCCCCCGCGCCGACTACACCGGCCCCACCTACCCCGCCCCCTACACCCCCCTCAACAACCGCCCCTGATCCCCTCGCTCCGCCCAGTCCTCTGTCACCCCAGAGAGGATCTGCTGTCGCAGTAGCTCTTGCCTTTGCTCCTATGGCTTGTTATCTCCGTAGGGGATCTGCTCTTGCAGTTTCGGTTGCAGTTGCAGCCCGTCGTCCCCGAAGGGGATCTGCTGCTGCAGTGGCTATCGCCGTTAAACTTGCTCTTTCGCTTAGTCCCCCGAAGGGGATCCGCTGTCATCGTCCTGCCCGGAACTCACTCCAGC
>CAZZWG010000271.1:0-1626 GCA_964657685.1 Verrucomicrobia bacterium Tous-C9LFEB | reverse complement strand
AACTTCACTTCCCGATGCTTTCGGTGGTGCGGGGGACCATGGCCTTCGGTGCTGAAGCCACCCTCGACAAAGGAGTGGCTTCGCTCCACCACGCTTTACGAACAGGCCAGGACCGTGCCTGCTGAGATAGCAGCGACTGGAGCAACGCTCTGGTGCTCAGTTCGCGTAGCTATGCCAATGCGGTCGTCATTCGAAACCCTGGTGGGCTCTGCTCTATGTCAATACCAACATACTGAATCCTTCTCCCGTGTCTGAGCGTCGCGAGAGAAAGGATAGATTTCGACGGTTCAACTCTCCGTTTCGCACCTATGAGAAGCTGCAACAGTTCGACCTTGCCTGACGGTCCCGACCTTGAGGAAGAAACACGCTTATGATGCTCGATAATGCGATATGCCGTTGATGTTCACTTTTCCTGGCCGTGCTGTAGATCCCGGCTGCACTTTGTCCTTCGGCTGCGCTGGGTCCTCCTCGGTCTCACAGCAGTCCACTCTTCGTTTGCGCAACAGAAACCTCTGACGACACTGCTGGTCGGGGTCGACCATCGCACCGTCACCTCGCTCGATGGGCCCTGGCACTATCTGGTCGATTCGCCGCCCTCACGGGCCTTGTACAAAGCGAATGGCGAGATACGCGACGACGGCTACGCCCGGAACACCCACCCGAACATCTCCAGCGGTCCGCACAACGACGAATACGACTTCGCCTCCGCGCCGGTAATGCACATCCCGGGCGACTGGAACACCCAGGACCCCACGCTTTTCCGCTATGAAGGTGTCGTGTGGTTCGAGCGCGACTTTGACGTCCAACCCACCGCGAGCATGCGCACCTTCATTCACATCGGCGCGGCCAACTACCTTTCTCACGTCTGGGTAAATGGCCAACGCATCTGCGATCACGAGGGCGGCTTCACGCCCTTCGACTGTGAAGCTACAGGTGCGCTCCACCCGGGCAACAACTCCGTGGTCATCGCGGTCGACTCCACGCGCCACGGCGATGATCTGCCCTCCCTGAGCTACGACTGGTTCAATTACGGCGGAATCACCCGGGATGTATCTCTCATTCGCTTGCCCGCCCAATTCATCGACGACTATGACGTTCACCTGGACCATAAGCCGAGCTTCGAGGCATCCGACGCCCGCGACATCTCCGGCTATGTGCACGTCGAAGGCGCAGCCGCAAATACGCCCGTGCACATAAGCATCGCGGAGGCAGGAATTGAAACAACAGCGCGAACCGACCAGAATGGACGCGCGGAGTTTCATGCCAGGGCCGGAAGTCTGCTTCTTTGGGCTCCAGGGCACCCGAAGCTCTACAAAGTTGCGCTCTCGTCAGGTGACGATCGAATCACTGATGATATCGGCTTCCGCGATGTGCGCGTCGCCGGTCTCAAGATCCTGCTCAACGGCCAACCCGTGTTTCTGCGCGGAGTCAACGAGCACGCCGAAGCGCCGCTACGCACCGGACGTACAAATACGGACACCGATGTGGCGACCGTCTTCGGCTATCTGCGCGATCTCCATGCCAACTTCGTCCGGCTCGCCCACTACCCGCACGATGAGCGCATGGAGCGACAGGCGGACAGGGACGGCGTCATGATCTGGTCCGAAATCCCGCTATGGCAGCAGA
>CAZZWG010000270.1:0-4035 GCA_964657685.1 Verrucomicrobia bacterium Tous-C9LFEB | reverse complement strand
AAATATCTCTTCACCCCGCTCGCCATGGCCGTCGTCTTCGCCATGCTCGCCAGCTACTTCCTCTCCCGCTCCCTTCTGCCCACCATGATGCACTTCATGCTCGGCAGCGAGATCGGCCTCTACCAGGATCCCGGCGAAGCCGAGAAGGAAGAGCAGCACAGCTTCATCTGGCGCTGGCACTCCCGCTTCGATCGCCAGTTCGAACGCTTCCAGCACGGCTACAAAAACGTCCTCGCCTGGTGCCTCGAGAACGCCGGCCTCACCATCCTCCTCTTCGTTCTCCTCGTAGTCGTCTCCTTACCTCTCACCTTCTTCATCGGTCGCGACTTCTTCCCCTACGTCGACTCCGGCCAGATGAACCTTCACGTCAATCCACCCTCCGGCCTGCGCCTCGAAGACTCCGAACAATACTTCGCCTCCATCGAGCGCGAGATCCGCCAGATCGTCCCCGCCGAACGCGTCGAACTCATCCTCGACAACATCGGCCTCCCCAACTCCGGCATCAATCTCGCCTTCTCCAACTCCGCCGTCATCTCCAACTCCGACGGCGACATCCAGATCGCCCTCAAGCCCGGAAAGAAAGACACCCAGGTCTACATGCGCCGATTGCGTGCGGATCTCAGCCAGAAGTTCCCCGACGCCACCTTCTTCTTCACCCCCGCCAACATCACCAACCAGATCCTCGACTTCGGCCTCCCCGCCCCCATCGACCTACAGGTAACCGGCCGCGGCAAGAACAACTACCAACTCGCCGTGAACCTAGCCAAACAGATCTCCGACATCCCTGGTGCTGTCGACGTCCACGTCCATCAGCAGGTCCAGTACCCCACCATGCAGATCAACGTCGACCGCAGCAAGGCTCAGCAGATCGGCCTCACCCAGCGCGACGTCGCCTCCTCCACCCTCGTCTCCCTCAGCGGCACCGGTCAGACCGCCCCTAACGAGTGGCTCAACCCCGCCAACAACGTCAACTACCAGATCGTCACGCAAACCCCCATCTACCGCGTCAGCTCAATCCCCGAGCTCGCCCGCACGCCCATCACCTCACCCAACGGCAACGCCTCGCAACTGCTCGCCAACCTGGCCAGCTTCCGCCGCGATCAGTCGCCCATCATCACCAACCACTACAACATTCAGCCCGTCTTCGATATCTACGCCGACGTGGATCAGCGTGACCTCGGCTCCGTCTCCAGCGCCATCAACAAGATCATGGCCGAGACCACCAAGACCCTCCCCAAGACCACCACCCTCGCCCTGCGCGGAGAAGTCGCCACCATGAACGACTCCTTCCTCCGTCTCGGCCTCGGCATGATCTTCGCCATCCTGCTCGTGTACCTCCTCATGGCCGTCAACTTCCAGTCCTGGCTCGATCCCCTCATCATCCTCATGGCCTTGCCCGGCGCCTTCTGCGGCATTCTCTGGATGCTCTTCATCACGCAAACCACCTTCAGCGTGCCCTCCCTCATGGGCGCCATCATGACCATCGGCGTCGCTACCGCCAACTCCATCCTGATGGTCGTCTTCGCCAATGACGAGCGCCTCGCCGGCCGCAACCAACTCGAAGCCGCCCTCAACGCCGGCCACACCCGCCTCCGTCCCGTCCTCATGACCGCCCTCGCCATGATCATCGGTATGCTCCCCATGGCACTCGCCTTTGGCGAAGGCGGCGAACAGAACGCACCCCTCGGCCGCGCCGTCATCGGCGGCCTCCTCTTCGCCACCGTCGGCACCCTCTTCCTCGTCCCCACCATGTACTCCCTTCTCAAGAAGGAAGCCCCGGTCGACTACGCCGAAGTCGTCATGAGCGAGGCCCCCGACGAAATGGACCCGAACCACAACTTCGCGCGACCCCGCGCCGGACAACCGCAGGAAGGTACGGCCTGATGCCGCAGCACCCCACGAATCCCAACGACCCGAGTCGTCCCTACGATCCCAACGAAAAGCAACTCCCCTGGCCCGAAGAAACCGATCCCCGCAACCTCGGCGAGCGCTTCGAACACACCGCCTCCCCCGCGGATCGCGATCTAGGCGCAAGCTTCGAGCGAAGCTCTGAAGCCGATCAAAACGAACTCGGCCGCGAGTTCACCGACCCCAACTTCGCCGACAACCGCAAGCTCGCCAACAGCTTCGCGGACCCCAATGCCACAGACGACGCACGCCTCGGCCGAAGCTTCGAAGAGTCCGAATCCAGCCGCAAGAAACCGCCGCTCAAGGACCGCGTCCACCTCCCCCACGCCCCGCAGGGCCGCAGCCGCCGCGTCTTCTGGCTCGTCCTCGTCGTCGCCGCCATCCTCTTTGTCGTCGTCCTCTTCGCCGGCTGGCTCCCCCGCCACGAAATCAACAAACACAACGACGAGCAGGCCGCTGAGCGCCGGAATGCCAAGCCCGTCGTCGAAGTGGCCAAAGTCACGCGCTCGCATTCCAGCCCCGGCCTCATCGTCCCCGGCACCACCCTTCCGCTCACCGAAGCCTTCGTCTACGCCCGCGCCAACGGCTACCTCCAGAAGCGCCTCGTCGACATCGGCGACCACGTCCACAAGGGCCAGCTCCTCGCCATCATCGACGCCCCTGACCTCGACGCCCAGGTCGCCCAGGCCGTCCAGCAACTCCGCCAGGCTGAGCAGCAACTCGACCAGCAACGCGCCCAACTCGCCCTCGCCACCGTAACCGTCAACCGCTACCGCGTCCTCGTAGCCAAAGGCGTCTTCTCCCGCCAGGACGGCGACACCCAGGAGACCAACTACGGCTCCCAACTCGCCCTCGTCTCTGCCAGCCAGCGCAACGTCGACGCCTTCCAGGCCAACCTCCGCCGCGTCCAGGCCCTGCAAAGCTATGAGCAGGTACGCGCCCCCTTCTCCGGCGTCATCACCCAGCGCAACGTCGATGTCGGCGCCCTGATCAACTCGTCCGGCACCAGCTCCGGCGACTCCTCCGCACCCGCCCCCATGGGCCAGACCTCCGCCGCGGGCGGCACCACCCAGGCCTCGCAATCCAACGGCGGCGGCACCGGCGGCACCACCAGCGGCGCCGCCACCTCCGCGCAGTCGCCTGGCCAGGCCGGCGCCCTCTTCGCCATCTCGCAAAACGACCGCCTCCGCATCCTCGTCTCCGTGCCGGAGGGCTATGTCAGCGCGATCCACGTCGGCAGCTCCACCCAACTCGCCTTCCAGGAGTTCGCCGACCAGCCTTTCTTCGGCAAAGTCACCCGCACCGCCAACTCCGTCGACCCCAACACCCGCACCGAACTCGTCGAAATCCAGGTCGACAACCACGGCGGCAAACTCGTCCCCGGCATGTACGTCGTCGCCACCTTCGCCGCTCCGCCCAACCAGCAAACCCCGCTCCTCATCACGGGTGACGCCATCGCCGTCCGCAACGACACCTCCACCGTAGCCAAGGTCGTCAACGGCAAAATCCAGTACGTCCCCGTAGTCCTCGGCCGCGATCTAGGCAGCGCCGTCGAAATCATGAGCGGCCTCAAAGAAGGCGACCTCATCGCCACCAACATCACCGACGAGGTCCGCGACAACGCCGAGATCCAGGTCCACATGACCCAATCTCCCCTCGAGCAGCCCACACAGGCTCCCTCACAGAAGACGCCCCCCGGCGGCAGCACCCAGTACGGCAACCAGGGCATCACCGACCAGAACCTCCAGGGCAAACAGGGCCAGCAAACCGGTGGCGGCGGGGGTAAATCCTCCGGCAGCGGCGCTAAGCCCGGCTCCAGCGAAAGCAAGCCATGACCCGGAAACACCCCCTGTCTCGCAGCAACCAATACCTCGGGTGCCCCATTCTTTGCGAAGCAAAGGCTGGGGTCAGCCCCCAAGCCCCAAGGGAAACAACCAAGTTGAAGTCGCCAAGATCTAGCAACCGGATAAGGCCCGTGGCAGCAACCCTGACGCTAGCGCTCCTCTCCGCCACCGCCCCAATCCACGCCCAGATCCCCGCCCCCACCTCACCAACCCCCACCCAGAACAACACCCCCAGCCTTCAGGGCTCCCCACAACAATCCCCACCACCCTCCACAACCCCCAC
>CAZZWG010000269.1:0-4092 GCA_964657685.1 Verrucomicrobia bacterium Tous-C9LFEB | reverse complement strand
ATGCACCGGCACCGGCGGTGTGTGCAGCTGATTCAGCAGTTCAGCAACGTGCATGGGTGGGAGGAGCCGGTTTGTCCGGGGCAGCCCTCGTTGGCTGAGGCTGGTTTGGATGGGCTCTACCGGGATGCGATGACGGCGGCGTATGCAGCGTATGAGCGGGTGCGGGGATGTGGAGAGCCCGAGGCTGCGGAAAGTGCGCAGTATCTGTTGCCGCTGGGGACGCGGTGCCGGGCGATGTTCAAGATGGATTTTGCGGAGGCGCTGTATATTTCAGAGCTGCGGAGCGGGGTGGCGGGGCATTACAGCTACCGGCTGGTGGCCTGGGCGATGTTCAAGGCGGTGGAGAGACGGCATCCTTCGCTGGCGAAGTTATACCGGATTGGGGATGTGACGGAGCCGGTAGATCTGTTGAAGAGGTAGGGCGGATCGATGCGGGTTGGCTTCGGGGTGCTATTTCTCTCGCTGTGTTCCGCTGCATTGGGACAGAGGCCGTTGAGCGGGGACGAGGTCGCGGCGGCGATGTATACGGGCTATGACCCGAGCACAAAGACGGTCGACTGCAAGACTTCCGGCACCAAGGCGGGTTGGGACGACTGCCCTTTCGCGAAGAATCCCGAAGGCGGTGTGCCCGGGCGAGTGAGCTTCGAGCTTCGTCGACAGGAGGTGCTGGGTACGGGGGAGGATCGCCGGTTGTTTGTGCTGACGACACTGGATCCGTATCAGGGGATGAACGATTGCCATAGCTGCGGACCGGCCACGGGCGTCGGCATTTTCAAAGAGGAGGGTGGTCTATGGAGGCTGGAAAGCGCATCTTCGTTTGCGACGACGGATGGCGAATCGGGGTATCCTCCGGACGTTCGTTTCATGCGTGTGGGTCCGCATAGGTTTGGTGTGCTGGTTGACCAAACCTTCACGCGAGATTATGAGGTGCGGTCTAGCCAACTTCTGGTGCCTGTAGGTGCGCACATCGCGCAGGTATGGCAAAGCGAAAGCTCGTATCGCGAACCGGAGCGCGATAACGGGGACCCCAGCCCATTGCGAACATCCGTGGTGCACTTTCGATCTCTTCCTGGTGCACCTTCGTTGGGCTTGTTCGACATCGAGGAGACATTGCAGAGGCAGGACTCCGGCGATGATGGTGTGCGGCTTAGGACGGGGTGGCGCCGGGTGTTTCGGTTCGATGGGCGGCGCTTTGTTATCGCGAGTCAAGTTCCTTTGCCGGCTGCCCCTCGCTCGTCGCGTTGAGGGCAGGGAGGCTAGGGGATTGAACCAGGAGAAAACGATGATCTGAACGGTTCAGATTCTCGCGGTCAATCGCGTGACGTGGCGAGCCCGATTTGCGTGAGTGCTGTGCGGGATTTGGGTCTGGGTTCCCAGTGGGGGCGTTGCAGTTGGGGCATGGGTTGGGCCTGGAAGATCTTGCGGGTTTGGCGGGCTATCCAGCGGGCTGAGACTTTGGCCTTCTTGCGGCGGGCGCTGTCGGTGGAGATGCCGGTGCCGGCGTACATCTGGCGGTAGAGCTTGGAGAGCAGAACGAAGGCGAGACGGGCGCGGAGGGTGGGGGTGCAGGCGGAGCGGCCCCAGACGGCGCGGAAGTCATAGAAGCGATCCCAGACGCGCTGGGTGCGCTCGCTGATGTCTGACGACGACATGGTGGGGTGCGGAGTGAACATCTTGGGGCGGACTGCGCTTGGGATGAGCCAGTAGCGGGTGAGGGGGATGCCGCCGACGTGGGGGATCTCCGGCAGGGCGGCCTGCTCTTTCTCCCAGCGGTTGAAGTCGACCGTGCCGGGGAAGGGGGTGAGCATGACGAACTGGGCGAAGGTGACGCCGGCCTGGAGGGCGAGGTTGACGGTGGCGTCGAAGGTGCCCGGGTTGTCGGTGGGGAGGCCGAAGATGAAGGAGCCGAGGACGTGGAGGCCGTGTTCGCGGAAGCGCTGGAGCTGCTGGATGAGGCGGTCGCCGGAGAGGTTGAAGTCCTTGTAGACGGCTTTGAGGCCTTCGGGGGTGACGGCTTCGATGCCGACTAGGGCGCCCTTGATGTTGGCGCGGCGCATGGCGTCGAGGTATTCGCCATCCTCGGCGGACTCCATGGTGATCTGGGTGAAGAAGACCATGTCTTTGGGGAGTTTGGCGAGCTCGGCCATGAGGAGGAAGCGTTCGTTGCGGATGGCGAGGAGGGACTCGACTTTTTCGGCATTGCCCTGTTCGCGGGCTAGGCGGAGGTCGGTGAGAGTGACGGGGTAGAAGTTGTCGTCGGCGAGGGCGATGAAGCGGAAGCCTTTACGGCGGAGGTCGATGATCTCGTCGATGACTTTCTCGAAGGAGCGTTGCCGGGGTTTTTGGCCGTCGGTGCGCCAGACGGAGCAGAAGGAGCAGTGTTTGGGGCAGCCTCGGATGGTCTGGACGGAGGCCCACATGTAGGACTCGGGCTTCATCAGGTCCCAGCGGGCAGCGAGGAAGTCATCGCCTTCGATCTTGCCGCCGGTATAGATGCGGTCGGCAGAACCGGCGCGGAGGTCGGTGAGCAGGCGGCCCCAGGCGAGGTCGCCATCGCCGGTGACGACGTGGTCGGCGTGACCGCGCTCGAAGGGTTCTTCGGGGAAGAGCGTGGCGTGGATGCCGCCGTAGACGACGGTGGCTCCGCGCTCGTGGGCGAGCCTGCCGACCTCGTAACCTCGGAGGGCGTTGCCGGTGTGGACGCTGATGCCGACGACGTCGCCGGCGGCGATGGTGGCCGGGTCGAGGGGTTCGATGGATTCATCGACGAGGATGGGATCGTTGAAGGAGGCCGGTGTGGCGGCGGCGAGGACGAAGAGCCAGCGTGGCGTGATGACAGCCGTACCGAAGGAATTGTCGCTGGGATTTACGAGATGTACAGCCATGCAGGACCCATCCTGAGACGATCTCTGGGCCCAAATGTGCGGGCGATCTCCCAGGGGGGTGGTGACTGTGCTGCGCGAATCTTCAATCGAGCTACCGCAGCGCGTTCCCATGATAGCTGACGGCCGCACAAAAGGATTGTCAGTGCTGAATTGGGGTGACGCTTGTGTCGTCCGCGAAGTGAAAGGGATTGAAGCTGGTGTGGGTATCGAAGGCGTCGGTGTGTTCTGTGCGTTTGAGGGTGTTGACGACGAGGTAGGTTAGGGGGGTGGCTAAAACCTCGTAGGCGACTTTGAGCAGGTAGCCTTGCCAGATGATCGTGAGGAGGGTGTGGGTGGGGAGGCGGCCGGCGAAGGTGAGGACGATGACGAGGGTGGTGTCGACGGCCTGGCCGACGACCGTGGAGCCTACGGTGCGGGTCCAGAGGTGACGGCCTTGCGTGAGGAGTTTGAGGCGGGCGAGGGTGTAGGAGTTGGCGAACTCGCCGGCCCAGTAGGCGGTGAGCGAGGCGGCGAGGAGGCGGGGGAGGAAGCCGAAGACGGTGACGAAGGCGGGGCCGTTGTGCCAGGAGGGGTCGGCGGGGAGGGCGATGACGAGGGCCGAGACGGCGTAGAGGAGGGCGGTGCCGAAGAAGCCGAGCCAGATGGCGCGGCGGGAGGCGGCGTAGCCGTAGACCTCGGTGAAGATGTCGCCGAAGATGTAGGTGATGGGGAAGAGGACCATGGCGCCGGAGGTGGTGATGGGGCCGAGGCGGACGATCTTCTGGGCGAGGAGGTTGGAGACGAGGAGGATGACGACGAAGGAGGTGGTGAGGGCGTCGAGGTAGCGGAAGGGGTGAGGGGTGAGGTGGTTCTTTGGGGGCACGGGTTTAGTTTAGAGCGGGGAGTCCCTCTCCCGGTGTTTGAGGCAAAGTCTTGTTTCGAGGTGCTTTAGGGTTGGACTTTTGGGTTTGAAGGGTGGGGTAGGGATGCACTGTTTGTGGAGCATGGGCTTTTCGGCATGGTGTCTCTGGCGATGGAGGGCTGGGTTTTGATGCAGATTGGACTTTGGGTCTGACGACCTTACCCGGCGGCTGAAGCCGGATATTGGCAGTGATGTTGTGGCCCGGCTGAAGCCGGGCCCTGACGAGACAAGGGTTTAGTGGGAGCTTTTGTAGCCGGGGTCCTGACGAGATATAGAGTCTGTAGGAGCTCTTGAAGCCGGGTCCTG
>CAZZWG010000268.1:0-4141 GCA_964657685.1 Verrucomicrobia bacterium Tous-C9LFEB | reverse complement strand
CTAACCACCACCACCAGCCACCGACTACCGGCTACCGGCTACTAACCACCAGCCACCAGCAACCACCTCACCGCGGCATATCCCGATGCCCCGTCTTCGCCCGGTACCCCGCCGCCCCCAGACGCTTCTTCAACTCCTCCGCAATCATCACCGACCGGTGCTGCCCCCCCGTACACCCAATCCCAATCGTCAGGTAACTCTTCCCTTCCTTGATGTAATGCGGCATCAGGAACGCCAGCATGTCCGTCGTCTTATCCAGAAACTCCTTCGTCTGCGGGAACGACCGCACATACTTCGCCACCCGCGGATGCTTCCCCGTCAGCTTCCGAAACTCCGGAATAAAATGCGGATTCGGCAGAAATCGCACGTCAAAAACCAGGTCCGCCTCCGAAGGCACCCCGTTCTTAAACCCGAAACTCATCACCGAGATCGTAAGATTCCGCTCATCCCGCCCCTCCACCCGGTCAAACTGCGCCACCAGGTGCGCCCGCAGCTCATGCACATTAAACTTCGACGTATCCAGCAGAATGTCCGCCACATTCCGTATCGGATCCAGCCGCTTACGCTCCGCCCGTATGCCCGCCAACACCGAATCCCCGCCACGCCCCAGCGGATGCGGCCGCCGCGTCTCCGAGAACCGGCGCACAATCACATCCTCACTCGCCTCCAGGTACACCACCCGCATCGGCAGCACCGCCCGTACCTGCTTCAAAATCGCCGGAAACCTGTCCAGCCGGCTCCCCTCCCGCACATCGATCACCAGCGCCGCGCGCTCAATCTCCGCCGACTTCGCCACCAGGTCCGCAAACCGTGCAATCAACTCCAGCGGCAGATTGTCGACCGAATAAAACCCAAGATCCTCAAACGTCTTCAGCGCCGAAGCCTTCCCCGCCCCCGACATCCCCGTGATAATCACCAGTTCTCGCGGATTTGCCTCCGCCAGCAACGGATCACCCTCCACCCGCCTCGTAACGCCCGCCTTCTTGCGCTCTGCCTTCTTCTTCGCGGCCGCCCGCTTGGTCGCCATATGCTCTCGATGCTACCTGTACTTAGCTTCCGAATTCGTGGGCCCAGAAAAAAAGGCCCGGAAGATCCGGACCCTTTTCCCAGATTGGAACGCCCCCTACTGCGCGTTCAACGTAGCCGTCTCGCCGCGTTCCTCTGCCTCATCCGCCGTCACCGGTTTCTTATGATCCCGAATCGTCTGGTCCCGCTGATTATGCTTCACCGCCTGCTGCTCCACACGCCGCAGCGCGTCATGCAGCACCTGGTCCATATCCGTCCCCTCACACTTCGCCACCAGGTCGCCATGCGGAATCACAAGCTCCACTTCCGCAATCTTCCGGTAACTCTCCTCCGTCAAAATCACCCGCGCGCTTACCGCATTCGAGGCAATCTGAACGATCCGCTGCAGATACTCGGTTGCATGTGCTCTCTGCTTTGCCGAAACAGTGAAATGCCGGCCAACAAACTCAATGTGCATGAGAACTCCTTCAGCACGTTACGATGCCGTTAACGCTGACGGCGTTGATGCGTGCTCGGAATGCCCAGATCTTCCCTGTACTTGGCCACCGTCCGCCGCGTCACCCGGATCCCCTGCGCCTGCAACGCCGCCGCCAGCACGTCGTCCGTCATCGGCCTGGCCGCATCTTCCTCATCAATCAGCTTCTTCACCTTGCGCTTCAACAGCAGCAACGGCAAATCCCCACCCTCCGGCCCGTTCACACCCTCTGAAAAGAAAAACCGCAGCTCATATACCCCCTGCGGCGTCGCCACGTACTTGTTGGACACCGCCCGGCTCACCGTCGAGGCATGGACCCCAATCTCGTCCGCCACCTCCTTGATCATCATCGGCCGCAGACCCTCCACACCCCGCTCCAGGAACTCCCGCTGCCGCCGCACAATCACCTCGCACACCCGGTAGATCGTCGCCTTCCGCTGCTCCAGATTCCGCAGCAACTGGATCGCCGACCGGTACCGCTCCTTCACATACTCCCGCACCTCCCGCTCCATCCGCCGCTCAATCATCATCCGCCGGTACTCATGGTTCAGCCGCAACGACGGCACATCGCCATCATTCATCAGCACCACCCAGCTCTCTTCCCGCTTCACAAAATCAATATCCGGCTGTACCGTGCGTGTCGTCGACTCCTGGAACCGGGCACCCGGCCGCGGATCCAGCTTCCGGATCACCTCCGCCGCCAACTCCACCTCC
Organism: Verrucomicrobia bacterium Tous-C9LFEB; assembly: GCA_964657685.1. Classification (GTDB taxonomy): domain Bacteria; phylum Acidobacteriota; class Terriglobia; order Terriglobales; family Acidobacteriaceae; genus Granulicella. The sequence goes on along the minus strand of CAZZWG010000268.1, from coordinate 1,926 downwards.
GCCAAAGGCCGCCGGCAAACCCGCCCCAGCTCCCGAAGATCCCTTCGCTGCAACAAATGCAGGTGCTCCTGCACAATCAACTCGGCTACCTCAAACAGGCTGCGATCCTCCTCACCCCACGTACCCCGCCGCAAGCGCTCCTCCCAGATCGCCCCCAACTGCACGCCCAGGCACTCCCCCAGCGTCCGCGCCCCCACCCCCACCGGGTCCATTCCCAGCAAAATCTTTCGCGCTGCCTCCAGGCATCGCAGCCCCACTGCCTGCGTCTCCCAAACCGGCCCTAACCCCAGCTGCATCAGCTCCTCGTTGCTCGCCGTCAGGTAACCATCTTCATTCAGGTTGCCAATCAGCACCTCCACCGTAAGCCGCTCCTGACGGCTCAAAGTCATAGCCCCCAGCTGCCACAGCAAATGGTCCCCCAACGAACTCGGAGCCGCTAAAAAGTGCTCAAACGACGGCTTGTCATACTCTTCAAACGTCGACGGCGACTTATACCCCGGATCCAGGTAATCCTGGAAATAAGTCCCAAAGTCGACCTCTTCAAAAGGATCTTTCTCCACCCGCTCACCGGCCGCCACCACCTCTTCCGCACTCCGCTCCCGCGTCCCCTCTCGCCCCGCGCGGTCCTCAATCGACTCCACGCTCTCGTCAATCTCCTCCAGCACCGGGTTCTCAACCAGTTCGTTGTTGATCATCTCCCGCAGCTCAAGATTGTTCAGCGCAAGCACACCCACCATCTGCACCAGGCCTGGCGTCAGCACCTGCCGCTGCGTGAGCTTCACATTCAGTCGGGTCTGCAGCAAATCCGCAACTCCACCCCCCTCACTCCCACGCGGGCAGAACGTCTGCACCGCCACGCCTCCAAGGGGTCTGCAGGCGTTAGACAGAGTCTACGTCGAAAATACTTCGGACACACTGCCCCAAACGGGTCGTTTGGAAATCAAATTGCTCACCTACGCCCCACCACCCTCCCACTTTCGTCCCATCCATCTACCTCCCCTCCCCATTCCGCTGCAGCTCTGCCAACGTCCCGCCCGCTCCCTCACCCCGCTGTGATCCATCCCTAACGCAAACCCCACTGCGTCAACACCGCGCACACCGCGAACACCGCGTTCGTCTTCCCTCCCCGCTGCAGCCACACCACCCCCCCACCCGCCCGCTACAATCAACCTGTCATGCCCCCAGCCATCACCGGCGAACTCGGCACCCTCCTCACCGCCGCCGCCTTCGCCCCCTTGAACGACCGCGCCTTCCTCCGCATCACCGGCCCCGACGCCACCCGCTGGCTCAACGGCATGGTCACCAACAACATCCAGGCCCTCCAACCCGGCGAAGGCAACTACAACTTCCTCCTCAACGCCCAGGGCCGCATCCAGGGCGACGCCACCATCTACCGCGACCCCCAAAACCCCGAACCCGTCTACCTCCTCGAAACCGACACAACCCAAATCAACACCATCCACCAACTCCTCGACAAATTCATCATCATGGACGACGTCGAACTCACTCGAGGTCTTCACATCGGCATTACAGATGCTGCCGAGTCTCCCGTCGGAATGACGCTCCTCGGGCCAAACTGCCCTGAACTCCTCCCCAAGCTAGTCACGGCGCGTGGGGACTTCGCACCGCTTGCACCAGCCCCGCCCGGTAGCATGACTCCGGCAAACTTCGAGGGGCACGAGATACTCATCTTCACGCCGCCCGCACCCGGGAGCCCGGCCTGCGAGATCTGGTGCGTCGACCGCCACATCATCAAAGACCTCTATCGGGTCCTCGACTTTCACCACGTCCCCATGGCCTCCCCTGAAACCCTCGAACAACTCCGCATCCTCGAAGCCCGCCCCCGCTACAACGCCGACATCCGCAACACAGAAACCGCCAAAGACCTCCCCCAGGAAACCAACCAGCCCCACGCCCTCCACTTCG
>CAZZWG010000267.1:0-4177 GCA_964657685.1 Verrucomicrobia bacterium Tous-C9LFEB | reverse complement strand
ACCGCCACCGGCTCCTTATGCGACCCCGGCGTCCACGCATACCCCAACCCCACCCTCGGCGCAGGATCGAAATGATCCGGCACAGCCGTCTGGCTCTCCACCCGGAACCCCGTATCCAGCGTCAACCCCTTCCGCAGCTTCCACTCATCCTCCGCATACACGCTCAAATCCATCGCCGACACAGCCGCCGCACTCTTCCCCACCGTCACATTGAACTGCGAAGGCCCCCCTCCCGCAGCCTGAATCACCGGGAAAGCCTCCCCCGCCGCCAACCCCTGCACCGTCAGCTGATACGCCAGCAAACTAGGAAACGTAAACACCCCGTTGTAGTTCCCCGTCGAGTCATTCGCGTCCCGGTTAAACCGCCACCGTCCACCAAACCGCAGCAGATGCGCCCCCGTCGTATGCGACACATACTCCTGCAATTCATAGTGGTCCCCATGATCCGAACTCGCCTGCCCAGGGCTCCCGCCCCCAGAAAAGGACCCCTCCACGATCACCGCCGGCGCATTGCTGTTCGGCGTCTGCGAGTTTCGCGACCGCACATACCCAAACCGCGTCTCGACCACCGTCTTTGCCCCAATCGTCTGCGTATCGCTCATCTGCAACGTTTGGTTCGACGACGCAGTATTCACCCCCTCGGAGGCAAGCACAAGCTGCCCCACACCCCCATTCACCTGCGAGTTCGTGTACACCTCGTATCGCCCCGTGAACGTATTTGTCGGCGTCAGTTCCCTGTCCAGCCGTATCGAAAACGTGTTCTCGGGATTCCCGTTCGGCACCGCCCCAGACACCGCCGCACTTTGCCCATTCACGCCCGCCGTCACCGCGTCGATCACCGCCTCGCTCTGCGGATCCGACCGCTCCTCCGCCACAAAAAACGAGGTCTTCCGTCCCAGCGGTCCATTCAGATTCCCGTCGTAAAACAGGTCATGGTACGGCGGCTGCACCCCCTGGTTGTAAGGGTTCCGCGCGTTCAACCCCTGCGTGTCCCCACTTACGCCGAATGCACCATGCAGCTTCTCCGTCCCCGGCTTCGTAAACACCTCGATCCGCCCAAATCCCAGCGAGTCATACTCCGCAGAAAACGGATTCGCATTGATCCGGACCTCCCGTATCGCCGACTTCGGCGGAAACCGCGCTCCCGAGAACCCATCCACAAACAGGTTCGTCGTCCCCGTATCACCCCCGGTCGCCATCGCCTCAATCTGCTGCTCAAACGTCGACTGATCGTCCGACATCGTCTCCAGCTTCTTCCGGCCCAGCACCAGCGCCGTCAGGTTATCCGCCCCCGCCGAACTCCCTGCCAACCCCGCCCCCGGATCCACATTCACCTCCGTCTGCTCCGCATCTACCGTCACGCTTAGAGCGAGGTCCGTCTGCCCCCCACTCGCCACCGTCACCCGCTGCCGCTCGATCTCTCGAAACCCCTTCACCCGCACGGAAAGCTCGTACTCGCCAGCCGCTACCCGCAAACGGAACCGCCCCAACCCATCCGCAACGAAACCCTGCCGCCGCCCACCCCCACGCAGCTCCAGCACAGCCCCCGGCAATCGCGCCCCGGTCGCATCACTGACCGTTCCCGCCAGCACGCCGCCCGCCTGCCCCGCCTCCTGCCCGAACGCAAACGCATACGGCGCCGCCAGCGAGAAACCAACGCCCAGAAACAAAGTCAAATGGCCCGATCGATGCATAGGTATTTAGTTCGCTCCCTCAACAGATGCATATGCCCAAAGAACGTTCCGGATGTCAGAAAAGCCGCTCCTATCCCTCGAAAACGCAGACCAAACTTCTCCAAGCTCCTAAAGCAGGAGTCCGGCGTCCGGTAAGTCACTCAACCGGACTTATTTCGCCCACACTTGCGTACCATTCATCCCCGCTTCGCTACACTGGGAACAGCTCCCAAGCCAGGCGAACACACAGGCGCGAGAGCGGGACACGAACCCACGACTCCCAGGTACCCACCTAAGTCCCTATTACAACGTACTTTAGAACCAGAAGTACCCAGGGGGAGGGGTACCCTACAGCTTCAACACCACCTTCATAGAATCCGCCACAGGATGCGAAGCCAGGTGGATCGCCTCCGCGCACTCCTCCACCCCAAACCGGTGAGAGATCAGCTTGGTCAGGTCTAACCGCCCCGACCGATACCCCTCAAACACCAGCTCGATCCCTTCAGCCTGGATCGCCACACTCGCCGAGTACGACCCCATCAGCGTCTTCTCCTCCATGCAAACCGCCGCCGGATCGAACGGCGCCGTCCCATGCTGCGTCGACGCAAACAGCATCACCCGTCCACCCGGCCGAATCGCCTCCATCGCCGTCCCAATCAACGCATCCGCCCCCACCGCCACCATCGCCACATCCACCCCACGTCCCTCCGTAGCCGCCTTGCACGCCCCCACCACATCACCCCGCGCATCCAGCGGATGCTCCAACCCATACCCCCGCGCCACCGCATGCCGCTCGGCATACATATCCGAAGTCAACACCGTTGCCCCCGTCTGCCGAGCCAACGCCGCCAGCAGGATCCCGATACTCCCCTGCCCAATCACCAGCACCGTATCGTCCGCCTCGAGCCCCAGCAGCCGAACCGCCTTGAAGCATGTATTCACCGGCTCAATCCACGCCGCCTGCTCGAACGGAATGTCATCCGGCACCCGCACCAACCCCGCAGGCGTAACTCCATCCCCCACAATCCAGTCCATCACCCGGATATACTCCGCAAACCCACCCCCCGCCGCCGCCCCCAACCCAGCCGTCGTCCCCACCTTCTTGTACTGCTCACACTGCGCAAACGTCTGTTTTCGGCAGTAGAAACACTTCCCACACGGAATATGGTGAAACGCCATCACCCGATCCCCAACCGCAAACCCCTTCACACCCTCGCCCACACGAGCAATCGTCCCGGCCATCTCGTGCCCAAACACCCGCGGTGCCGCATGCGACCCAGTATGAATCTTCTTCAGATCCGTCCCACAAATCCCACACGTATCGATCCGGACCAGCACCTCACCCGCCCCGATCTCCGGAACCTCTAACGTCTCAGCAACCACCACATCCGGCGCCCGATAAACCGCCGCCCGCATCGTCTCACCCATACCCCACCAGTCTAGAACCTCACGACCGGCTCACCAACCACACGCCCGCCACCAACAACCCGCACCCAAGCAACCGCCCCGGCGAAGCCGTATGCTGCTTCAACCCCACCAACCCAAAATGATCCAGCGCCACAGACATCACCAGCGACGCCGTAACACTCAACCCCGTAAAGATCCCCGCTCCCAGCTTCTGCACCATCGTCAGCCCAGCCATTGTCGACGCAATGCTGATCAACCCACCCATCCACGCCCACCAACTCACCCCCGAGGCTTGCGCCAACGGCACAGGCCCGCGAACAAACAGCTGCACCACCAGCATCCCCAACAACCCGCTCGCATAGACAACAATCCCGGCCCAGACCGGCTGATGCAGCTGCCGGTTCAACTCCCCATTCGTAGCCGACTGCAGCGGATTCGCCGCCCAGAGAGCACAGAAACCAGAAACGCAAACCACGCCAAGCGCACACCTCACCCCAGCTTGGACGCACATTCATCCACAACCCGCTCCCAACACCATCGCCGCCAACAAATCTAAGAGCCAATCACCTCAACCAGCCGCGCCGCCAAAGCCGTCAACGCCCGATTGCTATCCCTCCCCAGCTTCCCCGCAGCCGCCCAGGTCCTCGGCCGGAAAGCGGTATGCAGCGCAAACGCGCCCGTCCGAAAGCTTCCATGCTTCCCCGTAAATCGCCCCAGCGAAGCCAGCTCAAAGTCATGCCCATCCGACACACCCTTGATCGCCCGGAACCGCAATCCGTGCGCCGCCGCCAGCCGCGCGACCGTCGCTGCTTCCATATCCACCAGCGAAGCTCCGTAAGCTGCGGCAAGGTGCGCCTTCTCCCCTAAGCTCGCGATCGCCTCACTCGTCACCAGCACAGGCCGCTCCGCACCCAACCCCGTCCGGAACCGCTCCCCCGTCCGCGGCTCCACCACCACGCCAGCCTCCATCACCGTCCCAGGCACAGCGTCCGCTGTACACCCGCCAGCCAACCCCACCGAGATCAACTCAACAACATCCCCGTCCGCCAGCGCAGCCTCCACTGCCAGCGAGACTCGCCCCGACCCCATCCCTGCAG
>CAZZWG010000266.1:0-4235 GCA_964657685.1 Verrucomicrobia bacterium Tous-C9LFEB | reverse complement strand
GCTGAAGGCGTTTGTGGATGGGGTGAAGGAGCTTTAGGGCTTCTGGCATTTTGTCGGGAAGAGGGTCGCGCTGATGCGCGGCCCTTTTCTGTTTAGGCGAAGCTGCTGCGGGAGCGCTGGCTTGATAGCATGGCGTTCATACGTCAGGAGAGAAGAAACGCATGGGAGTTGGAAATTTTGGGCGGGGTTGCGCGGTGGTTTTGCTGGGGGTGGTGGCGGCTTCGGCGCAGCAGACGAGGGTTGTGACGGATGCGGATTACACGCGTGCCATGCATCAGCTTGGACCGTATACGGCGCCGCTGGTGGACCATGCGGTGCGATCGGCTCACTGGATTGACGATCACCGGTTCTGGTACATCGAGAGCGATCATGGCGTGCAGAACGTGATGCTGGGCGATGCCGCGGCGGGGACGAAGGCAGAGGCCTTCCCTACGGTGAAGATCGTCGCCTCGATGAACACGGCGGGGCTGAAAGAGACGGATCCGACGAAGATTGCGTTTGAGGGGTTTGAGCCGCAGGCCGGCGCCAATACCGCTGTTGTGAGCGTGCGGGGAGAACGGTACGATTGCGCGTTGATGGCGCCGTATCGCTGCAAGAAATTGCCGGATCAACATGCGGGGCACATTGCGGGCTATCTTGCCGGCGGGTCGGCGGCGGAGGCTGTGCTTTCGCCTGACAGCAAGAAGGCTGTGTTCATTCGCAACTGGAATCTATGGGTGCGCGATGTGGCGACGGGCGCGGAGAAGCAGCTGACCACGGATGGTGTGAAGGACTTCGGGTATGCGACGGATAACGCCGGATGGAAGCATTCCAACAACGCCATTGTCATCTGGTCGCCTGATTCGAAGAGGGTAGCGACGTTCCAGCAGGATCAGCGCGCGGTTGCGGACTTCACCTCGGCGAGCACACAGGTGGGGCACTCGGAGATGGATGTGTGGAAGTATCCGTTTGTCGGCGACAAGGAGATCATGCACATTCAGCGCGTGATTGTGGACGTGGATAGCGGCGAGATGACGCGGTTGAAGATGCCGCCGGATCTTCACCGGTCTTCCCTTTGTGACGACGTGGTTTGTGGCGAGGGGCCGCAGGATATGCAGTGGGCAAAGGATGGTAAGACGCTTGCTTTTGTGTCCACATCGCGGGATCACAAGGAAGAGACGGTGCGGATGGCCGATGCAACGACCGGAGAGGTGCGCGATCTGTTCAAGGAGACGATCCCGACCTTCTTTGACAGCGGCTATAACGACGAGGGGATTAACTGGCGCTATCTTTCCGAGCGCAACGAGATTCTGTGGTGGTCGCAGCGCTCCGGGTGGGGGCACTACTACCTTTACAGCGCAAAGGACGGCAAGCTGGAACGGCAGGTGACGAAGGGCGATTGGAATGTCGATCACCTGGTGTATGCGGATGAGAAGACGGGGATGCTGCTGCTGGCGGGGGTTGGGCGTGAGGCAGGTGAGGACCCGTATTACCGCAGCATTTATGCGGTGAACCTGAAAGGCGGCGAGCCGAAGCTGCTGACGCCGGAGCATCAGGATCATATTGCGATTGCTTCCGGAGAGGGGCGGTATTTTGTTGATGTTTACTCGACGCCGCAGGAGCCGCAGACCGCTGTGTTGCGGAAGGCGGACGGGGCTGTTGTGGAACAGCTCGCGAAGGGGGATGTTTCTCGCCTGAAGGCTAGCGGATGGCAAGCGCCGGAGAACATTGCGGTGAAGTGCAGTGATGGCAAGACGACCTGCTATGGGCTGCTGTTCAAGCCTGCCGGTCTTGAGACTGCTAGCAAGTCGATGAAGTATCCGGTGATTGATTACATCTATCCGGGGCCATTTATGGGGACGATTCCGACGCGGCAGTTTGCCGCTGCGGATGGGGATGCCAATGCGTTGGCGCAGCTTGGGTTTGCGGTGGTGGAGATCGATGCGATGGGAACGCCGCGGCGTTCGAAGGCGTTTCAGGATGCGTACTACCGCGACATGGGGAAGCAGGCGCTGCCGGACCAGGTGAGCGGGATCAAGGACCTTGCTTCACGCGATACGTGGATGGACCTGGACCGGGTGGGGATCTGGGGGCACTCGGGTGGCGGCAATGCTACCGCGGCGTCGATGTTTGATTACCCGGATTTCTATAAGGTCGGGATCGCGGAGAGTGGGAATCATGACAATCGCAACTATGAGGATGACTACTACGAAAAGTACCTTGGCTTGCTAGAGACGGCGCATGATGGAACGACGAACTATGACGGGCAGGCGAACCAGTCGATGGCGAAGAACCTGAAAGGCAAGCTGATGCTGGCGCATGGTTTGCTGGACGATAACGTTCCGCCTTCGCAGACTTTTCTGGTGGTGGATGCGTTGGAGAAGGCGAACAAGGACTATGACCTTGTAGTGTATCCACGGGCTCACCACGGGTACGGCGACATGACGTATTACATGATGCGGCGGCGGTGGGATTACTGGGTGACGAACCTGATGGGCGCGACGCCTCCGCATGAGTTCAAGCTGCAGGCGCCGGCGCGTTGAGCAGGAAGTGAGTGATTACTGCTGCCCGCCAAGAGGGCGCGTGGGCAGCTTTTCGTTTACGCCGAGGACGAGGGTTCCTGTTTTGAGGGATTCGAGGCTTTGGAGGGCACGGAGCTGAAGGAGCGACGGGGAATCGTCCATGAGCCTGGCGGCGTTGGCGAGGTTCCGGAGGGCAGCGGTTTCGCCACGGGCGCGTTCCAAAGCACCGAGGCCCTGCTTTTGTGCGGTGAGGACGGCGGCGAGATTTCGCTTCATTTCGCCGGAAAGCATGATGTCGCGGAGTTGAAGGCTCGCGAGGGTGAGACCAAGGTCGGCGGCGCGGGGTTTTACGCGTTCGAGCAGGGCGAGGTTGAGGTCGCCGCGATCGCTGAGAAGGCGCTCGAAAGGAAGATTGGCGGCCAGCTCGCGAAGAATGGTCTGCGCATGGGCATAGAGATTCACGGTCGGCTGGACGGCTGCGAAGACGCTGCGTTCGGGGTCGTGGACGGCGTATTCGCCGACGAGGCTGAGCTTGACGGAGATGCCGTCCTGGGTGAGGACTTCCTGCCCGGCGACCTGCAGGATCTGCTGGCGGGTATCGACGGGGAGGATCTGCTGCCACGGGAAAACCCGGTATAGCCCGGGTTCGAGGGTGCGTTTGAGGACGCCTTTGCTGAGGAAGAGGCCACGCTGCCAGGGCTGCAGGACGACGCGCCTGGGGTACCAGAGGCGGCCGGTGATGGCGAAGGCTGCAAGAAGAACGAAGAAGACGATTACAACGAGTGCCACAGTGTGATTTTCAGGAGGCGAAGGGCGCTCCGCGTGAGCGGGGATCCGATCCGCATAGCTCACTACCGAGTTGTTCGCCCTTCGTTCCCCTGCCTTTCAGAGCATGTCCAATGCAAGTTTGGATTCGAACCAAAGTCGCGAACCGTTGACCGAGCCGGATCACCGGAGGGTGAGCTGACTCGATTGGAAGCGATTGCGACCGTTATACCAGAGCGGTTGCGTTCACTTGGTTGTATCGGGGTAGAGACCCGGCAGCGCTTTGTCGGGCGGAGTGCCGAAGGGGAGGCCGGGGCGGGGCAGCATGGCGTCGCGCATGGCGGCGTTGTAGAGGAAGATGGCTTCGACGACGGCGGCTTGCCTGAGGTCGGGCTCGCTGAGGTGTTCGTAGGTGTCGAGGTTGGTGTGATGGGTGCGGCTTTGGTAGTCGCGCTGAACCTGCAGGAAGCCGAAGCCGGGGAGGCCTGCCATTTGGAAGGGGACCTGGTCTGAACCCCCACTGGACTCCATGGAGATGGTGGTCATGCCGAGGTCGGCGAGGGGCTTCATCCATTCGGCAAAGATGGTGGCGGCTCCCTGATCTCCCTGGACGCCTACACCGGTGAGTCTGCCGCTGCCGGAATCCATGTTGAAGTAGACATCGAGGCCAGCTGCTTCCGGTTTGAGCGTGGGTGGGCCGGCAGTTTGCCTCATGCCGGGGGGCAGGATTGCTTCGTCTTTGTTCCCGGAAGCCGCAAAGGTAGCGAAGTGTTGTTGGACGTAGCCGGTCGAGCCGAAGAGTCCTTCCTCTTCGCCGCTCCAGAGAGCGATGCGGATGGTGCGACGGGGGTGCACGTGGAGAGTGTTGAGGATGCGCATGGCTTCCATGGCGACGATGGCGCCGGCACCGTTGTCGGTGGCGCCTGTGCCGGCGATCCAGCTATCGAGATGGCCGCCGATCATGACGAC
>CAZZWG010000265.1:0-4248 GCA_964657685.1 Verrucomicrobia bacterium Tous-C9LFEB | reverse complement strand
AGGGTGGCGCGCGGGATTGGAGAGCGGATTCATGAGACGCATCCGCAGTTGGTGAATGGGAAAGGGTACGACCATAATTTTGTGCTGCGCGGGGAGGGTGGTGAGTTGAAGGCGGCGGCTACGGCGGTGCACCCGAGCAGTGGGCGGCGGTTGACCGTGGAGACTACGGAACCGGGAGTGCAGTTTTATTCAGGGAATTATCTGAATGGGAGCATGGTGGGGCGGTCCGGACGACCGTATGGGTGGCGGAGTGCGTTTTGTTTGGAGACGCAGCATTTTCCGGATTCGCCGAACCAGAAGGCGTTTCCGAGTACGGTTTTGCAGGCGGGTGAGGTGTTTCGGAGTACGACGGTTTGGACGTTGGGGGTGGAGTAGGTCGGGACGGTGTAGTTGCGGCGGTTCGAGGTTGTTGAAGGGGGCGGGCCGTTACCTCAGCGGCTAAAGCCGCCGGGTGGCGCGGTTTGATGGTGGGGCTGAAGCCCCACCCCTTCCCGTTCTGCATTGCCTCATCATGGTGGGCTGACGCCCCAACCTCCCCTATTCCGCCGTGTTCTGCTTAGCGTTGGGGGGTGAGGAGGCGCATGAGGTCTTTGGGGGCGAGGTCTTGTGCGAGGGAGTGGGGGGTGGTGGAGCCGGCGTCGCGGGCTATGGCGTCGGCGGCGAGGCGGCCGCTGCGGACAGCGCCTTCCATGGTGGAGGGCCAGCCTGTGCGGGTCCAGTCTCCGGCTAGATAGAGGCCGTTGCCTAGGGCGTCGGCGGTGGGGCGAAAGGGGTCTAGGCCGGGGATGACGGAGAAGGTGGCGCGGGCTTCTTTGAGGACACCGGATTTGAGGATTTTTGCGCCGCGGGTTTCGGGGAAGAAGAGGTTGAGCTCGCGGAGGGCGTCGGCGAGGATGGCTTCGCGGGAGCGCTTGAGTTCCGCGAAGGAGCCGCTGATGGTGAGTTCGAGGTATTGGCCGGTGGATTCTGGCTGGGGGCCGCGGTGGCGGATGCGGGTTTTGTTGAACATCCACTGGATGCGGGTGTCGAGGAGGGCGGCGTGATCTAGGTCCGCGACTTCCCTGTCGAACCAGAGGTGGACGGTGGTGATGGGGGCGTGGACGAAGTGGGTTAGGGCCTGTTTCAGGGCTTCTGTGCCGGGAACGGGTTCGAGCAGGCGGGCGGTTTGTTCGAAGGGGCCGGCGAGGACGACTTTGGGGGATTCTAGGACGGTGCCGTCGGCTAGCGTGATGCGCCAGAGGCCTTCTGCGGAACGTTCCAGGGCTTCGGCGCTGGCGCGGAGGTAGATCTGGGTTCCCTGCTGCTCGGCTAAGCGGGCCAGGGCGGCGTAGAAGACGGAGAGGGGTTGGGTGGGGATGCCGAGGCGGCCGCCTTCGGCGCTGGCGAGGAAGGCTTCGTGGAAGACCTGGCCGGCGTAGCGGGTGGAGCAGCGTTCGAAGCTGTCGTTGAGGGTGCCGACGATGACGGGTTCCCAGAAGTGGCGAATGGCTTTTTCGGTTTGGCCGGTGCGCTGGAGCCAGGCGCTGAAGGGCTCTGCGTCAGAGGCTGGGTAGCCGCGGAGGAATTGCAGAAGGCCGCGGGCTATGCAGAGTTTGTCGCGGAGGCCGAGCATGGGCGCGCGGAGGAAGCTGAGGGTGGAGTGGCCGGGTGAGGGGAGGCCGTCGCTGCCGAGGACGCTGCGGCGGGCGGGGCGGTCGGGGGTGGCGGGTTCGAGGAAGGTGATGTCGTCGTACCAGCGGATGTAGCGGTCGGCGCCGGCCTGGCGGCAGAGGTCGATGAGGTTGGTGCAGCAGCCGAGGAGAACGTGCTGGGAGTCGATTTCCTCCTGCAAAGCGGGGTGCGCGTAGGAGTAGGCGCGACCGCCGATGTAGGGTTTGCGTTCGAGCTGAAAGACACTTGCGCCGGCGCGGGAGAGCGCCACGGAGGCGGCGAGACCGGCGAGGCCGGCCCCGATGACGATGACTTCGGGGGTGTGTTCGGCGGTGGAGCTCACGCGTTGATCCCGTTGGTTCTGGGCATGCGGGAGGCGATGAGGCCGCGACCGAGGATACCGAGTTTCTCGGAGATGTGGACGGAGACGCGCTCACGGAGGATGGCTTCGGGGTCGCGGGCCACGCGGGCGAGCAGCCGGCGGTAGATGGTGGAGAGGACCTCCATGGCGGGCTGGGCATCGGCGTGGAGGAGGGGGATGAGTTCGTCGGCGGCTTTGTAGAACTCGTTGGCGCGGCGGATTTCCTTGAGGAGAAGGCGGTACATTTCGGGGGAGCAGGTGCCGGCGTGGCTTTCGGCGAGAACGCGCTCGGGAGTGATATTGCAGGTGGCCATGTCTTCGAGGGGGAGGTAAATGCGACCGCGGTCGGCGTCTTCGCGGACGTCGCGGAGGATATTGGTGAGTTGGAAGGCGAGGCCGGTGCGCTCGGCGAGGTTTTCGGCGTAGGGATCGGTGTAGCCGAAGATGCGGATGCAGACGAGACCGACGACGGAGGCGACGAGGTAGCAGTAGCGGTAGAGGGCGTCGAAGGACTCGTAGACCTGATAGTCGCGCGGCGTGTGCTGTCCCGGCGTTGTCAGCGTTAGAACGCGGACACCGGCGGGTTGCGGATCGAGGTCCATGGTGGTGCCGGCGATGAGTTCTTCGAGGAGCGCGCCGGGGATATTGAAGCGCCTCTGGGTGTCATTGAGGGCGATGAAGACTGGATCGGTGGTCGGGACTCCGTGACGGGAGGCTTGCCAGTCCCGGGTCCAGGCGGCCATGGCGGAACGGCGCTGGTCAAGGGTGAGGGTTTCGTCGTCGGAGAGGTCGTCGGCCTTGCGCATGAAGGCGTAGACGGCGCACATGGCGTCGGACTTGTGTTGAGGCAGGACGCGGAAAGCCCAGTAAAAATTCTTGGCCTCGCGTTTGGCGATGGCGCGGCAGAAGGCGTAGGCGGCTTCGGTCGTAAGGGAGGGGGAGTATGTCATGCGTGGCCGGGGTGCTCTCGGGATGGGGGCGCGGTGCGGAAGAGGGACCCGGCTTTACCGAGGAGAGCCTCACCGAGCAGACGGAACTTGACGGTTTTGGTTACCACGGGGCGGGAGGTCAGGGTGTCGTAGTTTTGTGCGGCGATGGCATTGAGGATAGCGAAGCCACCCTTGATGAAGAGGGATAGAGTGGCCGCGAGATCAGGCCTGACGAGGGTGACGAGACGACGACCGCGGAGGAGACGGGCGCGGGCGTCTTCGACGAGGAAATGCATCATGGCGCGGTAGTTGGAGTCGAAGCGGCGGGCGGCGATTTGCTCGTCGGTGACGTTGAATTGCCCCATGACGTCGGCTGGGAGGTAGCGGCGGTTGCGGTCCACCCAATCGGTGATGACGTCCTGGTAGAAGTTGGCGAGCTGGAGGGCGGTACAGATTGCGTCGGAGAGGGTGAAGAGCTCTTCTTCGCCGTAGCCGGACAGGAGCAGGACGAGGCGACCGACGGGGTTGGCGGAATAGCGCGAGTAGTGTTCCAGCGTCGCTAGCGAGGCGTGGTGGGTGTAGACCTGGTCCTGCTCAAAGGCGGTGATGAGGTCGTCGAAGGGAGCGATGGGGAGTGAGCAGGCGGCGACGGTGGGCTGCAGGGCGACGAAGACGGGATGGCGGGAATTTTGGGGAGTGGTGAAGGATTCGTGGAGCATGGAGCGCCAGTCGCCCAGGAGACGGGTGGCGAGGGTGGTGTCGCCGACCTCATCGCCAAGGTCGTCGGAGGTGCGGCAGAAGGCGTAGACCGCGTGGAAGTGGGGGCGGAGGACTTTGGGGAGGAAGAAGGTGGCTACGTGGAAGTTTTCGTAGTGGGTTTCGACGAGGCGTTTGCACCAGGCCTGGGCTTCGGCGAGGGTAGGACGGGTTGGGGGGGTGAGGTACTCCGCAGGTGCGCCTTCAAGGGTGCCTTGCAGTGGGACGAGGATAGAGCTCATGCGAGGACTCCTGAGGCTTCCAGGAGGGCTTCGGTGGAGCGCGGAGTTCCGTGCGAGCCGTGAGGGTAGACGGCGGTCTTGATCTCGGGGCGGGTGCCCTCTGCGGGGCGGGTGAGCATGCGCCCGAAGAGGCTGGGGACGTCTTCGAGGGTGGCGGTGCCGGTGAGGAAAGCATCGCAGTTGAACCGGCCTGACTGGAGGAGGGCGAAGGCCCTGCGGGCGGTGGCGGGGGTGTGATGGAAGCTGGCTTTGAGAGTGAGGTCGGAGTAGTGGAGGAGGTTGGTATCGAAGGCGGCGGTGGTGCCCGCGG
>CAZZWG010000264.1:1385-4267 GCA_964657685.1 Verrucomicrobia bacterium Tous-C9LFEB | reverse complement strand
CGGGCAAGCTCTCTGCTCCAGGTAGGAGCCCCCCGTTGATCGGCCACAATGCGAAGCTGTTCTCGCTCCCGCGCAGCCTTCAAAATGGTTCGCAGAAAGTTCTTCCCCGTCGCGCCATAGACCCAGCTTGTCCGGAAAATCAGAAACGGAGCCGTGCAGCGTGCGATGGCTTCTTCCCCGGCCACTTTACTCTCGCCGTAAACATTCAAGGGACCCGTAGGATCCTGCTCCACATAAGCTCCTGGCTTCGAGCCGTCAAAAACATAATCCGTAGAAAAGTGCAGCAAAGGTACCTCTGCAAGCGCCGCCTCTTCAGCAAGAATCCGGGGAGCCTGCGCGTTGATTTTAAAAGCGAGTTCCCTCTCGCTTTCAGCTTGGTCCACCGCCGTATAAGCCGCGGCGTTCACAATCCAGTCCGGTCGAAAGGCGCGCACGCCCTTCCGAACCGCATCTTCGTCGCGAAGATCCATTTCCGCGGAACTCGGCGCATACACCAGCGCACTCCCCGAGAGCTCCTCGACAAGAGCTCCACCTACCTGCCCACTCTTGCCGGTAATCAGGATGCGCGTGCGCATAGGCTCAGTCTATGACCCGGCCCAGCCGGTCCGCTCCACGCTGCGCCCGCCGCAGCAGTTGCATCAGGTACGCGCCATAGCTGCTCTTGGCCATCGGCACCGCAAGTGCCTCCAACTCCGTCTCGCTGATATAGCCAAGTCGAAAAGCAATCTCTTCCGGACAAGCAATCTTTAACCCCTGCCGTCGTTCAATCGTCGCAATAAACTGCCCAGCCTCCAACATGGCATCGTGAGTCCCGGTGTCCAGCCACGCAAAGCCGCGACCCATGATCTCCACCTGCAATTTGCCCCTCTCCAGATACATGCGGTTCAGATCCGTAATCTCCAGCTCACCCCGTGCGGAAGGGCGAATCTGCTTCGCATACTCCACAACGTGCTTGTCGTAGAAATAAAGTCCCGTAATGGCATAGCTGGACTTGGGCAAGTTGGGCTTCTCTTCAATCGAAAGCACACGGCCATCGTCATTGAACTCAACCACGCCGTAACTGCCCGGATCTTGCACCTGGTAAGCAAACACAACAGCGCCTTCTTCAACCTCAGCAGATCGCTGCACCAGGATGGAAAGGTCATGCCCATAAAAGATGTTGTCACCCAGCACAAGGGCCGCTGGCTGCTCGTCGAGAAAGGCTTCGCCCAGCAGAAACGCCTGTGCAAGG
Organism: Verrucomicrobia bacterium Tous-C9LFEB; assembly: GCA_964657685.1. Taxonomy (GTDB): domain Bacteria; phylum Acidobacteriota; class Terriglobia; order Terriglobales; family Acidobacteriaceae; genus Granulicella. The sequence continues at coordinate 3,036 of CAZZWG010000264.1, read as the reverse complement.
CCGTCCGGATTCGGCTGCTCCACGTACTCAAACCGCATACCCCAGGCGCTTCCATCCCCCAGCAGTGACTGAAAGCGCGGCAAGTCCTGCGGTGTCGAAATCACGAGGATCTCGCGAATGCCCGCCAGCATCAGGGTAGACAGCGGATAGTAGATCATCGGCTTGTCATACACCGGGATCAGTTGCTTGCTGATGCTGATGGTCGAGGGATAAAGCCGCGTACCTGATCCACCTGCCAGGATGATCCCTTTCACGCCGCACTCCGGTTGCCATAGTTGGCCGTGATCCAGTGGCGATACTCTCCCGTAAGAATGTGCTCCACCCAATCTTCATGATCCAGGTACCACTGGATCGTCTTGCGTAATCCGCTTTCAAATGTCTCTTGCGGTCTCCACCCAAGCTCGCTCATCAGCTTGCCGCAGTTCACCGCATAGCGCCGGTCGTGACCAGGACGGTCTTTCACGTACTCAATCCACCGGGCGTAAGGCGCTCCGCTGGGACGAAGCTCGTCCAGCATCGAACAGATCTGTCGAACCACATCCAGGTTCTTCCGCTCGCTCAGGCCGCCGATGTTGTAGGTCTCTCCCACGCGACCCCTCTGCAATACCTGCTCTATCGCCGCGCAGTGATCCTCCACGAACAGCCAGTCGCGTACATTCTCCCCATCCCCATAAACCGGCAGCGGCCGTCCCCCTAGCGCATTCTGAATCACCAGGGGAATCAGCTTTTCAGGGAATTGAAAAGCGCCGTAGTTGTTAGAGCAGTTCGTCGTCAACGTGGGCAGGCCATACGTGTGAAAGTAAGCGCGCACCAGGTGGTCGGAAGCTGCCTTGGACGCAGAATAAGGACTGTTCGGTCTGTACGCCGTCGTCTCCTCAAAAGCGGGATCATCCGGACCCAGCGAGCCATACACCTCGTCCGTGGAAACATGCAAAAACCGGAAGCGAGCGGCAGCACCGGCCTCCAGCGATCGCCAATGCTCCAGCGCCGCCCGCAGCAAGGACAGTGTCCCCACCACATTCGTAGTAACGAAAGCAGAAGGCTCCAGGATGGAGCGATCCACGTGCGACTCTGCCGCAAAGTGCACAATCGCCTCTGGACGAAATTCCTCAAGCAGCCGGGCGATCAACGCGGTGTCATTGATATCCCCCTGCACAAACTGGTAGGACGGTTGTCCCTCAACAGCGCGAAGGTTTTCCCGATTCCCTGCATAGGTCAGCAGGTCCACATTCACCACCCGATGGCCCGCGTCCACCGCCTGCAGCACATAGTTGGAGCCGATGAAGCCCGCGCCGCCGGTCACAAGAAGAGTCATATCGAACACAAGAATCCTTCATCCAAAATCCGCTGAAGCATCGACCACGCCCGGTCTTCGCAAAGCTAGAATAGCGACTCCTGACTCACCTCGGCCATCCCCAACGATGTTCCAAAAGGGTGCAAGTCCAACGGAAGCCGCCACTGCCCGCCGACCCCCGGATCGTTCCAGGCGTCAACTGGCAAGACAAACTCACTTTCAGCTAAGCGACCCCGAGAGTGAACGCCCCTCCACTCGCGCCTGCAGCCTTCACTGCAGCATCAACAACACACATCCATGCGGCACAACCCGCTCCACAAAGGCATGTCCCGCAATCGGCGCATTGCCTCCATAAAC
>CAZZWG010000264.1:0-1285 GCA_964657685.1 Verrucomicrobia bacterium Tous-C9LFEB | reverse complement strand
GCATCCAGCATCGTCAAGTTCGCCCCCAGGATCAGCGGACTCCGCGCCATCGCCCACAACGTCATCAACGTCCGCTGCTCCTCCATCGATAACTTCGACATCCGCGCCTTCCCATAGCCCGGTGTCGGCTTCAACGACCCAATCGGCAACATATCCCCATCCGGCCAGTTCCCCGGCTTGTCATAGGGCTCCCACGCCGCCAGCCGCGCAAAGCTGTCCTTCACATTCTGCGGAAACTCCGTCGTCTGCCCCGGCGCCTTCTGCCACTCATCCCAGAAATCATCCGAAATCCGCCACATATTCGCCATCGACCCCACCTCCTCCGCATGACGCAACGAGGTAGGTCCCGGCGACAAACTCAACACCATCGGCCGCCCCGACTTATCGATCGCCCGCCGAATCTGCCGTATCTCACTCACCTTATAAGGATGGTCCGAGATACAGTCCACCTTCAGGTAATCCACCCCCCACCCCGCATACTGCTTCAGCAGCGAGTCATACCAGGCCTGCCCCGCCGCATCATCCTTCACTCCCCAGTTCGTCGGATCCCAGGGACAAGCATCGCTCGTATCCGCCGCATCCGCAGCCTTGTAATTCGACCCCTCAATCGGCAAATTCCGCTCAACACTCGCCCTCGGTATCCCCCGCACAATATGGATCCCAAACTTCAATCCCTGCCCATGCACCCACGCCGCCAACGCCGCAAAACTCGTCTCCTCCACCGTGGCCTTCAACTGCCCCGCGGCCGCCGCACTCCCCCCATCCGCCCCTCGCCCCACCGAAGGAAACCGCGCCGGCACCGGCACATACCGCCCATGGGCATCGACCGCATACACCAGCTTCCCCGGCGTCTCCCGATCCTGCGGATTCTCAAAAAACCACCCCTCATCAATCACCGCATACTGCCACCCAAACGGCTGCAGCTTCGTGTGCAACACCTCCACATTCGCCCGAAACTGCGCCTCCGTAATCGTCAACCCATACGAATCCCAGCTATTCCACCCCATCGGCGGCGTAGGCGCCACAACCCCGCCCTGCCCCCGCCCAACCCCAACACCAACCACAGCCAACAACCAAATCCAAACCATCCGCATGGGCCAGAGCATACATCGTCACAACCACCCCCCGGAACCGCCGCTCTCGCACCAGGGGAACTCTCCAGAACCTCGCTCGTCTCAAAAGGAACGCTCCGGGACCTTCGCTCGTGTAGCCGAAAACCCTCCGCACCCACCGCCTGTGTAGCCGAAGAACTCTCCACATCTCCCGCTACTGTAGCCGAAGAACA
>CAZZWG010000263.1:0-4290 GCA_964657685.1 Verrucomicrobia bacterium Tous-C9LFEB | reverse complement strand
AGCAGGGCGTCTTTGGGGGCGAGGAGGCCGAGGTCGCCGTGAAGGGCTTCGGCGGGGTGGAGGAAGGGGGTGGGGAGCGAGAGGGAGGTGAGGGTGGAGGCGATTTTGCGAGCGATGAGGCCGCTTTTGCCCATGCCGGTGAGGGTGAGTTTCTGGCCGTTGCGGATGGTTTGTTCGAGGGTGTCCAGGAGGGCGTTGAAGGTGGGGAGTTGGGGGCCTTCGAGGCGGTGGGCGAGGGTGAGGAGGGCTTCGGCCTCGATGCGGATGAGGTCGGCGGGGGAGGGCGTGTTTGGGAGGGGTGAGGGCATGCCCAAGCCGGATGCTAGCAGGTAGCGACGAAGTGTTCAGCGTGCCATCGGCAACGGCCGGGTCCCCGGCTCCGGGGTAGGTGGAGGCAGTAGACTTGAAGGTACAAGGACGGGTGTTAGCCCGGGTGTGAGCGGATGGACGTATTGCGCAGGTTTGGGGTGCTTGGGGCGATGTTGGTGGTGGTGGCCGTTCTGGCGGTGGCGGGGATGTATAACCTGCGGGCGCGGCGGGCGGCGGTGGAGGCGAACCATGTGCAGCTGATTCCGGCGACGGCCGGGAGTGGGGACGCGGGGAGCGGGGAGGACGAGGGGACGGCGTTGCAAGGGAAGGCTGCGCCTGGTTTTTCGCTGGTGTCTACGGACGGGAAGAAGGTTTCGCTGAGCGACTATAAGGGGCGGCCGGTGCTGGTGAACTTCTGGGCTACGTGGTGTGGTCCCTGCAAGCTGGAGATGCCGTGGCTGGAGGAGTTTTCGAATAAGTACAAGGGGCAGGGGCTGGTGGTGCTGGGGATGGATGAGGACCAGGATATGGCGCCGGCGGAGGTGGGGCAGACCGCGAAGAAGATAGGTGTGAGTTACCCGATTTTGATGCCGGATAAGAAAGAGGAGACGGCGAAGGCGTATGGCGGGATTGATTACACGCCCGAGACGTTTTATGTGGATAAGAGTGGGAAGGTTGTGGCGGTAAGCCTGGGGGCTCCGAGTAAGGACCGGATGGAGGCGCTGATTCAGAAGGTAATTGCGTCGCCGGGGGCGTGATGGAGAAGAGGACAGGGTTCAGGGCTCGGGGCGCAGGGATTCGACGCCTGGTGCAGTTGGCGATGGCGTGTGCGTTGATTGCAGGGGTGGGGTGGGCGCAGGAGATCCGGCTCGGGGATGGGGTTAGCGAGAACGGGGCGCGGCGGCAGCATGTGGAGTTGGTGACGGATACGGTGCTGGTGAAGGCGGGAGTGCCGGACTGGGTGGAGTTGCGGTTTCGGGTAGATCCGGGGATGCATATCAACTCGCATACACCGCATGATGAGTTGCTGGTGCCTACGGGGCTGGAACTGGGTGCGGGTTCGGTGAAGGTGGTGGGGCAGGAGTACCCGGCGGGGGTTTCGATGCGGCTGGATGTGGGGGCGGGTGAGGTGTTGAGCACGTACCAGGGGGAGTTTCGGGTGCGGTTGCAGGTGGTGGCGGCGAAGGGGGACGGGGCGTTGACGGGGGCGTTGAAATACCAGGCGTGTGATGCGCGGTCGTGCTTTCCGCCGAAGAGTTTGCCGGTGCGGGTGGTGGTGACGGCGCGCTAAGGCTGCGGGGATGCGTCAGGGTTTCCTGCTTTGTGCGTTACCTTGGCGATGACCCGATGTTGTCGTTAACAAAGGCACTTTGCGGGGCGTAGAATTGGGGCGAAGTTCAGGAAGACCGGGAGAACGGCATGGCGCAGTCGCAGGATCGTCGTAACTTTTTGAAGGCTGGTGGGGCTGTGGCGGCGGGCATGTTGATGCCGGCTGCGGGTGTGGCGGATACGGCGCAGAAGCCTTACGTGATGCCGTTTAATCCGAAGACGCATGATGCGATGCCGACGCGGAACCTGGGCAAGACGGGCTATAAGGTGGGCATTTTTAGCCTGGGTGGGCAGGCGACGCTCGAGAAGCCGAACATGTTCGACCAGGCGGTGCCGATCATCAACCGGGCGCTGGATCTTGGGGTGAATTACCTGGATACTTCTTCGATCTATGGCGGGCCGGCGCGATGGAGTGAGCAATATGTCGGCGAGGTGATGAAGACGCGGCGGAAGGAAGCGTTCCTGGCGACGAAGACGAAGGAGCGGACGCGCGATGGATCGATGCGGATGATTGAGAAGTCGCTGCAGCTGTTGAACACGGACCATGTGGATCTTTGGCAGTTGCATGATATTGGGCTGCAGGAGGATGTGGACGCGGTGTTTGCGAAGGGCGGCGCTGTGGAGGCGCTGGTGGCGATGCAGCAGCAGGGTGTGGTGAAGAACCTGGGGATTACGGGGCATTACCGGCCGGATGCGTTGATTGAGTGCATCCACCGGCATCCGTTCGATTGCATTCTGATGAGTTTGAATCCGGCGGACGTGCATATGTGGAGCTTCCAGGAGAAGCTGCTGCCGCTGGCGGTGGAGAAGCAGATGGGCATTATCGGGATGAAGGTGCCGTCGCGGGGAAGGTTGTTGTCGAGCTGGACGCCGCCTTCGGTGGAGGCGCAGGCGCATATGTGGGAGGGTTCTGCCATTGCGACGCGGCCGGGTGTGATGACGATGAAGAATGCGGTGGATTATGCGCTGACGCATCCGGTGAGCACGATCATCGTGGGTTGCGATACCGTGGGGCAGTTAGAAGAGAATGTGAAGTATGCGCGGGAGCATACGCCGTTGTCGCATACGCAGATGGCGGGGTTGAATGCGGCGGCGGAGCCGGTGGCGAAGCAGAGTTTGTTTTACCGGTTTACGGATCGCAGCAAGGGTTGATCGTACCCTGTAGCCGGTGGTCAGTAGCCGGTAGCTGGTGGGGAGGCGACCTCAGGGTCGCCTCTTTGCGTTGTTGCCGCTGCGAGCAGAACGCAGGTCTCTCCACTACGCTGCGCTCCGGTCGAGATGACAGGTCTCTTAGCGGCTGGAGGCCCGGGCGATGAGGGTGGCTGTGTAGGCTGCGCCGAAGCCGTTGTCGATGTTGACGACGGTGACGTTGGGGCTGCAGGAATTGAGCATGCCGAGAAGGGCGGCTGCGCCGGCGAAAGATGCGCCGTAGCCTACGGAGGTGGGGACGGCGAGGACGGGGACGCTGACGAGGCCTCCGACGACGGAGGGGAGGGCGCCTTCCATGCCGGCGCAGACGATGACGGCGTGGGCTTCGGTGAGCTCCTGGCGGACGGCGAGGATGCGATGGAGGCCGGCTACGCCTACGTCGTAGAGGCGGGTGACGCGGGTGTTGAAGGTTTCGGCGGTGGTGGCGGCTTCTTCAGCAACGGGGAGGTCGCTGGTGCCGGCGCAGAGGACGGCGATGTGGCCTTTCTGGGCTGACGGAGAGCTTTGGCGGAGGCTGAGGGTGCGGCCTGTGGGGTTATGGATCGCGGTGGGGTGTTGGGCGAGGACGAGGTCGGCGGCGGCTTGCGAGGCGCGGGTGGCGAGAACGTCTACGCCGTCTTTGGCGAGCGAGGTGAAGATGGCGGCGGTTTGTTCGGGGGTTTTGCCGGCGGCGTAGATGACTTCGGGGAGACCGGTGCGGAGGCTGCGGTGGTGGTCTACGCGGGTGTGGCCGAGGTCTTCGAAAGGGAGCGAGGCGAGGCGCGTCGCGGCAGCAGAAGGGGAGAGATCGCCGCGTTCAACGGCGGCCAGGAGATCGAGTAGATGCTGTGGGGTCATCGGGTTCGTGGATTGGATGCTCGGCTGGAAGAGCAGGTTCCCTGGCGCCCAGTAAGAGGCAGTGCCAGACAGCAGGTTCCCCGTTCGGGGGAAGAACGAGCAAAGAAAAGCAAGGGCCAAGGCTGGGCTGCTGGGCTTAAGGCCTGGGCTGAAGCCAGGCGGCTATCGCGGCTTGTTGGACTTGTTTCAGGGGGGTGTTGTGTGCGAGGGCTGCGGATTTGCAGTCTTCGTATTCCGGGGTGGCGTTTTGGTTTTGGCTGTTGGCGAGGCCTAGTTTTATGCGGATGGGGCCGTACGGGGTTTGGACTGTTTTGTGTTCGCGGGCCAGAGTGGAGCGTTGGTCGTGGCGGATTCTCAGGCCCAGGGTGGGGGTTTCGCGGAGGATGAGTTGTTGGAGGGCTTCGCTGTGTTCGGGGGTGGAGAGGACGGTGAGGAGGGTGCCGGGGCGGCCCTTTTTCATGATGACCGGGGTGAGCATGACGTCGAGGGCGCCGCGGGCGAGGGCTTGTTCGGCTACGTAGGCGAGGAGTTGGGGGGTGGCATCGTCGAGGGCGGTTTCGAGGACGGTGACGGACTGGCGCTGCGCGTTGGCGGTCTCGCGGGTAG
>CAZZWG010000262.1:0-4294 GCA_964657685.1 Verrucomicrobia bacterium Tous-C9LFEB | reverse complement strand
TGTGAGGGCGGCGGGCATACTTTGTCGAGGAAGGGGCAGGTTCCACGCTTGGGATGTTACGGCTGCTGCTAACGTAAAAAGCAGTTTCCCTGCGGGAATGACAAACAAAAGATCAACTGCAACTGCAACTGCAAAAGCAACCATAAACGCAGATTCCCTGCGGGAATGACAAACAAAGAGTCAACCGCAAAGGCGAAGGCAGCGGCGTGGGCCGTTGCCTTCGAGGGGGACTTGGGCTTGGTTAGAGCTCCAGAATGATGGGCATGATGAGCGGCCGGCGGTTGGCGTTTTTCTGCAGAAAGCGCTTGAGGTCGGTGCGGATTTTTTCCTTCATTACGCCATAGTCGCGACGCTCTTCGCCGCTCGAGCTTTCGAGGGTGCGGGCGACGATGTCGCGAGCATTGCGGAGGAGGTCTGGGTCTTCCGCGGCGAAACCGCGGGTCGTGATTTCGGGCTGGCCTTCGACCTGACCGGTCTTGCGATTGATGGCGATGATGGGGAGGAAGATGCCGTCGCCGCCGAGCTGTTTGCGGTCCTTGATGATGGTGTCGTGGACGACGTCGGCGGTGGAGTTGTTGTCGATGCAGACGCGGCCGGTGGGGATTTTGCCGGTTTTCTGGGCCGATTTCGCGTCGAGGGTGAGGATGTCGCCGTCCTCCATGAGGATGACCTTCTCGGGGACACCGGTGGCGGTGGCGAGTTCGGCGTGGCGTTTGAGGTGGCGGAAATCGCCGTGGACGGGGATGAAGAACTTGGGGCGAACGAGGTTGATCATCATCCGGAGCTCTTCCTGCGAGCCGTGGCCGGAGACGTGGATGAGGCCGTTGGTGCCGTCGTCGTGGATGACGCGGGCTTCGCGGCGCTCGAGGTGATCGATGACGCGGTAGATGGCCTTCTCGTTGCCGGGGATGATGCGGGAGGAGAGAAGGACGGTGTCGCCTTTGTCGATCTTGGCGAACTTGTGGTTGTCCACGGCGGCGCGGGAGAGGGAGCTCATGGGCTCGCCCTGGGTGCCGGAGATGAGGATGCAGAGCTGGTGGTCGGGGGTGTCCTTGATCTGGCCGGGGTGAATGATGAGGCCGGGCGGTGGATCGAGGTAGCCGAGATCCTGGGCGATTTCCGTGGAGTTATCGATGCTGCGGCCGACGAGGGCGACCTTGCGGCCGTGCTTGTGGGCGAGTTCCAGGGCGATGCGGATGCGGTGGATGGAGGAGCTGAAGCAGCTGAAAAAGAGCTTCTTGCGGGTGGCAGCGAAGATGTCGTCGAGGCGGGGACGGACGGCTTTTTCGCCGGGGGTCCAGCCGGGGCGGTCGACGTTGGTGGAGTCCTGGAGGAGGGCGAGGACACCCTGTTTGCCGAGGTCGGCAAAGGCCTGGAGGTCGAAGGGGTGACCGTCGGGGGAGCTGAGGTCGATTTTGAAGTCGCCGGTGTGGAGGATGGTGCCGACGGGGGTGGTGATGGCGAGGGCGACGCAATCGACGAGCGAGTGCGTGACGCGAATGGGCATGACGCTGAAGGGCCCGAGGGTGAAGCGCTTGCCGGGGAGGATCTCGATGAGGTCGGTCTTGTCGAGGAGGCGATGCTCCTCGAGTTTGCCTTCGACATAGGCGAGGGTGAACTCGGTACCGTAGACCGGGACGTTGAGCTCGGAGAGGATCCAGGGGAGGCCGCCGATGTGGTCTTCGTGGCCGTGGGTGAGGACGATACCGCGGACTTTGCTGCGGTTTTCGATGAGGAAGCTGATATCGGGGACGACGATGTCGACGCCGAGGAGTTCTTCTTCGGGGAACATGAGGCCGGCGTCGATGACGAGGATGTCATCGCCGAAGCGGACGGCGAGGCAGTTCATGCCGAACTCGCCGAGACCGCCGAGCGGAATGAGCTGAAGCTTATCTAATGCCATGGATCTCTAGTTTAGCTGATTGGTGGTCCGGCGGTGAGGCTAGACGGCGCGGAGGAGTTTCAGGGGGAGTTCAAAGATGGCGCGGATGAGATCGAAGACGCCTTTGACGGTGAGGCCGATCAGGCGGAAAGGCAGGGAGATGAGCCAGATGACGGGATAGAGGACGAGGAGGGCGAGGGCGGCGGGCCAGCAGACGAGGAGGAGGATGAGGAAGAGGAGGAGTTTCATAGTGCCTCCCTCCTCAGTACGCCGCCTCCGGTGAAATGTTCCTCAGGCCGAGACGGCCTCGGCCGCAGGGAGCTCTTTGCCGGCGAGACGATGGCTGCGGTGGTGGGGGTGGGTGTTGAAGAGACCGATGGTGACGAGGAGGATGACGATGGGCTCGAGGGGCTGGCGGTAGTCCATGGAGCTATGGGTGAGGTAGTAGGGGATGGGGAAGAGAAGGATGGCGAGGGCGTAGGGGAGGGCGGCGTTGCGGGCGCCCGGACCGCGTCGCCACCAGCGGCGAAGGCCGCGGAAGGTGAAGAAGGTGAGAACGATGCAGAAGGGGGTGTTGGGGAGGTCGAAGGGCTCGTATTTGAGGTAGGCGGGATCGAAGGACCAGTAGCCGGTCCAGAAGCGGACGATGCGGCGGGCGGTGGCTACGGCGAAGAAGGTGGGGTGGTGCTTGACGAAGTCGATGGAGGCGGCGCGTTTGTCGGCCATGTAGCGGATTTCGCCTTCGGCCTGGTAGCGCTGCATTTCGACGGGGTTGGAGGCGGGGTGGGCGGAGGCGGAGTTGGATTCGTGGGTGTCGCCGTTGTTGCCGGCGTAGAACTCGAGCCAGAAGCCGTCGCGAATGAAGAAGTTGGCGTGCATGACGCGATGGTTGCGGATCTGCCAGGGGGCGCAGACGGCGCAGAAGGCGATGGCGGCGATGAGGGCGGGGGTGAACCAGGCGCGGCCGTTCCTGTGGGCGCGGACCATGGCAATGAGGGTAAGGACGGGGAGGAGCGAGGCGACGGAAGGGTTGGAGAGGACGGTGAGGCCGTAGAGGGCGCCAAAGCCGAGCCAGGCGAGCGGGGAGCGGCGGTGGAGGGTCTGGGCGACGAGGAGGCAGCAGGTGAAGAGGAGGGAGGTGAGGGCGTAGTCCCAGACGCGGTCAGCGGAGAAGTAGATGGCGAAGGGGTAGAGGGCCCAGCCGAGGGCGGTGAGGGCGGCGACGCGGCGGTTGAGGGCACGGCGCGTGAGGAAGTAGAGGGGGACGCAGGTGAAAGCGGAGAGGAGGCTATTGAGGCCGAGGACGGCGAAGGCGACTTTGACGGTATTGAGGCCGAGGAGTTTGAAGCTGCCGGCGAGGAGATAGGGGTAGAGCGGGGGAACGAGGGCCGTGGGGCCGGTGACGGGGAGGTAGGGGGAGCTGAAGCCCTGGCCGAGGAAGAGGCTGCGGGCGGTCCAGCCCATTTCCCAGCTTTCCCAGCCGAAGTCGTTGTAGTCGATGGTGTGGGAGGTGACCTGGCTGAGGAGGCAGGCGACGACGGTGAGGCGGAGGAGGAAGGCGAAGACAACGATGCCAGGGAGGAAGAATGGGCTGTCGGCGAAGAGGCTCCAGGAATGGGAGAGTGCCCCGAGGCGGGTGGGGCGTGCGGACTGCCGGGTGGGGGATACGGTTTGGGTCAGAATAGCGGCCGTTTTCCTTCTTAGTTTGCGGGTTTTATTCTACGCGACTGCTCACTTCGCGACGTTTGCGGATGTTGGGTTGGATGCGCGCGGGATGCCGGCCAGGGACGGCTTCCAAGGAGTTTTTGGAGACCCTGCGGTTCTCGGCCTCCGGGTGGTTTTGAGGGCTCCTCGGAGAGGCCAGGTCACTTGTTCTCCTGTGTGAGTCGTGGATGGGGGGCTGAATGTTTACAAGGGCGTCGGGTTTCTTGGGATAGACGAGTGGCTCCGTGGCGGGGTTAGCGCGGCGGGGGTTGGCAATCGAGGATACGGACGCGTGGCTGGCGGGCGACTGCCGGGAGGGTGGTGGGCCAGCCGGAGGAGGTGGGCCAGAGGGGGTCCCGGGCGGTGAGGACGAGGTAGTGGACCCTGAAGCGGGTGCAAAAGTTGCGGGCGGCGGTGGCGTCCGGGGCGGGAGAGGCGTAGAGGGCGGTGGTGGCTTGCTGGATGGCGGGGCAGGGGGTGGGGTCGCCACCGAAGTGGACGGCGCATTTGCCTTCGGCGTTGAGGAGCTGGTGGTCTGCGTTCATGACGAGGGCGCGCTGGTAAAACTCGTTGGGGGTCATGACGGCTTGTTGGCGGTCGGGGATGGGGTCGATGGGGCGGAAGGCGACTACGGCGTTGGGGGGGGCGGTTTGGTTGAGGGTGGTGAAGGCCTGGCGGATTTCGAAGTTGTCTTCGGGGAGGGTGGCG
>CAZZWG010000261.1:0-4332 GCA_964657685.1 Verrucomicrobia bacterium Tous-C9LFEB | reverse complement strand
GGCCCGGCTGAAGCCGGGCCCTGACGAAACGGTACACGCGAGGGGGTTGGGTGGTGCGCGCGAGGAGGTTGGGTGATGCGCGTTTGTCTATGTGTCGGCCTTCAGGCTTCTGCTGTTCTGGTTGCGGGAGCCAAGGCCTTACCCGGCGGCTAAAGCCGATTCGTTTTGGCTGGGTTATGGCCCGGCTGAAGCCGGGCCCTGACGAGACGGTGCACGCGAGGAGGTTGCCGGCGGCTGAAGCCGATTCGTTTCGGCTGTCTTGTGGTCCGGCTGAAGCCGGGCCCTGACTAAAGATTTGCGCTATACCGTGAGGGCTTCCTGGGGGGATGGGGCGATGTGGCGGTAGGTGGGGTGGAAGCCTAGCTGCTGGGCGTAGTTGAGGATGCGGGTGAAGTCGAGGCTGATGGTGGCTCCGGCTTTTTGGGTGACTTCGTCTTCGATGGGGAGATCGAAGTCGTCGGCGCCGTAGAGGAGGCCTTCGAGGGCGCGTTCGTTCTGGGTGAGGACGGAGGTGCGGATGCGGGGGATGTTGTCGAGGAAGATGCGGCTGAGGGCGAGGTGGCGGAGGTACTCGCCGGTGGTGATCTCGATGCTACCGAGCTGGTTTCCGAGAGCGGTGAAGTAGGGCTTGAACGTCCAGCAGAGAAAGCTGCCGAGGCCGCCGGTTTCGTCCTGAAAGGCGCGTGTGCGTTCGAGGTGTTCGAGGCGTTCGTCGAGGGTTTCGTCGAAGCCGATGACCATGGTGGCGGTGGTTTTGAGGCCGGCGTCGAGGATGGCGCGCTGGGCTTCGAAGTACTGGGCGACGGTGTATTTGAACTTGCTGTGACGGCGGCGAAAGTCTTCGGTGAGGATCTCGGAGCCGCCTCCGGTGATCCAGCGGACGCCGGCTTCGCGGAGTTGGCTGGCAGCCTCGGCGAAGGGGAGTTTGGCGTGGTCGGCGAGGTACATGAACTCGGCGACGGTGAGGGCGTAGAACTCGAGGGTATCGCCGTAGCGGGCGCGGATGGCGCGGAAGAGATCGCAGTAGTAGCTGAGGGGGAGGTGGGGGTTGAAGCCGCCGTTGAATGCGGCGAGATCGCCGCCGAGGGCAAGGAGCTCGTCGAGTTTGGCGAAGACTTCCTCCTGCGCCATCACGTAGCCGCCGGCCTGGCCGGGAAGCTTGTAGAAGGCGCAGTAGTCGCACTGGGCTACACAGACATTGGTGTAGTTGATGATGCGCATGATGAGATAGGTACAGTCGCCGGGTGGGTGGAAGCGGCTGCGGACGGCCGTGGCGAGAGAGCGAAGTTGCAGGTCAGAGGCATTGCGCCAGAGCCAGCGGGCATCGTCCTGGGAGAGTCGTTCGCCGGCGGTGACTGCATGCTCGATGTCCGCAAAGGTGGCTCTGCCCATACGTGTATTTTATCGCTCCGGGTGAGTAAAGTGCATCGAACAGGATCACGCGTCACTGCGTAAGGCCAATGAGCACTTTTGCTCCTGGAGCGTTGGACGCTCCCGAATCTCTTCAGCAGGAATGACTATGCTTTTCTCGCTTTGGGACACGAAAACAGCTCGTGTTCTTTTCACCATTCTGATTTTTGTGATGGTTCTCGCCTTTCTGCGCGGTGCGCGCGAGACGCTGACACTGTTCCTCTTCGCCATTCTGTTTGCCTATTTCGTTGATCCGGCGGTGTCATTTTTCCAACGGAAGTTGAACGGCCGGATGAAGGGTATTGCTGTCACGTATGTGCTGCTCATCGGTGTGCTGGTGGGGATCGGTTTTGCTTTGGGACCGCGGATTGCGGAAGAGAGCAAGGGTTTAACGTCCAGCGTGCCGGCCTTTTTGGACCGTATTGCATCGGGTCAGATCATCCTGAGCATGGGTCAGAGCCGTGGATGGACACACGAGCGGGCTGTTCAGATCCAGCAGGTCTTCCTGAGCAATCGCGACGCGATCAAGGGTTATGGTGAGGCAGCCCTGAAGGGTTTAGAGGAACCGCTGAGCCACATCTGGTGGTTGATTCTGATTCCGATTCTGAGCCTGTTCTTCCTGAAGGATGCGCGCACGATGGCGTTCCAGGTGGTTGGCCTTGGCGGTGACGCGAAGAACAGATCGGTGCTTCGCGGGATCGTGAACGACATCAACGTGATGCTGGGCAGCTATATTCGTGCGCAGCTGATCCTGGCGGGGTTGACGGCGGCGGTGCTGACCCTGGTGCTGGGGATCATGGGTGCTCCCTTTGCCTTTGTTTTAGGGCCGCTGGCGGGCGTTTGCGAGTTTATCCCGGTGGTGGGTCCGGCGGTGGCGAGTGTGGCCATTTTTGGGATTGCGCTGTTGTCGGGCTATCCGCACCTGCTTTGGATTTTCCTCTTTCTGGGCGCCTGGCGATTGATTCAGGATTATGTGAGTGCGCCGAAGATCATGGGAGAGTCGCTGGAGATTTCGCCGTTGGTGCAGATTTTTGGTGTGCTTGCGGGAGGTGAAATCGGCGGTGTTGTAGGTGCTTTGATCTCGGTCCCGATCCTGGCGGTTCTGCGCATCCTATGGGTTCGGCTTCGTGAGAGCCGCACCGATGAGGGTGTCGCTGAAGCGGCGTCGGGTGTGAGCGCGTCCCAGGGAAGGACCTAGGGTTTCGTGGGTCGACCGGCTTTTGTTGTTGCTGATGAAAGTTGGTCGCCTTTGTTGCCCTGCGTCTGCGGTTTCCGCAGCCTACAATAAGGTACCGACGTGCCGTCATTGACCCCAGCAGCAGCCACGCCGGCCGAGACCGAGGACAAGGAAGCCATTCTCCGTACGCCGCAGGCGAAGTGGGTGCTGGCGGCGACGATCCTTGCGTCCAGCATGGCTTTCATTGACGGCACGGCAGTGAATGTCGCGCTGCCTGCTTTGCAGACGGGTTTCCATGCCAGTACCGCTGAGATCCAGTGGGTGATTGAGGCGTACGCGCTGTTTCTTGCCTCCTTGCTGCTGGTCGCGGGCTCGCTGGGGGATTTTTATGGACGGCGGATCGTTTTTGCGGCGGGGGTGGCGCTCTTCGCGGTGGGCTCGATTCTGTGTGGGCTTTCGCCCTCGATCCTGTGGCTGATTGCGGCACGCGGGCTGCAGGGGATAGGGGCGGCGCTGCTGGTGCCGGGGAGCCTGGCGATTCTGAGTGCTTTTTTCCCGCCGGAGAGCCGCGGCCGGGCGATCGGCATCTGGTCCGGCTTCAGTGCGGCGACGGCGGCGATCGGTCCGGTGCTGGGCGGCTGGCTGGTAGACCGGGCTACCTGGCGGTGGGTGTTTTTTCTGAATGTGCCGCTGGCGGTGGTGACCCTGCTGATCACGTTCTGGCGGGTGCCGGAGAGCCGCAATGAGCATACCCGGGGAGGTCTTGACTGGGTAGGCGCGGTTTTAGGGACGCTTGGCCTGGCGGGGATCACGTTTGCGTTTCTGGAAGGGAATCGTAATGGGGGCGCGGTGTGGGGGGCGGCCGGCGGAGGCGCCCTGTGCCTGGGCGGGCTGCTGCTTTATGAGCAGCGAGTGGAGTACCCCATGCTGCCGCTCCGGTTCTTTCGATCGCGGAATTTTGCGGGTGCTAATCTCCTGACCTTGTTTCTGTATACCGCTTTGAACGGGCTGCTGTTCTTTTTCCCGCTGGATTTGATCCAGGTGCAGCACTATTCGGCGACGCAGGCGGGGGCGGCGCTGCTTCCGCTGATCGTGATTTTGTTTCTGCTGTCGCACTGGTCGGGAGGCTTGATTGGCCGGTATGGCGCACGCGGACCGCTGACGATCGGGTCGCTGGTGGCGGCCCTGGGCTTTGCGCTGGCCGGGCGTCCAGGCATTGGGGGATCGTACTGGACGACGTTTTTCCCCGCGGTGGCTGTGCTGGGGGTGGGGATGGCGATCAGCGTGGCGCCGCTCACGACGGCTGTGATGAATTCAGTGCCTGTGGATGAGGCGGGCGTGGCTTCGGGGATCAATAACGCGATTTCGCGACTGGCTAGTTTGCTTTCGGTGGCTTTGTTTGGTCTGGTGCTGGTGACGGCGTTTGGCCGGAACCTGCCGCGGCGACTGGATCAGTTTGGGGTGCCCGCGGGGGAGCGGGGGGGACTACAGGAGCAGCGGCTGCGACTGGCAGCGGTGCAGACGACGGATCCGCGGGCGAAGAAGGCCGTGGAGGAGGCGTTCGTGTATGGATTTCACAGGATTATCTGGCTGGCGGTGGGGTTGTCGCTGGCGGGCGCGGCTTGCGCGCAGTTTGTCTCGAAGGAGCAGGTGACGCCGGAGTGAGGGCGGGGAAGTGGTGGAGGCGGCGGGAGTCGAACCCGCGTCCGAAACGACTGTCAGCAGAGAGCATTCATGCTTTTCCC
>CAZZWG010000260.1:0-4366 GCA_964657685.1 Verrucomicrobia bacterium Tous-C9LFEB | reverse complement strand
CCCCCGACATCAGAGCAGCCCATAGACCACCACATTGCCGGCAATGTCCGGTACATATACCCGGCCATTCGCCACGGTAAATTGACCAAAGTGGTAATTGAAATTTAAGCCGTCGCGAGCGCCGTTCTGCGAAGAGTTCCATAGCTCCCGGCTGACATCCATCGCGTTAAAAGCGTGCAGTTCCCCTGGTGTCAACGCCCACACCACACCCGTCCAGGGAACGCCAAAGGCCGAAGTCACCGTAAGTATCCCGCCCGGGTATCCCGATAACTGGTTGCCTTGCGAGCTCGGCGCAGGGTTGAACGTTCCATTCCAGCCGTTCACCGTGTACGCCCGCAGGTAGTCAGCGTTCGGCCATGAATAAAGCACGGACGCCCCAAGATTGTTCCAGTACGCCAGCGAGTGCGTCTTCAGACACCCGCCATTCTGCGGCGACGGACACGCCGTCGTCGATCCGGAAAACGTCTGCACGGCATTCCCGGAGTTCCCCAGGTAGCTCCCATTCAATACATAAATCAAACCCTGCTTCCCCGATCCCAGCACGAGGTTCGTATCCGGGGTCAGGATCGGCGACGTCGTCGACAGGTCGAGATCCGCATTCGAGAGCGACAACGCATTGCTCGGCGTAAACCAGCTCTGCACCGAACCCGTCGGCGATATCTTCACAAAGCTCTCCCCGAACTCGGTCACATCATCAAAGGTGCCGTTGCCCGTCTCGAAAATCACCGACCCGTTGCCGTCCGCAACAAGCCCCATCCCACCCTGCCAGATCCCTCCCAGATTGCCGTTCGGCGTGTCGTTGAACACCACCGTCTGCTGCTGCACGTTGTTCGCGTTGTACCCCAGAATCCAGCCATGGTACGGCGACGGATCCGGCCCGCATCCGCTGAAGCCCAGGTAGACCGTTCCATTCGCCAAAAGCAGCGCCGGCCGCTGAATCATGTGAACATCGTTCATCGTCACGATGCCCCCGGATGAGTCCGTTCCCGTGCCATGAACCGACGCATTGATCGTCACAGAACCGCCCTTTACCTGCGCACCGTTGCCTAAGCTCAACGCATACAGGCTGTGCTTATACGCCCGCTGACCGGCAACAGGATGCGCCGCCACAACGTACAGCACACCCGCTTGCGCATCAATCACCGGCGTACTCAAAACACCCATCGGCTCGGCCGGGCAAATCCCCGCGTATCCAGTCGGAACCGCGGGCCCAAGATTCACCTTCCACAACGGTGCGCTTCCCGGCTGATCGGCGTTCAACGCATACACCGTGTTGTTCTGCGTCGCTACATAAAGTGCGTTCACCCACCCATGCCCAATCTGGACACCGGGTACATAAAGCGGCTGGCCCGTAACCTCCGCGTCCAAAGCATAGGACCCAACCTTGCCGAAGCTGGAGGGACTGATCGACCAGGGGCTTAGAGCAAACTCCGCATTGTTCGTCGCGGTCCTCCCGTTGCCGTACTCCCCGGTAAGCACGCTCATTTGCGCTTCCGTGCTGCGGGAAAGCAAGAGCAGAATCGCAAGCATCGCAATGGATACAGGCGCAAAAATGCGCATCAGAAAACCTCTTTCGCGTCTTACAAACAGAGCCCAACCCCGGAGCGAATTGACAATCAACACAGCTTCCTTGCGGAAGGCCAAAACTCGCTTGAAGAAACGATAAGCATCCTCGACGCAAGCCGGACCGATAACAACGATCACTCCTGGGCCCGGAACACGATTGCGACGACGCACTTTGAATGGGTGACGGCCTAATGTAACTCACAAGAGGTCCCGATGCCATGTAAAAGAGTCTCTTCAATCGGAAGACTCTGTCGCCTTCTGCCTACATACTTGAAAACTCCCGACCAGGTTTTCTTTCATCAAAGAACCCCCGAAGTTAAACTGCAAACCGAGCATGCAACCACTTTGAACGCGGCCGCTCAGAATCCATCTCTTACGACTACCCAATCACTTCGCCGATGCCGCTATCTGCGCCGCGTACTGCTGCGCCGTAACCAACGCCTGCTCAGCACCCACAAGATCTCCGGCCCGAATCTGCGACGCAACCTGCCCGAGGTACTGCTGCACCGAACTCAACCGCGCACTACCCAGCTCTGTAAAGGCATCCGCCGATCGAAGCTTCCCCTGTATCGCCGTGATCTGCTGCTCCGTCGTCGTCTGGTCGCCTGCCGCAACACTCTGCTGCACCTGCCGCAGATACATCGATACAGAACTCTCCGTATTCTGAGCCGGCGACGTCAGGTACTGCGCCGCACTCGCCAGCGGAACCATGATGCTCATGGTGAAATCTCCTCTTCGCGGATCGTCGTTGAAGACTGACGCTCTCTTCGGCCCGCCAGCCAAAAACTTGAGGAGTGTCCCATCGCGCAACAGCACGCTCCCGCCCTTCGGACATCACCCCGCATCCATTCTTCGCCGCGGCAAGACCTCAGCCCCGTCGTTCCGTTCCCTCATCACAACATCTCCGCCTTCATCAACAAACGCTTGTCTTGAGCCAACGCTGCGTACCCTGTGATAGCATCCCCGCGCTTGACCAACCCAAGCCACAGGGGATCCGAATGCCCATCCATACTTCCGCCGCCGAGCCAACCAAGCCCATCACCCCAACCCTCCATCGCACCGCAGCCACCCTTGTCCTCGCCGCCCTGGCAGTCCTCCTTACCCAAAGTCTTTCCGCCCAGACCTGGACCCTCCAATGGTCCGACGAGTTCAACGGCCCCGCCGGTACCCTCCCAAACTCCGCCGTCTGGACCTACGACACCGGTAACAGCGGCTTCGGCAACCCCGAAATCGAAAACTACTGCGCCGCCGGCTCCAACACCGCCCCCTGCTCCACCGCCACCCCGAACGCCGCCATGGACGGCAACGGCAACCTCGTCATCAAGGCCATCAAAACCGCCAGCGGCCAGTGGACCTCCGCCCGCCTCAAAACCCAGGGCCTCAAAACCTTCCAGTACGGCCGCATCGAAGCCCGCATGAAGCTCCCCGTCGGCGACGGCTTCTGGCCCGCCTTCTGGATGCTCGGCGCCGACATCAACACCGTCAACTGGCCCCAGTGCGGTGAGCAGGACATCATCGAGTGGGTCCAGTCCTACACCCCCACCACCACCTCCTCCACCACCCACGGCCCCGGCTACTCCGGCGGCAACGGCATCGGCGCCAAATTCACCTTCTCCAACGGCGGCCGCATCGACGACGCCGGCTATCACACCTACGGCGTCATCTGGTCCCCCAACTCCATCCAGTACTACCGCGACAGCCCCTCCAATATCTTTCTCACCACCACCCCTGCCACCATCCCCGCCGGCTCGCAATGGGTCTACAACAACCCCTTCTTCCTCCTCCTCAACCTCGCCATCGGCAGCGGCGGCTTCCCCGGCGCCACTGACGGCTCCACCCCCTCGTCCGCCACCATGCTCGTAGACTACGTCCGCGTCTACACCGCCTCCGGCACCCCCACCAGCCTCAACGGCACCCACACCCTCACCCCGCAAAACGCCACCGCCCTCCGCCTCGACGACTCCTCCGCCAGCACCGCGGACAACAACCCCATCGACGTCTACACCGCCAACAACACCGGCGCCCAATCCTGGTCCATGTCCTCGACCAACGTCTCGCCCACCGGCTACTACAACCTCGCCACAGAAGGCGCCAACTGCCTCACCGCCTCCGGCACAGCCTCCACCGCCGCCGTCGTCCTCCAACCCTGCAACGGCTCCTCCGCCCAGGCCTGGAACGCCGTCTCCACCAATGGCACCTACGCCTTTCACCCAGCCAACAACCCCAGCAACTGCCTCGACGTCCGCGGCGACGCCACCGCCCCCGGCACCGCAGTCCAGGTCTACACCTGCAACAGCGGCCCCAACGAGCAATGGGCGGTCAACTAACCCTCGTCTCCGCTTGAGATAATTTCACCAAAACCGCAGGTCAGGAGATCACGGAAGAAGGTCTCCTGACCCGTCTCGGCTCACACTCGGGTTCCGCCCAATCGAACCAAGCTTCGTCAAGAGATCCCCGCGCCGACCCCAATCTCTCGCTTAGCAGAGACTGCCCTTCGCCAAGCGCCAAAGCTCTCGTGACCTCTGCAACATCCCCCTCCGTAGCCGCGAAGACACCACACGGATAGTCGTCCAGATAACGGTCGTGTGCAGGCTCCACAAGTAGAAGGGCATCCTTTCCCTGCAGCTTGCGCAAAGTAAGCGGCGCGGTCGAAGAAAAGTCCAGGTGTCTCCTCTCCCCCACCTTCCATCCCATGTCCTTCCCAAGCGTCCGCACCATCGTAAGCTGCCACAACCCCGCGTCATTCGACGGCGGCTCCGCCCTCACTACCACCGCATTCAGCGCCGCCCGCGCGAGCTCC
>CAZZWG010000259.1:0-4371 GCA_964657685.1 Verrucomicrobia bacterium Tous-C9LFEB | reverse complement strand
GAGGAAAAGACACTCGACGCATCGTCAATCAGGCGGGAATGGGTATAGGCGAAGGTGAAGGCGATACCCTTTCGCAGGCGCTCCTCCACCCTGGCTTCCACGGCGTTGTAGTTGGTCTGTCCCGTGTTCTGGCGGTACGTCGCCACATTCTGGAAGCGCGGGTACGGCTTCAGCAACTGCGCGGCGGATACCGTTTTTCCGCCAAGGGTGCTTGAGCCGGGAATCTGCCCGTAGAACGGGTTGGTCACCTGGGCCGTCAAGGCCGCAGGATTGGTCAGTCCCACCGCCAACTGCGCAGCCGTCAACTGGTTTAGGTTTTGGTCCGGCACCCCGACATGCACGCCATGCGAACCGACATACGCGACCTCGAAAGAAAGGCTGTTCGTGACTGCCCGCTGCACCGCCAGGTTCCACTGCTGTACATAGCCTGAGCTGGCCGTACGGTTCGCGGTGTAGACACTCTGGCCGAGCCCCGCGCCGGGTGTGGCGGCGATCGGCGCCACCGTGGGCCCGCCGGACAGCGTAAACGGCGCATTGATGGAATCCTGCGTAGCCTGCCTTACATTCTGAATGAAGGGGAACTGGGGCAAAGTGAACGGCGTTGTGATGCCCGACTGATCGAAGAACACCACCCCGAAGCCCGAACGGATCACGGTCTTCGGATCCACGGAATAGGCAATCCCAATCCGCGGCCCGAGGTCGTCGTAGTGTGTCTGCCGCGCCGACTTTGGATTCCCGTTTACCCCGGCATAATCCAGGACCTGCGTCCCGAGATTGAACACCGCACCCTGATTGTTTTTCTCTGTAGACGGGTTGTTGATGGTCCAACGCACCCCAAGATTGGCGGTCAACCGCGGCGTCACCCGCCAGTCATCCTGTACGAAGTACTCCTGCACGTGGTCCCGGGGCCGGAGCACGTTCGTCTGGAGATCGATGGAAAACGTGTCTACCTGCCCGAGCAGAAAGCTTGCGAGACTATTGCCGCCCGTCGCGCCGGTGGAGGCCCCGGTCCCCTGCGAGTCCGTCCCTGTTGTCGTGAAGGCAAAGGATCCGGTCGGATTGGGCGGGGAGATCGCATTCAACTGGTACCACCGGAGGTCTCCACCGGCGCGCAGGTCGTGCTTTCCGCGCGTAAACGACACCTCATCCACCAGTTCCCAGACGCCGGTCCCATATTGCGAAAACACACCTGCCGAGGACCCCAGCTGCTGAAATCCGGTGAACGTGAACAGCGGCAGCGCGTTGTTAAACGCTGCGTTATTCGGAATACCCGGAATGCCTAGAGTCCCTGAGGCCGTTCCGTTTACCGCCGCGCCGCTCCCGTAGTTTGCCCGCCGCGTGTATCCCAGCCGCGCTTCATTCAGGAGGTGCGCCGAGAAGGTATGCGTCTCATTCAGCACGGCCTGCTGGCCCAGCACGTTGGACGGGCCCGCTACATTGCCGGTTCCCAGCACACTGCCTGTGATTGCGCCCGAGCCATCCGCAAACGGTGTCACCGGCGTCTCGACCTCGTTGTAGTACGTGTACCGTGCGAAGGCATGGTCCTTTGTGCCGTACGCTCCATCGACGCGCGTGTCGAATTGATTCCCGTGGTCGGAATCGTTCGCGGTACGCGTGTAGTTGTTGGCTGCTCCCGGCAGGTTCGGCAACGGGATCCTCCCCAGCAAAGTTGCCGCCGCAGGGTCGAACGCCCGGTTGATGGTGTTGCCCGGAAACGCTGTCCGCACATAGCGCCCGTTGACCACATGGGTCGTCGCGGGGTCGTAAATGGTCGATACCCCGTTGAAGTTTCCCGCACGCTCCGCCAGGGTGGGCACGGTCGAGATGCGCGTCACCCCAATCCCCTGCTTGATCCCCTGATAGTCCCCGAAGAAGAACATGCGGTCGCGTAACACTGGAAAGCCCAGCGTTCCTCCATAGAGATTCCGCCGGTACTCCGGCTTGCGTCCGGCCGGTGCGAAGTAGTTGCGGGCGTTCAGCGCTTCGTTGCGCAGGTACTCGAACAGCGATCCATGAAGTGCATTGGTGCCGGAACGCGTTGCCACATTCACAACGCCGCCATTGAAACGGCCAAACTCCGCGGAGACGTTGTCGCTCTCCACGGTGAACTCCTGAATGTCGTCCAGGATGGGAAAGAAGACTACCTGCCCAGGTTCCGGCTGCAGGGCAGAGATCCCGTCATACAGGTACTCATTCGTACGCGGCCGTCCGCCATTGATGCGCGGCAACAGTGTTCCCGGCGGCAGCTCCACGCCCGGCGCGAGTGTGGTGAGCTGGATGAAGTTTCTGGAGTTGAGCGGGATCGCCTCGATGTGGTGAGGCGGCACCGTGAATTGGATATCGCTGGTCTGGGTCTGCAACACCGGCAGGTCCTGGTTCACCGTTACCGTCTGCGTTTCACCCCCGGCCGTCAACGGCAGATCGACCGCGAGCGTCTGGCCCACTGCCAGGTTTAAGCCCTCCCGCCGGGCGCGCTGAAATCCCGCCGCCTCGCCCTGCAAACGGTACACTCCGGAAACCAGGCCGGGAAGATCGAAATACCCCTCCCTGGTTGTGGTGGTGGCGTAGCTCTCGCCCGTCCTGCTATCGGTTGCGCTTACTTTTGCGGACACGACTGCGGCCCCGGACGGATCCACCACCCGCCCCTTGATCTCACTTCCAACCTGAGCGTGCGCGCCCGCGGCCCCGAGTAGAACGAGAGAGCGGGCGAAACTGCGACGAAGCATAGGACATGCTTAGAGCCAGACCGTACCTGGCTCTCCTTCCCTCTGAATCTTTCCCGAACAATACGAATTTACTTGGATAGATTCATATGCACAACCGATGGCCCCTTGGGTGCCGTTGTTTCCTCGAGGGATTGAGCAGGCTGCGTGCTTTCAGTTTCTGTGGTTTCCTGACGCTTGCGCGGGAGCTTGCGGGAGGGCTGGCCAGATGGAGTGGAGGGCCCAGGCGTCGCCGGTGTAGGGGAGGGGATGGGGGCCGGGGGAGATGAGTTCGAGGCGGAGATTGGGTGTGGGGGGGAAAAGGAGGTCGGTCATGGCGACGGTGCCGTTCTGGGCGTAGAGCTCGAGGGAGGAGCGGTCGAGGATGAGGCGGAGGTCTAGCGGGCGGTCGGGGGCGAGCGGGGCGGTGGTGGTGCCGGGGAAGTCGGGAGCTACGGGGAGGCCGGTGTGGGTGCGGTCGAGGGTGAGGTGGTGGTTGGCGGGGTCGATGGCGATTTCTGTCCAGTGGGTGTCGTCGCTGTAGAGGCGGAGGCTGGCGCCGGCGGGAACCGTGGTGAAGTGAAGGAGGATCTCTGCGGGGGAGGCGCCGGTGTAGACGGTCTGGCGGTTGGAGGAGGCGTGAGGGTCGTTGGCGAGGGTTTGGTGATGGGTGCGGAGGGATTCGGTGATGGGTTGTTGGGAGAGGGCGAGGCCGTCTGTGTCGTGGACGAGGGAGAGGCGGCGGGGGAGGCTGAATTGGCCGCGCCAGGGGGAGGTGGGGAGTTTGGCGGCGTAGTCCCAGTTGCTCATCCAGCCGAGGAGGATGGGTTTGGCGGGCGATCCGTTGGCGGCGGGTGGGAGGTGGTTGAAGCTGATGGCGCAGTAGTCGTCTTTGCCGTAGTTGGTCCAGCCGTGGGCGCCGGGGTCTTTGGAGGGGGTGAAACGGGTGCCGTCGAAGGTGCCGAGGAAGTATTGTTCGCCGGAGCCGCCCTGGGGGGCGCCGGGGTTGAGGCCTACTTTTAGGGCGTAGGTTGGTGTTTCTTTGGCGGAGGCGGGGAGTTCTACGAGGTCGGGACATTCCCAGTCGCCGTCGGTGTCGCCGAGGGGGCCGAAGTCGCTGAGCTGGGTCCATTGCTTGAGGTTGGGGGAGCTGTAGAAGCGGATTCTGTGGACTTTGGGGAGGCTGACGGCCATGAGCCAGCGGTGCTGGGCGGGCTGCCAGGTGACGGAGGGGTCGCGGAAGTCGGCGATGCCGAGGTCGAGGACGGGGTTGTTGGGGTAGCGGGTCCAGGTGCGGCCGCCGTCCTGGCTTACCGCGAGGGCCTGGGTTTGGTGGGGGTGTTCGGGTTTGGTGTTGTAGCCGGTGTAGGCGGTGTAGATGGCGACCATGCAGGCGGTTTTTGGGGTGCAGAGATTGCTGGTGTTTTGTTCGTCGATGACGACGGAGCCGGTGAAGACCATTTCTTCGCCGTGGGGTGTGGGGGCTTCGGGGAGGGCGATGGGGAGTTCGGTCCAGTGGAGGAGGTCGCGGCTGACGGCGTGGCCCCAGCTCATGTGGCCCCAGGTATTGCCGAAGGGGTTGTACTGGAAGAAGAGGTGGTACTCGCCGGCGAAGAAGACGAGGCCGTTGGGGTCGTTGGTCCAGTGTTCGCGCGGGGAAAAGTGCACC
>CAZZWG010000258.1:0-4386 GCA_964657685.1 Verrucomicrobia bacterium Tous-C9LFEB | reverse complement strand
GACTTGCACCCGCTGTGGCCCAGCGCCTTTACACGGCGCACCAGATCCCTCGACTACGCTCGGGGATGCAAAGCAAATGGGTAGTGGGGAAATCCTTCCTTTTCTAATGTTGCTTCCGTGGGAAGAGTTTCGAACAACTACTCTTCCCGCCCAGGGCGAGCCATGAGATCACGAATAGCATCGTGCGGAGACTTTCCGTGCTCCAATATTGCCGCCATCTGTTCAGTAATCGGCATCTCCACATCGTGCGCCCTGGCGAGACCGAGCGCCGCCGAGGTTGTCCGGACCCCTTCGGCGACCTTCCCCCGCAACTCGGCGAGCACCTCCGGCAGGCCGCTACCCTGGCCCAACGCTACGCCCACCGAACGGTTGCGCGAGAGAGGGCCGGTGCAGGTGAGCACCAGATCTCCCAGTCCGGATAGACCGGCCAGCGTTTCCCGCTGCCCGCCGCAAGCCACCGCTAGGCGCGTAATCTCGGCCACGCCCCGCGTGATAATCGCCGCCGCACTGTTGTGCCCCAGGCCTAAGCCGGACGCAATACCGGCTGCGATGGCAATCACGTTCTTCAACGCGCCACCCAGTTCTACCCCGATTACATCCACGTTTGTGTACAAGCGCAGTGCGGGGGTGCTGAGTTCCTCTTGTAGCTGGTTGGCAATGTGGCTCTGCCGGCAGGCAACAGTGATCGCGGTCGGTGCGCCCAGGGCGACTTCCTGCGCAAACGAAGGACCGCTCAGCACACTGCAGACCGCGTCGCCGCCCAGGGTCTGCTCAATCACCTGGGACATTCGCAGGAACGAGGCATCCTCAATGCCCTTGGTCGCGCTTACGACCAATTGATCAGGCCGCAACAGCGGTGCCAGTGTGCCGTAGACGGCGCGCACGTGCTGCGACGGCACGACCCCGATCACAATGTCAGCCCCTTCTACCGCTGCGCCAAGATCAGTGATTGCGCGTATTTCCGCAGGGATGGGCACACCCGGCAAATAACGCGTGTTTTCGCGCTGCTTCGTGATCGTCTCCGCAACCGCCGTCGAATGTGACCATAGCGTGAGTGCATGACCGCCGCGGCGGGCCAGCGCCAACGCCAACGCTGTTCCCCAGGAGCCGCTGCCTACAACCGCGATGCGGCTCATGCCGCCGTCTTCCTGGGTGCACCGAAGCGGTGTTCCGTTCCCCGCACCAGGCGCAGCATATTCTGGGAGTGCTTGACGACAACAATCCAGCAACTCACGAAGACCCCAGCACCCGACGACCACGTGTACCGGCCAGGACAAATCCACAGCGTGAGAAAGGGAAGCAGGATGGCGGCCACAATCGATCCGAGCGATACGTAGCGTGAGAGGGCAACGAGCACAATCCAAAGGCCGAGGGCTGCTAGCGCAGCCAGGGGGCAGAAGGCCAGGAAGGCCCCGAATGCAGTCGCGACGCCCTTTCCCCCTTTGAAGCGCAGCCACACCGGGAATACGTGACCGAGCACCACAAACAAAGCCGCCAGGATGGCGAAATTCGTGACCACCAGGGGCGCTTTGCCGCGGGCCAGTGCTTCTGCTACTGCCACTGCTGCATACCCCTTGCTGCCATCCAGGAAAAAGGTCAACAAGCCGAGACCCTTGGAGCCTGAGCGCAATACGTTCGTGGCCCCGATGTTACCGCTGCCCTTGGCACGAATGTCTTCTTTGCGCACCAGCCACACGAGCAGAAACCCGAAGGGGATGGAGCCCAACAGATACGCCACGCTCATCAATATCAAAAATTGAGGCATCGTCGATTCCGGTTCTGAGTGTAGCAGCGCCGGTATCCCGGGAAGGGCGCATGAACCATCTGTTAAATTAGGGCCTCGTGCGATCGAGGAGGAGTAGGTTGATCAGGTTTTCCTGGAAGGTTTTTTGCGGCCTGGCACTGGTGTCTGGCGCGCTGGCGGCGCAAGCGAGCGATCTGGTCATCAAGACCGATATGGGCAAGCTGAAAGGAAAGATGAGCGCAGACGGCCAGGCCAGGGATTTTCTGGGTATTCCCTACGCCGCGCCGCCGGTCGGCGCACTCCGCTGGAAGGCGCCGCAGCCGGCCGTCAAGTGGAAGGGCAAGCGTAAGGCGACCTCCTTCGGGTCCCGCTGCATGCAGCAGGAGCTGTACGACGACATGGTGTTCCGTGACCCCGGCGCCAGCGAAGATTGCCTCACGCTGAACGTCTGGGTTCCGGCGGCGAAGCCACAAGGCAAGTTGCCCGTGATGGTGTGGATCTATGGAGGCGGATTCACCGGGGGCACGACTTCAGAGCCGCGGCAGGACGGCGAACACCTCACGCGCAAGGGCGTTATGGTGGTCTCGATGAATTACCGCCTGGGCATTTTTGGCTTTCTTGCCAGCTCGGGGTTAGCTGCGGAAGATCCGCATCACGCAGCCGGCAACTATGGGTTGATGGATCAACTGGCTTGCCTGCAGTGGGTGCAG
Source organism: Verrucomicrobia bacterium Tous-C9LFEB (assembly GCA_964657685.1). GTDB lineage: Bacteria > Acidobacteriota > Terriglobia > Terriglobales > Acidobacteriaceae > Granulicella. Next base: position 1,932 of record CAZZWG010000258.1, on the reverse strand, counting down.
CGCAATGCCGCCGCCTTTGGCGGCGACCCGGCGAATGTGACCATCTTCGGAGAATCAGCCGGCTCGTTTGCGGTCAGCGCACAGATGGCGTCGCCGCTGGCGCAAGGGCTGTTCGCGCATGCCATTGGCGAGAGTGGGGGCGCGTTCGGTGACAAGGTATTACCTTTTCCGCTGCTCAGCGAGATCACCCCCAAAACAGATGACTTCTTAGCTAAAGCTCTGAAGGACAGCAGCCCCGGCGCGATGCGAGCCTTGAGCACCGATGCCGTATTGAAGCTTGGCCAGTCGAAGGACCCGGGCGTTCCGAAATTCGAGCCAGACACCGATGGTTACTTTTTGCCGGAACACGTCTCTGCTATTTTTGCTGCCGGCAAGCAAGCCCATGTGCCCCTGATTGCCGGGTGGAACCGTGACGAGAGCACGGGCGCGGTGATCAGCCATCCGGAACGGCAGGGGATCAAGGGGTTGCAGGCCACCGCGGCGAAGGAGTTCGGCGCTCGCTCGCAGGAGTTTCTACAGGTCTATCAGGGCAGCAATGACGTAGACGCCACCCGGGCGGCAGAGGATTTTGCCGGGGATAATTTCCTGGTGTATCAGACCTGGTTGTGGCTGGAAGCGCAGGTTAAGGGCGGTTCGCCCGCGTATCGATACCTGTTTGCGCAGCCATCGCCTGGCGATCCTTTTCACGCGCGCACGGATGGTGCGTTTCATTCCGATGAGATCGAGTATGTCTTCGGTAACCTGGACTCCCGCAAAGGCGCTCACTTCACGCCGGAAGACTACAAGCTTTCTGACCAGATGCAAATCTATTGGACCAACTTCGCCAAAACCGGTGACCCTAACAGCGCCGGGGCGCCGCACTGGCCCGTGTATGACGCTGCCGGTAACTGGCAGGCGATGCAGTTAAGCCCGAGTCCGGCGGCGGTGCCCGATCCGCATCGTGCCCGCTATCTTTTCCTGCAGCAGGTTTGGGATAAGTAAGTTAGCGTAGATACGGATCTGCCGTAGCTCAGTGCATTCCGTAGAATGACCCATGCCTAGTCCGCAAGGCTCGATTGCCTCAGCTCAGGAGACATCTCCGGTCGTTTGCCTGTTGACGGCGGACGAAAGCTTCCACGGCGAGATCGAGTCCGAGCTGGCGCCGTGGTACCGCGTCTGCCATCGCAATCACTATGGGGATGCGGCTCTCTGGGTGCGTGAACAACGCGCCCAGGCGGTGCTGGTGGATATCGACACGCAAGGGGATGACGCGCACGCAGGCGCCGGGATGCTGCGCGAGCTGCGCATCCTGGAGCGCGACGTGGTGCTGATTTCGCTCAGCCGGTCGCGCGCCCGCGGCGTCGAGAAGCTGGCGACCGAAGCTGGCAGCGATGCTCATTTTCACAGTCCGATCGATCTAATCGAGCTGCGCCTGGTGCTGAAGACCACGCTCGAGACCCGCCGGGAGGAAGCCGAACGGACGCGCATGCAGCAGCAGGTGCTGGAGCGCAGCAAATTTCAGGATCTCGTGGGTGCCAGCGAAGTCATGCGCCGGGTGTACGACGCTGTCGCCCAGGTGGCCGATAGCCGTATCAACGTAATCGTGCGCGGGGAAAGCGGTACAGGAAAAGAATTGGTGGCGCGTGCCATCGTCGCGCTTAGCAGCCGCCGCAATAAACCGTTCGTCAGCCTGAATTGTGCCGCCCTGCCCGAGAACCTGATCGAGTCGGAGCTTTTCGGCCATGAGCGTGGCGCCTTTACCGGCGCCAATGAGTCCAAGCCGGGCCAGATTGAACTCGCGGACGGAGGCACGCTCTTTTTGGATGAGATTGCGACACTCACACTGCCCCTGCAGACCAAGTTGCTGCGTGTGCTGGAAGACCGGCAGGTACAACGGCTGGGCGGCAGGCAGGGACGCAAGATCGATTTCCGCCTGATCTGCGCGACCAATGA
>CAZZWG010000257.1:0-4395 GCA_964657685.1 Verrucomicrobia bacterium Tous-C9LFEB | reverse complement strand
ATCTCCATCACGTACGCCACCAGCGACCCCGCCGCCGATCCACGCCCCGGCCCCACCGGGATATGCTGCTCCTTCGCATACCGGATAAAGTCCCACACGATCATGAAGTAGCCCGGAAACTTCATGCTCTTGATGCACTCAATCTCCCTCGTCAGCCGCGCCTCATACTCCGCAATCGTATTGCGGAGTATCCCCCTCGACTCCAGGTGCGCCACCGCCGTATCCCGCCGCTTCTTCCAACCCTCCCGGCAAACCTGCTCGAAATACGTGTCAATCGTCTCCCCTTCCGGCAGCGGAAACTTAGGAAACGGGTTCTTCACCTTCGCGAGTTCCAGGTTGCAGCGCTCCGGGAACTGCATCGTCCGCGTGCACACCTCCGGCGCATGCGCAAACAACCGGTGCATCTCCTCCGCCGACTTGATGTAAAACTCGTTCTTCTCAAACCGGAACCGCTTCGGGTTGTTCATCGAGTCCGCCGTCTGCACGCACAGCAGCACCTCATGCGACCGCGCATCCCGGTCCTCGATATAGTGCGAATCGTTCGTCGCCACGAGAGGAATCCCCAGGTCCTTCTCCAGCCGGAACATCGCCTCCGTCACCGCCTTATCCGGCTCCAGCCCATGATCCTGGATCTCTAAAAAGAAGTTCCCCTTGCCAAAGATCTCCTCATACTGCCCCCCCACCCGCTTGGCCTTCCCGTAATCCCCCTGCATCAGGTGCTGGCTCATCTCCCCCGCCAGACACCCCGAAAATCCAATCAGCCCTTCCGCGTGCTCCGCCAGGAACTTCTTTGAAATACGGGGCTTGCGATAGAACCCATGAAGCGCCGCTTCAGAGGTCAGACGCACCAAATTCCGGTACCCCGCCTCATTCTCCGCCAGCACCAGGAAATGGTTATACTTCGACTCCGGATCCGGCTTCCCCCGGTGATCGTCTTCCTTGCAGATATAAAGCTCACACCCCAGAATCGGCTTCAACTGCTGCTTCTTCATCGCCTCAAAGAAGTGCACCGCCCCAAAAATATTCCCATGGTCCGTCATCGCCGCCGCACCCTGCCCAATCCGCTTCAGGTGCTTGGCCAGCTTGTCCACATCACAAGCCCCATCCAAAAGCGAATAATCCGTGTGCAAGTGCAAATGCGTAAATTCAGCAGCAGCCATGTTCCAAGTTTACTGCCGAGGAACCCCATCCAACTCCCGAGGAAAACCCGGTCGGAAACTACAATCCCAGGAACAGCCGCAGCGCCGCATCAACGCTCGCCATGACTTCCGGCTCCGCCTCGCCCGCGTAACCGCCGATCCGGCGCAGGGGCACGGTGGCTAACTGATCAATCATGATGTCAGATCGTTTTCGCAGCCCGTTTCCCGAAGTGGGCTCGATTGGCACTCGCACTCCGGGAGCCCACGCAAGATCACTCGTGATCGGTGCGACCGTAACGGTTTCGCTGTCGTCCAGCACAATCGATTGCACAATCAAAGCCGGTCGTGGCTTGTTAAAAGGCGCGTAAGGAGCAACGATGATGATCTCACCACGCGTCATCTCCAGGTCTTATCGAGTGATTCCCAGTCAGGCTCGAGATGATCCGCAAAGTGATTCCCCCGGTCATGCTCAGCAACGATGGAAAGCTGCCGCCGATACTCCACCTCAAACTCCGGAGTCCCCCGAATCGCCAGCAACTCCTCCGCCGTCATCGGTGTCCACGCAGCATCCGTCCTAGGCAAACTCGCCATACGCCCCTAGCCTACACCGTGCCCAGTCACAGGCGTATCCTTCTCGCGTATGGGTGGACTGGTTCTCGACGTCTACATCCTTGCGCTCTACCGGTTCCTTCGGCGTAAGGTCCGCATCCGGAAAGCGAGGCAATGGCCGCTCATCCCGGCAGTCCTCGAGGACTGGACATCGACCAAAGCTGACGACGAATATCGTCACGGATGGAACAGCCTCCAGATCCAGGCAGTTCTGCAGTACACAGTTGAAGGTCGTACCTTCAGCGGCCTCCTCAGAACCTCTGGTTTCAAGGAACGTGACGCTTACACATACCTCGACGAAGCGCCGAAGCCCACCCACATCCTCTTACGCTACAACCCACTCGACCACGCCGAGTACCGCGTCTTACAAACCGACAACACGCAGTCCTTCAAACTCCCGCTGGCTATCTACTAAGTCGCGTCGCTCATTCCGGCCCGTTTGCAGGATCTTACGGCCAGGGCGACACACGTTTCCGCAGCGCCAAGCCGCTTCAAACCCTCTGCTTCCGCCGAAATGTATAAAAGCATTCGCTGTTACAAAAGCGCAACTGCGCCTCGCCCTGCGCGTACGGCAAACCTACAATCCGCTTCCTGCAGTAAGAGCACGTCTTCACCCCGAAGGTCTTCAACAGGGCAGCCGACATCAGTCGCAAGGGAACCCGGACGAAAGCATCAGAAGTGTTCAACATAAGTCGTCCCGATTCTCCCACGCGAAACCCTTTGGCATCGGTAACTTACCAAAGATTTTCAGTACTCGGGTCATACCGTACAACCTAAGTAACGTCATCGCCTTACACACGTCCTCAACCCCGCCGCGCTCGCGCCAAAGCCCCCTCAATCGCCTCGGTGGCCCGCTCCTCCACCCGCGACCCCGGATTCGCCATACGCAACGCACCCACCATCGCCGCATGCACGGCCGGAATCCGGCTCAATACACTCCCCGTAAACGCAATCCGCCCCGCATCCTCTGCCTCACACCCGCCCGCTCGCATCTTCGAGACCACAATACTCACCTGCGCTGCCAACTCCTCGCCTGCCCGTTCCAGCACACTCCTCGCCAGCGCATCGCCCTGCGCCGCACACCGCGCCACCCCTTCCGCCAGCATGGCGAAATTCGGCCGCGGACGGCTGTTCGCCTTCGCCACCAGCGCCCCAATCCCGCCAAGCCCCCAAATCGCATACACCTCCCGCAACAAGCACGACGGCACCCCCCGGTCCAGCGCCCGCAGCCCGCTCCGGATCCCCTCCAGCCCGATCCAGTGACCCGACCCCTCATCCCCCAGCATCGGCCCCCATCCCCCCGCCGTCATCCGTGACCCATTCGAGCACCGCCCCACCACATGCGACCCCGTACCCGCAATCACCAGCACCCCCGGCCCACTGCCAAACGCCGCCTCCAGCGCAATCTCCTCATCGCCCGTCAGCACCAGTTCCCCCGTAAGCATCTCGCCCAGCGACGCTTCCGCCCACTCCCGCACACCCTCACTCGCGATCCCCGCCAGCCCCACACACGCTCGCGTCACCAGGTAAAGCGGCACCCCGGCCACGCTGCTCGCCTCCTCTAACAAGTGACGCAGCCGCGCCGTCGCCTCCGGAGCCCCCACTGACATAATCTTCACCGTCTCGCCCATCACCCGGGCCAGCACCCGCTCGTCGTCCGCAATCAGACACTCAGTCTTCGTCCCGCCCGCATCCACGGCCAGATACACACCCATCCCACACATCCTCCTGCCTTCTAAACGGATCGCCGTCAGCCCGCTATCATACGGGCATCCACACAGGCGGCGCGGGCCCTATACCTCTCGCGCATCGCCGGAGAGCAGCCATTGCCCCCCAGCTCCGCGTCCCTTGCTTTCGCGCACCCCTCAGCACAACATCTGCGCGCGCCCGACCTCGCTCTTATCGCAGCCTACCTCATCGCCATCACTCTGTTCGGATTAAAGTTCCGCGCCCGAAATAAAGAAGACAAATCGCTCAAAAGCTACTTCCTCGCCGGCAACACCATCCCCTGGTGGGCTATCGGCCTCTCCGTCGTCTCCGCCGAAACCTCCACCCTCACCATCATCTCCATCCCCGGCGTCGCCTTCACCGGCAACTTCGGATTCCTCCAGGTTGTCCTCGGCTATCTAGTCGGCCGCGTCATCGTCGCCCTGCTCTTCCTCCCCAAATACTTCGCCGGCGAAATGCTCACCGCCTACCAGCTCATCGACCGCCGCTTCGGCCCCGTCCTCCATAAAGTCACCGCAGGCCTCTTCCTCCTCACCCGCGCCGCCGCCGAAGGCGTCCGCGTCTTCGCCGTCTCGATCGTCGTCTCCATCGCCATCGGCACCGGCGACATCCTCAGCATCGGCATCATCACCGCCCTCACCCTCCTCTACACCTTCGAGGGAGGCCTCGCCGCCGTCATCTGGACCGACGTCGTCCAGATGGCCATCTACGTAGGCGGCACCATCGTCGCGCTCATCTCGCTGGGCCACCACGTCCCCGGCGGCTGGCCCACCATCATCCAAACGGCCTCAGCCGCACATAAGTTCCAAACCTTCAACTTCGCCTTCAACCTCACCCAGTCCTACACCTTCTGGGCAGGCCTCCTCGGCGGCACCTTCCTCACCATGGCCTCCCACGGCACCGACCAGCTCATGGTCCA
>CAZZWG010000256.1:1305-4397 GCA_964657685.1 Verrucomicrobia bacterium Tous-C9LFEB | reverse complement strand
GGGAAGTGGGGTGCTGGCGGGGTGCATGGTGGGATTGCTGCTTGGCCTTCCGCTGGGGCGGCGGATGGGCGGACCGTCCGAGGGGGCGATGGTGGCGAAGGCGGGAAGGGGAAGTGCGGATGCGGGGGTGGATCGTGCCGGGGAGCGGGCGGCTGAGGCGGGCGAGGATGCGCGGGTGAAAGGAGGGTTGCCGGAGGAGCCAGCGGTGAAGCTGAAGAAGGCGCCGGAGCCGGCGGTGGACGAGACGCCAGGGAAGGCGGGGGCGGCGGGGAAGGTGGACGAGACGCCAGCGGGGGAGGTGGAAAGACCGCGGGTCGAGGTAGGGTCGGCGGGGATTATGGCGGGAAATCTGCTGGCTTCGCCGGTTCCGGCGTACCCTGCGGCGGCGACTGCGGCGCGGGTGGAAGGCGAGGTGGTGGTGTCGGCGGTGGTGGGGCGCGATGGAAGCGTGGTGGAGTCCCGGGTGGTGAGTGGGCCGGGGCCGCTGCAGGAGGCGGCGCGGCGAGCGGTGGAAGCATGGCGCTACCGACCGTTTGAGATTGGCGGGAAGGCGGTGGAAATTATTACGACGGCGCGCGTGGATTTCCGGCTGGGTGGCGAGTAGCGGACGACAGGGCGGTCGGGGGTCGATGGGTCGTAGGAGTGAGGTTTGTGTGTAGAGCGCGGGGTGCTCTGCGCAACAAAGTTGGCTGAACAGGTTCTTCTGAAGCGAGCCGCATCGAAGAGAGTTGAAGTTCAGACCAGGAGTTGCGTGTGAGCCGAACTGTGCTGTTGTCCGAGGTGAAGGAAGTCGCGGCGAAGTTTCCGGACTGGATCGCGGAGATCCGCGGAATGTTTGCGGAGGCCGGGCTCCCTGCGGGCGGGGAGGGGGCCCTGCCGGCGCTGGCACAACGGCTGGGGGACGACACCGCTTTTCGCAGGCAGATGGAGGGTTGCCTGGGTGCGCTCTGCGCGGTGGAGGCGGAGGTGAGTCTGCTGGAGCTACTGGGTGTGCTTGTTGTCGCGGCCGCCGGGCCGGAGGGGGCTGCCCGGCTTGCGGAGGCGGCTGGGGCGGAGGAACAGGCGGCGCTGCGGAGTGTTTTTCATTTTGTGATTGAGTCGCGACGGCGGCGGAGTGAAGTATCACCGGCGGATGTGACAAGGGCGGTGGAGCCCCAGGCGCTGGAGGAACAGCCGGTGGCGATCCGGGCAACGGAGGAGCGCCTGGAGGCAGTTGCGATGCGGGAAGAGCCGGCGAGGAGGGTGGCTCTAGATGGATCGGGGATGCTGGCGCGCGCGCTGGCGCTGGCGGCGGATGAGGAGGCGGCTGAGGGAAGAGAGTTGGGCAGGGAAGAGGCTGCTGCGAGAAACGCGGTTGGGGAAGAAAGCGTACCCCGGGAGGCGGTGGGAGAGTGGGCGGCGGATCGGAGGGAAAAGGCCTGGGTCGGCCGGGCGGCAGCGCTTCAGGAACCGGTGCCGCTGCGTGGCCGCCGCGTGGAGTCGCTACGACCGGTGGCAGACGTGGCGATTGCGGAGGAGGACGATGGCGGGGTGGGTACTCCGCGGCGCTGGGGAATGTGGACGGCGGTCACGTGTGGGATATTGCTGGGGTTTGGGGTGGGGGCGTTTGCGCACTTTGAGCACAGGGCTGCGCCGGTGGTTTCGCGGGCGGTGCCTGTGGCTGGGGAGGGTGCTGGGAGTGGAGTTGCGCCGCGCCGGGCGAAGTCCGTGGAGGAGTTGCAGGCGGAGATTGCGGCGATGGATGCGGTGGTCAACCTTACGCCTGGAGGCGAGGCGGGTGCCGCAAAGCCGGGGGAAGGGCGCGCTGGGGTGAGCGATCGGGGCATGAGCCGCAGTGTGGGGCGGCAGGATCCGGTGTTTGCGGGGAGGGGCCGGGAGGATGGGCCGGGTTCCTCAGCCCGTGGGGCGGGAGGGATGTCGGCCTTGCCGGCGGTGGGGCCGGTGGGGGCGGGATCTTCCCCGGTGGACAAGCCGGCGCCGCTGGTGACTTCTGTGGCGAAGCCGGTGAGCGCGAAGGGGGCGGCGATGGTGACGGGTAGCCCCTTGCAGCCTGGGGCGGTTGCCCCTATGCCGGAGGTGATTACGGGGTCGGCGGGGGTGATGGCGGGGAACCTGGTTTCGTCTCCGGCGCCGGCGTACCCGGTGGCGGCGAGCTCCGCGGGGATACAGGGAGAGGTGGTTGTGGAGGCCGTGGTGGGGCGGGATGGAGAGGTTGTGGATACACGGGTGGTGAGTGGACCGCCGATGCTGCGGGCGGCGGCGCTGGATGCGGTGCAGCGCTGGCGGTACAGGCCGTATGAGGTGGATGGAAAGACGATTGAGGTGGCGACGACGGCGCGGCTGGAGTTCCGGCTGGAGCGGTGAAGATGGCTCGGAAAAAGGATGGGCAGCGATTGCTCGCCGGTTCGTGAGATTTTGATGGCTGCTGATCCGGAGTTACTGCTGGAGCGTTTGCGCGACATGGTTGCACGGCTGCCCGAGGCGCGGCTGGAGCGGATGGGGCAGCATGCGGCGTTGCGGGTGCGGAAAAAGACGTTCGGCTGGTACATGAATGACCATCATGGCGATGGGGTGATTGGCATTACGTGCAAGGTGATGCCGGGAGAAGCGGAGGGATTGCTGCGTAGCGACCCTGGTCGATTTTACCTTCCGGCTTACACGCCCAAGGGGTGGATGGGGGTGCGACTAGATGTGCCTCGGGTGAGCTGGAGTGAGGTGCGGGAACTGGTGGAAGGGAGTTACAGGTTGATCGCGCCGGTGACGCTGGTGAGGGCGATGGGGATGCCCCGACCGCCGGAGCGCACGTAGACTGAAGGAGTATGCCACCTATTTTGAATGCCCAGGGAGTGTCGAAGCGCTTTGGGGTAGTGCCGTTGTTTTCTGAGATTTCGTTCCCGGTTGGGGATGGGGACCGTATTGGGCTGATTGGGCCGAATGGGGCGGGGAAGTCTACGCTTTTGGCTGTGCTGGCGGGGGAAGTGGAGCCGGATACGGGGGAGTTGGCGGTCCGGAAGCGGGCGCGGCTGGGGTATGTGCGGCAGATTTCTGAGTTTCCGCCGAAGATCACTGTGCGGGAGGTGATTGAGAAGGCG
>CAZZWG010000256.1:0-1205 GCA_964657685.1 Verrucomicrobia bacterium Tous-C9LFEB | reverse complement strand
CTGAACCGGATGTATGCGGATGGGTTGTTGCGGGTGAAGGGGACGTATTCGCGGTTTCTGGAGGAGCGGGAGGGGTACCTGGAGTCGCAGCAGCGGATGCAGGAGGGGTTGAAGAACCGTGTGAAGACGGAGATTGAGTGGCTGCGGCGGGGGCCGAAGGCGCGGGCTACGAAGGCGAAGGCGCGGATTGATAACGCGCATGGGTTGATTGCAAAGCTGGCGGATGTGGATTCGCGGCTGCGGACATCAAGTGTGGGGATGACGTTCGACGCGACGGACCGGCAGACGAAGCGGTTGATTGAGATGGACGATGTGACCGTTACGCTGGGCGGGCGGGAGATTGTGCACGATGTGAGCTTTGCGCTGACGAATGGGGCGCGGCTGGGGTTGTGTGGGCCGAATGGGTCGGGGAAGACGACGTTGTTGCGGGCGATGACGGGGGAGATTGAGGTTAGTAAGGGCCTGGTGAAAAGGGCGGCTAGTTTGCGGGTGGTGTACCTGAGCCAGATGCGGGAGCTGGATCCGACGGTGACGCTGCGGCGGGCGCTGGCTCCGGATGCGGATGCGGTGGTGTACCAGGGGCGGGTGACGCATGTGGCGAGTTATGCGGCGAAGTTCTTGTTTACGAGCGAGCAGTTGAATCAGCCGGTAGAGAGGCTGAGCGGCGGCGAGCGGGCGCGGGTGTTGATTGCGCGGCTGATGCTGGAGCCGGCGGATGTGCTGATGATGGACGAGCCTACGAACGATCTGGATATTCCGACGCTGGAGACGTTGGAGGAGGCTTTGTTGGAGTTTCAGGGGGCGTTGGTGCTGGTGACGCATGACCGGTATCTGCTGGACCGGGTGAGTAATGCGGTGTTGGGGTTGGATGGGCGGGGGAATGCGCAATTGTTTGCGGATTATTTGCAGTGGGAGGAGTGGCGCGCTGCCGGGGGTGGGCAGGAGGTTGCGGTGAAGGCGACTGCGGCTGCGCCTTCGAATGGTGGTGGTGCGGGAGCGGGGTCGAAGAAGAAGTTGAGTTACCTGGAGCAGCGGGAGTGGGATGGGATTGAGGCTAAGGTCGAGGTGGCGGATGCTCGGCTGGATGCGGCGCGGGAGATGTTGGAGGATCCTGCTGTGGCGGTGGATGCTGTGCGGTTGACGGCGGCGCTGGCGGAGTTGGAGGCGGCGCAGGCGGAGCATGATGCGATTTATGAGCGGTGGGC
>CAZZWG010000255.1:1689-4417 GCA_964657685.1 Verrucomicrobia bacterium Tous-C9LFEB | reverse complement strand
CTCACCACCGACATCTGCCTGTTCTGGGCCGCGCGCGATGCCGTACGCCTCGGCTACAACGTCAACGTCGTCGCCGACGCCTGCGGCACCATGTCCACCCTCGGCGACGACGTGACCTTCGATCGCCTACGCAGCCTCGGGGTCACCGTCAGCGTCGTCAACGGGATCGTCACCGAGCTCGAGAACGATTTCGGCAGCCCCGACGGCCTCAAAGCGCAAGCCATCCTCGCCGATGAAGTCATCTCCAAGCTCAAGTAAAACCTCCCTCTGCCTCGCCCGGAGTCCACGCTCCGGGCGAGACCCTTCGAAAGGTCCACCGTTGCACGCTCGAGCCTCTCTTACCGTCGTGACAACAGTCGCGCTGGCCCTCAGCGCCGGTTGCCGCCTCGCCGCGCAGACGACGAACCCGCCGCCCTACACACCCCAGGTCTGGGACATCGACTGGTCCTATCTAGCCAGGCCCACCACCTCCACCGCACCAGACTGGACCGACCGCTTTCATTACGTCCCGCTCAGCAACACCAGCTTTCTCTCGGTCAACGGCCAGCTCCGCGAACGGGGCGAATACCAGGACCACCCAGCCTTCGGCGCGCAACCACCCGACAACGGCTACCTCCTCCAGCGCTACCTGCTCAGCGCCGACCTGCACCTCACCACGCACTTCCGCACCTTCGTCCAGCTCAACAGCGGCCTCATCCACGGCCGTGACGGCGGCCCCCGCCCCGCCATCGACGCAGATACCCTCGACCTCAATCAAGCCTTCATCGACATCACCCCCCTGCAGTCACCCACTCGCTCCTTCACCGTCCGCGCCGGCCGCCAACTCATCTCCCTCGGCTCCACACGCCTCATCGCCACCGGTGCCGGCCTCAACGTCGAGCAGCCCTTCGATGGCTTCAGGCTCATGCTCCACGCAGGACCCTGGACCGCCGACGGCCTCGCTGTCCGTCCAACCGAGGTAAAAACAGGCATCTTCGACAACGAACCCAACCCCGCCGCGGAGCTCTGGGGACTCTACCTCACCCGCACCCTGCCCTCACTTCACACCAACGCCGATCTCTACTACCTCGGCTACGATCACAAGTCCGTACGCTACACACAGGGCACCGGCCGCGAGCAGCGCGAGACCGTCGGCGCCCGCGTCTGGTCCCACACGCCCACCTGGGACTACGACTTCGAGTACACCGCCCAGTTCGGACGCTTGGACACCGGCAACATCAGCGCCTGGGGCACCGGCTACCATCTCGGCTACACCTTCAACCACGCCCGCTTCGCCCCCCACCCGGAACTCGACGGAGGCGTCCTCAGCGGCGACCGCAACCCTCACGACAACACCCTGGGCACCTTCAATCCGCTCTTCCCTAACGGCAATTTCCTGAGCCAAAGCATCCTGCTCGGCCCCTTCAACCTGGTCATCGTCAGGCCCACCTACAAGACCACCCTCACCCGCAAAGCAACCAGCAACACCAACCTCGAACTGCTCTGGCGCCAGGCTTCCGAGGATGGCGTGTACAACATCGCAGGCATCCTCACGCACCCACCGGACGGCTCCGGCGCAAGATTCATCGGCACACAAATCCAGCAGGAATTCGACTACGCCTTCACCCGGCATCTCAGCGGCTCCCTGGCGTACGAGCACTTCTTCACCGGCGCCTTCCTCAAAGCGAGCCCGCCCGGGCACAGCCTGAACTTCCTCTCGCCGCAGATCACCTACAACTTCTAACCCGGGCAGGATCCCTGAAGCATGACAACTCTTCAGCAAGCGCTCGTCCTCGCTGTCGTTCTCCTCAACGCCTACTCCTTCGGCGCGAACTGCGTAGAACGCTTCGTCAACTACGGAACCTGGAGCCTCATCCCCGCCGCCGCGTTCAAGGCCTACCACCAGGCCCAACAGCCGCTGATCCAGGCCTTCGTGGTCGCGCCCATGGCCGCCGCCTTCGTACTCCAGAGCCTCCTGGCCATTCGGCCACCCTCAAACCTCAACCCTCGGGTCATCTGGGTGATGATCCTCGCCTCCGCCGCCGGGGCGATCTCCACCGTCACCCTTCAGCTTCCCATCCACCGAGCCTTCAACCGCGACGGCCCCTCGCCCGAACTTCTGCGCAAACTGCTCCGCACCGATTGGCTCAGGAAAGCCGCCGACCTCGTCCGGCTCACCGCAACCGTCATCCTTCTTCACCAACTGCTCAGCGCTCGGTAGGCCCCAGCCCACGAAGCTTGCGCAGCAACTTGGCCGCACTCTTCTTCTCTTCAGCGGACAAACGATGCATGGCCTCCGCCAGGTCAGTCGCATGCATCGGGGCAATCTTCTTCGCCAACGCGCGTCCCTTCTCCGTGATCACCCCCATCACCACCCGCTTGTCTTCGCTCCGTGACTCGCGCGCAATCAACCCACGCTTCTCCAGCTTGGTGACCGTGTACGTGGTGCTCGCGCCGGTTAACAGGATCCGCTCACTCAACTCACCCAGCGGCGTCGGTCCTCCGTGCCAAAGCACCATCAGCACCGCATATTCGGTCATCGTCAACCCGTGCTTCCCCATCCGCGGGCGCACATAGTCATCGACAAACTTGAACGCCCGCCCAATCGAAAGAATAAGCTGCAGCGAAGCAGCCTCATCCGGTGTACATCCCTCTGACCCTCCCGGCCCGGAACCGCCGCTCGCTGAAGACCCCCGCATCCAGTGATCTTACCGCCCCGGCTACCCTCTCCGATCAGCGGCAAAGCACC
>CAZZWG010000255.1:0-1679 GCA_964657685.1 Verrucomicrobia bacterium Tous-C9LFEB | reverse complement strand
CCGCCTCCTCCACCGACCACCGCACCCCCCACGCCCCCAACTCGTCCCCATCCCCCACCCCACCCTCTCGCCAGATCACCTCACCCCGCACCGGCGCAAACCCACTCCGCGCCTCATGCCAAAGATTCGCCTCCACCCGCAACCACGCATCGCCCGCCAGCTTCCACGCCATAGCCAACCCACCCGGCCCCACCACCCGGTAGTGTCCACACCGCTCCCCCAACCCCCGCAACAAAGGCACAACCCGCTCCCGCCGCACCCGCAACAACCCCCGATACAACTCCATCCACCCCCCATGCTCCTCCAGCCCCAACTCCTCCCACTTCAGCTTCGCCGACCGAAACGTCCCCTCCGCCTGCGGATCCGGCGCATTCTTCAAATCCTCCTGCGACACCCCAGGCAGCTTCGCAATCTGCTCACACCGACCCTTCTGCACCGCCACCCCAAGGTCCCCCTTGAAGTCACAAAAGTAAGGAAACGGCGTCGAAGCCCCCCACTCCTCCCCCATAAACAACATCGGCGTCTGCGGCAACAGCAACGCCACCGAAACCAAAGCCCGCACCACCTCCGGCCCCAGCAAACTCGTCACCCGCTCCCCAAAAATCCGGTTCCCCACCAAATCATGACTCTGCAAAAACGACACAAACGCATTCGGCGGCACATGACACCCCGCCTCGTACTCCTCCTTATGCTCCTGCGCCGCAATCACAAACCCCTCACTGAGCGCCTTCCCCAACCGCTCCGTCTCCCCCTTGTCATCGCCCGCCCGCTCAGCCATCCCCCCCATAAACCCCGCACCCAGCAAATGGTCGATGTCATGGTTCCACTGCGCCGTATAGCAGTCCACCTCTCCCCCATCCGTCCGAGTCAGCAACCGCGCAATATTATTCTCATTCTCCAGAATCAAGTGAACCGGCCGCTCCCCCGCAAACGCCTGCACCTGCGACGCCAGCTCCTTCAAAATCGGCCGCTCACTCGTATCCACCATCGCATGCGTGGCATCGAGCCGTAGCCCGTCAACGTTGTATTCCTCAATCCAGTACAAAGCGTTCCGAATCACCAACTCCCTCGCCTGCTGGCTACACTCCCCATCAAAATTCAACGCCGGCCCCCACGCCGTCGTATGCTCCTTCGACAAAATCTCCGGAAAATACCGCGGCAGGTAATTCCCCTCCGGCCCAAAGTGGTTATAGACCACATCCAGCACCACCGCGATCCCCCGCGCGTGCGCCGCTTCCACAAACGCCTTCAGATCCTCAGGCCGCCCATACGCCGAGTCCGGCGCATACAGCAAAACCGAGTCATACCCCCAGTTCCACCGCCCCGCAAAATCACTCAACGTCATCAACTCAATCGCCGTCACCCCCAGCCCCACCAGGTGATCCAGCTTCCCCACCGCTGCCCCCAGCGTCCCTTCCGGCGTAAACGCTCCCACATGCAACTCGTACAGCACCATCTCCGCCCAAGGCCGCCCCCGCCACCCCCCATCCCCCCACGCATAAGCCCCCGGATCCACAACCTCGCTGGGCCCCGCCACATCCTCCGGCTGAAACCGCGACACCGGATCCGGCACCCTCATCCCATCCGGCAACTCATACCAATACCGCGCCCCCGCCCCAACATCGCCCACCACCAACTCATGCCAGCCATGCCTATCCGCCTGCATCGCCAGGGCATCT
>CAZZWG010000254.1:0-4430 GCA_964657685.1 Verrucomicrobia bacterium Tous-C9LFEB | reverse complement strand
CAAGGAAGCACTCTACCACTGAGCTACTCCCGCCCTTGCATTTGAATGTAACAGAGGTGGGGTGGTTTGGGAAGTGGGTGCGGCGTCCTGGGGCTTCCCTCAGGGGCTAAAGCCCCTGGCATCCAGCACTCAGCGGCACGGCTGAAGCCGTGCCCTTACGAAGCGGGAACGGACGGAATGGTCTGCGGACACTGGAGGCTTAGAGCAAAGGCGAACGCAACGGGCACGGAGAATGCGAAGTGCGCAAAGGCGGTGTTGCCGATTTTTGATTATTGCGGGGTGGCGTTGCTGGTGTTGGCGAGGAGGAGGCGGCGGCTGGCGATCGAGAAGCCTTTGTTGCGGACGATGTGGGGGGTAAGCGTGATGATGAGCTCGGTGGTCGTTTTGTTTACACTCTTGTCGGTGGATTGGAAGCCGGGAATCTCACTGAGGAAGGGCAGGCCGGTGAGGGCGCGGAGTTCGCTGTCTGTGACTTCGCTGGCGAGCATAGCGCTTTGGCCGCGGGGGATGGTGACGGTGGAGGTGAGCTGGCGGTTGTTGAGGATGGGGAGGGAGTTGATGCTTCCGGACCCGAGGGCTTCAAGCTTGAGGTCCAGCTTAAGGGTGACTTCACCGGTGCGCTGGATGATGGGTGTTGCTTTGAGGGTGATGCCGAGGTCTTCGTACTGGATCTGGGGAACGCTGACGTTGGTGGAGCCGAGGTATTGGTTGAGGAGCGAGCTGACGCTGGTGCCGTTGATGGTGAGGCCGGCGGCGGCGCTGGTGAGGGCGCTGGAGGCGTTGGAGCTGTAGACCCCTGTCTCGATCGGATAACGCGTGCCGGCGCGGAACTGACCGTCCTGCTTGTCGCTAACGCGAAGCTGGAGGGTATCGAGAAGGCGTACATCGGTGGAGGTGAGGGAAGCGTTGAGGGTGGTGGTGGAGCCGAGAAAAACGCCGCCGAGGGGAAGGCCGCCGTAGTGGCCGAAGACGCCGAGAAGGTTGGTGAACTGGGCGCTGGAGACGGTGCCTGACGCAAGGAGAAATTCGAGTTCTGTGAGGGCGTCGGTGTAAGCGTTGCCGGTGAGGGTGATGAGGTTGTTGGCGACGGCCTGGGAGATAAGAGACTGGTTGGCGCTGATGAGGTTCTGGGCGGTGGCGGCGACGGGGAAAACGCCGATAGAGGAGGGCAGGGCAGCGCCGAGATTGGTGACGTGGGTCTTGTCGATTTCGTAGAGGGTGAGGTCGATGAGGACGTCGGAGCCGCCGTCGACGAGGTCGGCGAAGGTGGCGTTGACGTTGCGGAGAGTGTCCTCGTCGCCGCGCAGGACGAGAGAGCCGGGGTTCGTGACGGCGTTGACGACGCGCAGGTTGAAGACGTTGCGGGCGAGGTTGGCGTACTCGGTGAGATCGGCCTGAGAGGTGCCGGGGAGCATGAGGGTTTCTTCCACGAGGGGCATGTATTGCGCGCGGTTGTCGGGGGTGTCGTGGGAGAAAAGGATGTGCTTGGGCTGGAGCGGGACAGAGAAGGTATGGGTGAGCGTCCCGAGGGTGTGAAGGGCCTGGGACCAGTCGGCGTGGTCGAGATCGAAGCGCAGTTGGGGGCCGGAGTCGATGGAGTTGACGACCTGAGCACGGAGGCCGTAGGCCTCGGTGACGCGGTCGATGAGGTCGTGCGCGCTGGCGTGAAGGTGGAAGTCGTGGAAGCCGGGGTCAGGGGTAAGCCGGACGGGGCCGGCGAGGGTGCTGGCATCTTCGGCGCGGGCGGCGCGGGTGGGGTCTTCGTCGAGGATAGGGAGGAGCGGAGACGGCGTGATCGCACCGGAGGCGGTGAAGTGTTGCAGAACTACGGCATTCTGGGGGTCGATCTCGCGAGCCTGAAGGAGGAGCTTGTCGGCCTCTTCGGTTCGACCGAGCTGGTTGGCCTTCGCAGCGCGCTGGACAAGGTCGGTGAGGCGGTGCTCGCGGGTGACGGCGAGGGCGATGGCGTAATCGCGGTTGCCAGGGTTAAGCTGGACGGCGCGGGTGAAGTTGGCTTCGGCTTCGGAGAGCTCTTTGCGGTCGAGCGCGCGGGCACCTTTGAGATAGGCGTCGGAGGCTTCGTGGAGTTGCTTCTGGGAGATGTCGGAGCTGGTCTGGGTGGTTCTGGGAAGGGTAGCGGGGATGTCTGTGCCGGCGGGGGTGGCGGCGTTTTGGGCGTGGGCTGCCATAGAGAGACTAAGCAGGCCTAGTGAAAGGAGCGCAGCGGCGAAGCGCTCTCCCAGCCGGATGCGGTGTTGTGGGCGCAAACAAAACGCATGTCTCTCCACGACGCTGACGGAGATCAGCTCCGGTCGAGAGGACAGGGTGACCGTGGGGCGGGCATCAGCAAAGACGGGACGGCGGGAGGGCATTGTTGAGGATTGGACGATGGCGGGCGGCTAACGTCCTGTGCCGTTGGCGACGAGTTGCAGGTCGGTACGGGCCATGCCGGGGCGGACGGAGCGTGGGGGGCGTCGCATGCCGCGGCGGATCTGGGCGGAGTCCATGCCGAGTTCAGCGAGGGTACGGCTGAGGGTGTTGCGGTGCATGCCGAGTTCTTCGGCGGCCTTGCACTGGTTGCCGCGATGGCGGGAGAGGACTTCGAGGATGAAGCGCTTTTTGAACTCGCGTACGGCGTCGTTGTAAGACATTCCGGAGGCGTGCATGGTGAGCACCAGATGTTCCAGCTCGCGTTTCACTCGTCTTTCCCTCGCTACGGCTGAAGTGTGGTGGTGCTAGTTTGCGACGAGAACCCGGACTTGATCCAACGGGGAGAGGTGTGCTTGAGGTGCTGGAGACTGTCCATGAGCCGGTTGCGGAGGTCCGGCGGCATGGCAAAGGATACCGCATGTGCGGCGCGGAGCAAATAGGGAGATATTTGCGAGTTCTGGACCCAGGGCGCGGTGGGGAGGAAGGCGGTGACGGCGAGGAGGATAGCAGTGGCGATGCCGGCGCCGCGGAGAAGGCCGAAGAGGGCACCGCCGAGGCGGTCAGCGAAACCGAGGCCGACGGTGCGGGCTCCTCGACGGAAGAGGCGGCCGAGGAGCGAGGCGGTGAGGGTGATGGCGGTGAGGATGAGGGCGAAGGCGGCGAGTTGTGCAAGGGTGGGGGTGGAGATGAGGTTGCGGAGTTGGGCGGCGAGCGGGGCGTAGTACCAGCAGGCGAGGGGGAAGCCGAGGAGGAGGCCGGCGAGGGTGAAGGCTTCGCGGAAGAGGCCGTTGAGGGCGGCGCGGATGGCGGAGTAGAGGAGGAGGGCGAGGAGGAGGTAGTCGAGTGGGTTGAGGGTCATGGGGGTGGCTTGTTTGTGCCGAGGTTCTTGCCCGAGCGGAGATAAGGTCACATGGTCTGGGGTTGGAGGTCCCACGGGTTTAACAGAAGAACACCAAGCCCGGCAAAGTGCTTCGTGTTGCGAGTGACCAGGGTGAGTTCGTGCTCCATCGTGGTCGCGGCGATGAGTCCGTCTGCCATGCCGAGAGGATTGCCATCCAACTGACGTGCGGCGGTCAACATCCCCCAGCGGTCTGCGACTGTGTGTGTAACGGGGAGAATGCGACCGTCGAACTCCACAAGGAATGCCGTCTCGAACCAATGCTCAAGGGATGAGCGCCGTTTGCCCGGAGCGAGCAGGGCAAGACCCTTACGTAACTCGCCTATCGTGACTGCGCTGACATGCAGTGCTCTCTTGGGTTGCACTGCCAACCAGTCTGCAATGCGTGGGTCTGGACGTGGCCGGGTCGGTTCTGACACAAGATTGGTGTCCAGAAGAAATCGGCGGCTCACGAGAAATCGACCGGGCGCCCTGGGGAAGGATCACGGGTCAGGTCCAGTTCTTCTCCCTCCAGCAAGACGCGAGCTCTGGCGAGAACATCCACCAGACTCGCTCCAGTCTCGACGGGTGCAAATTCTTCATGCTCCTCTGCAGATCGGAGTGCCTGAAGGAGAACGTCTTCCACGTTGCGAAAGCGGCCCGTGGCCATACGTTGCTGGATCAGGGCTTCGAGTTCGGGTTGTTGGATCTCGATGTTCATGGCAGGCGCCTCCACTTGTGAGTATGTGAACCAGAGCGGCCCTAAGTCAATGGCGCAGGATCCCGAGCGTTGCAGTCTGGACATTAGCGGTTAAGTGCATCTGCGAAGCGGAGAACAGCTGCGTTGCGGGTGCTGCGGCTCAGCGCAATGAGCTGTGGAAGGAACTCGTCGATAGATGCAGGTTCAACGTTGGCGAACAACTCTACAGACTGAGGGCGAGCTGACAGGGCATTTTGCCCCCTAACTTTCAATTCAACCTGGGCGTGGCCTGCGCGATCAGTGCAGAAGAAGCGCATCGAGGCGCCTCCGCCTGCGAATTTGAGTCGAACGTGCCCAGAGTGATGTTGCGTTCGTCCGCTGGGGAGCTTGGGAAGCCACGCAGTCGGTTCGCTACTCCCTCCA
>CAZZWG010000253.1:0-4503 GCA_964657685.1 Verrucomicrobia bacterium Tous-C9LFEB | reverse complement strand
TGCCACGCAACCGTCGCCGTCAGCGAGCGTTGACTCTCCCCATCCGCCATACCTCTATCGTCCCACACTGCCCAGCCCACACCGTACTCTGGAGTCATGACCCGCAAGGACCTCCGCGCCGAGCTCCACCCCTTGCTCTCCCTCGCCCTCCCCCTCATCCTCGGCGAGCTCGGCTGGATCGCCATGTCCGTCGTCGATACCGCCATGCTCGGCCGCGCGCCCGGCGCCACCCTCGCCCTCGCCGCCAGCGCCCTCGCCCAGGTCCTCTTCAACACCCTCGCCTTCGGCGTAGGCGGCGTCCTCCTCGCGCTCGACACCCTCATCTCCCAGGCCCTCGGCGAAAACGATCAGACCGCCGCCAACGGCTGGTTCTTCCACGGCCTCCTCATGGCCGTCCTCCTCGCCGCGCTGCTCGGCTCCCTCGTTTGGGCCGCGCCCCTGCTCCTCACCCGCCTCCCCGTCGACCCCAACGTCCTCCACGCCGCCATCCCCGCCCTCGCGGGCCTCAACTTCGGCGTCCTCCCCTTACTCCTCTACTTCGCCCTCCGCCGCTACCTGCAAGCCGCCCACCGCGGCCGCGCCATCATGGCCGCCCTCGTCTCCGCCAACCTCATCAACCTCCTCGGCGACTGGCTCCTCATCTACGGCCATGACTGGGGACATAACTGGCCGCACCTCACCATCCCAGCCTTCGGCGTCGTAGGCTCCGCCTGGGCCACCAGCGCCGCCCGCCTCTACCTCATGCTCTTCCTCGCCCTCGCGCTCCTCCGCGCCAACCGCCTCCACTCCTTCGGACTCCGCCACACACCCCGTCGCCTTCATCTAGCCAGCTTCCGACGCATCCTCCAACTCGGCGCCCCCGTCGGCGCACAAATCTTCGTAGAAGTCGCCCTCTTCGCCGTAGCCACCTCCCTCATCGCCACCCTCGGCGCCATCCCCCTCGCCGGCCACGAGATCGCCCTCCAGTGCGCCAGCACCACCTTCATGGTCCCGCTCGCCATCTCCGGAGCCACCACCGTCCGCGTAGGCCACGCCATCGGCCGCCTCCGCGCCGGCCTCGGTACGGCCGCCCAGGTAGCCGCCGCCGGCTGGAGCGGCATCCTCGCCGGAGCCGCCTTCATGCTCCTCGCCAGCCTCGTCCTCGTATCCTTCCCCTCCGGCATCGCCCGCCTCTTCACCCCCAGCCAGCCCGTCATCCACGCCGCCGTCCCGCTGCTCCTCGTGGCCGCCGCCTTCCAGTTCTTCGACGGCATCCAGGCCACCGCCACCGGGGCTCTCCGCGGCGCCCGTCGAACCCTCGCCCCGCTCCTCATCCAGCTCATCTGCTTCTGGGCCATCAGCATGCCCCTCGGCTACGTCTTCGCCTTGCCTCTCCACGGCGGAGCCACCGGCATGTGGTGGGGCCTCGCCCTCGGCCTCCTCTGCGCAGCCGTCGCCCTCACCTTCATCTGGATCAACGCCTGCAACTCCCCCGCCACCTGGACCACCACCGGCACCGTCTCGACGGCGCCCCTCAAATCCGAAAGCCTCGTGCGGTAAGACGAGCCACTTACTCACTCACCAACACAGCTACCTGGCCGACGTTGGCTGCCCCAGCAGCGCAATCGTCGCTTTGGGGTCAATCAGGTGCAAACGCCCATCCGGACTCGCATGCGAAGCCTGCTTCATCAGCCCAACCACCTGCTCCGGCGTAAGCTGCGGGGCCAGCGCAAACAGCTTGGCCGCCAGGTTCGCCACATTGGGCGACGCCATCGACGTTCCTGATAACTTCAGCTTCGCTCCGCCCGGCACCACGCTTTCTACCTGGTAGCCATTCGCGTCCAGGGTCACTGTCGGTCCATAGCTGGTGAACGAGGTCTCGTCCCCGCTCTGATCGACCGCTCCTACCGTCAGCAGGTTTGGCAATTGCAAAGCCGCCGGCACATCGCCCTGAAAGCTGGCGTCGCTGTTGGAGTTCCCGGCGGAGCACACAAACAGCGTACGCGGCGCCGCCTGGATCGCGGCCGCCACACCATCCCGCCACACCGTGTAGATCTGCCCCGCCAGCTGCTTTCGAACCTCCGGGTTCTTTTCCGTGCTCGTCTTGTCCAGCCACTCTTCAATCTCGCTCTGGCTATCTGCCCAACTCATGTTCACCACGCGTACATCATGCTCCCGCAGGTAGTCGCCCACCTGCTTAAAATCCGCCTTGAACCGCTCAGCCCACGCCACACTCGGGGCAAAGGGCATGTCCACCAGCCTGTCATTAAACTGAACCACCACCAGCCGCGCTGCCGGATTCCCGCGCACGGCAATGCCGGCCACATGCGTCCCGTGCATGTACTGGTCCAGGAAGTCGAGCTTCTTGAACAAAGCACTCAGCTGCTCGGAAGACGCGCTGGTCAAAAGCTTCTTTGCCTCCGCCGCCGCGGGCGAGTCAATGCCCTCCTTCATGTCATTCGAGCCCTGCATCAGCCCAATCGCTCGCGGAAGCATCGCTTGCTGATCCGGGGTCAACGCTTGCAGATCGCCTTGGGTCGGCCTTCCTTGCAGATCAAAGGCCAAACCATGCGGACTATGCGCCCCGGGGTTCGGATCCACGTACACCTGCCCCGGAAACAGGCTCGTATCCACGCCACTGTCGAAAATCGCGATACGCACGGGCGTAAGCTTCTGATCCGGCGCGAAAACAGCATCCCGCTGTGCCCAGATGTCCGGCTTCGGGCTCATGTTGGCCGTCAAATACGGCCGAAGAACATCCAGCTCCGCTTTGTATATCGGCAGCAGCCCTTCCGACATCCGCAGGCCAATCAGTTCCATCGCACCTTGCGGATCCAGCGTGCCTGTTTTGGCATACTTCGGGTCCAGGTCCGCCTTGGCGACGCCCGCCAGTATCATCGGCGAAGCAATCTCATCCCATTGCCTCTCCTGCTTTGCCCACTCACCGATGGACTTCCAGCTCAACCCCTTCAACTCCGTGGTGAAGTGCGCCTTGTAGGCCTTCTCGAAGGCAGGACCGCTCTTCGCACCCGTCTCCTTGTAGGCTGCCACCAGAACGCGTAAACCCAGGCCGGAGGTCAGCTTGGCCTCCGGCTTGTCCTCAAGCGCCCGGACCCGCTCCGCGTCACCCATCGCCGCATCCCACTCCCCGCACAGTTCCTCGATCTCCGCTTTACTCCCCAACAGCGTGCGCAGCATCGACTTGTCCTCGATCGCGTATCCGGCCAGCACGCTGTCTGTATCCGCCTCCACCTTGCGCGCAAACGCGAGGGTGGTCGCCTCGTCGGCGCTCTCCAGGAAAGCACTCGGAGCCATGGGCAGCGTGTACGAAAAGCGCGGCAGATCCGCCTGCGTCTTCACCACCCTTTTTTCCTGTGCGGACACTCCCAGCCCCGCACGCAAGAGCACCAACCCCACCACCCACCTGGCCGTCCACTGCATCTCGCCCATACTCGCTCCAGGCCGTCACGCAAAACGCACAGCCACAGCCTTGCTTATAACCGGGCGGGTAGCCCATCCGTGTCGCCTTCGGACCACACAACCGCAGTATCATCACCACGCATGCCCAACGAAGCCGCAGTCACCCTAGGCACCCTCCTCACCGAAGCCCGCAACCCCGCCACCACCCAACTCGACACCCTCCCCACCCTCGACCTCCTTCGCCTCATCAACGACGAAGACGCCACCGTAGCCGCTGCCGTCCGCGCCGAACTCCCCCACATCGCCGCAGCCGTGGACGCCATCGCCACCCGCTTCGCCCAGGGAGGCCGTCTCTTCTACATCGGCGCCGGTACCAGCGGCCGCCTGGGCGTCCTCGACGCCTCAGAGATCCCCCCCACCTTCTCCGCCCCCCCAGACCTCTTCATCGGCCTGATCGCCGGAGGCGACCGAGCCCTCCGCCTCTCCAGCGAACACTCCGAAGACTCCACCGAAGAAGGCGCCCGCGACCTCGCCGCAGCCGGCTTCGCAGCCAACAACCGCCCAGACACCCTCCTCGGGGTAGCCGCTAGCGGCAGAACCCCTTACGTCCTCGGCGCCCTCGCCCACGCCAAATCCCGCAACGCCCTCACGGTGGCCCTAAGCTGCGTCCCCGACTCCCCCCTCGCCAACGCAGCCGACCTCGCCATCACCCCCGCGACCGGCCCCGAAGTCCTCACCGGCTCCACCCGCCTCAAAGCCGGCACCGCCACCAAACTCGTCCTCAACATGCTCTCCACCGCCATCATGGTCCGCACCGGCGCCACCTTCGGCAACCTCATGGTCAACGTCCGCCCCACCAACGCCAAACTCATCGACCGCGCCGAACGCATCATCGCCGAAGCCACCGGCTGCGACCGCCCCACCGCAGCCCACCTCCTCCAAACCAGCGGCCTCAACGTGAAAACCGCCATCCTTATGCACCAACGCAATCTCACCCAAACCCAAGCCGAGTCCCGCCTCGCCCAGACACAAGGCAATCTCCGCACCGCCCTGGACAACTCAGAAATTTAAGCCAACCACCAACCACCAACCACCGGCTACCGG
>CAZZWG010000252.1:0-4518 GCA_964657685.1 Verrucomicrobia bacterium Tous-C9LFEB | reverse complement strand
AGATCATGTAGAACTTTTTTCGGCCGATGAAGGTGGTCATGTAGGCGCCGGCGGGAAGGATGACGGCGTTGGCGACGAGGTAGGCGGTGAGGACCCAGGTGGCTTCATCCTGGGTGGCGCCGAGGCCGCCGGCGATGTGCGGCAGGGCGACGTTGGCGATGGAGGAGTCGAGGACCTCCATGAAAGTGGCGAGGGTGACCGTCATGGCGACGATCCAGGGATTGATGGAGGGTCGCCACGGCTTGGCCGCGGGTAGGGGAATGGAGCTGGAAAGGTCTGCAGTCGCTGCGGCGGCCATGGGTTATCTGCTGAGAGAGATTGTAGGCAGGGCCGCAAGGATTCAGAAATCCCCTGGGCGGGTGAGTCGAAAACTATCTTGTCGTTGTTGATCGTACCCGAGGCAGCACCCGCCTCTTCCGCGCAACCCAACCGGGGTTAAGACGCACGTCCCGCCAAGATCACCCATAGACTGGGACTGATCCCGTGCAGCGTTTGGAAGCGGATCGCCGGAGTGGAAGAAAGTTCATGCAGGTGTTCTGGTTTGTTCCCACAACAGGAGATGGACGCTACCTCGGTGACAGCCGGCAGGCACGAGAGACGAATCTCCCCTATTTGCGGCAGATAGCGGGCGCGGCGGATGAGCTTGGCTATGAGGGAGTGCTGCTCCCCACGGGTAATCTGTGCGAAGACGCCTGGGTTGTGGCTTCGAGCGTGATGCCGTTTACGCGGCGGCTGAAGTTCCTGGTTGCGGTGCGCCCGACGATCACGTCGGCGACATTGGCGGCGCGGATGGCGGCGACGTTTGACCGCCTTTCCGAGGGCCGACTACTGATCAATGTGGTTGCCGGGGGCGATCCCGCGGAAGCGGCCGCGGATGGTGTTTTCGTCAGCCACGACGAACGCTACGACATAACGGACGAGTTTCTGACGGTGTGGAAGAAGGTTCTGGCGGGGGGCAAAACCACGTATGCCGGCAAGCACCTGCGCGTAGAGAACGCCCAGGTTTACTTTCCGGCAGTACAGAAGCCGCATCCGCCACTTTACCTGGGCGGATCTTCGGCAGCGGCCATCCGGGTGGCGGCCCGGCACGTGGACTGGTACCTGACATGGGGGGAACCGCCGGCCCAGGTTGCGGAGAAGATTGCCACGGTCCGCGCGGCGGCGGCGGCGGAGGGCCGGACGGTCCGCTTCGGGATAAGGCTCCACGTGATTGTGCGCGAGACGAACGAGGAAGCATGGAAGGCTGCGCATCGTTTGATCCAGGGCATTCACCCTGACGCTGTTCGCCAGGCACGGCAACGCTTCCGGAGCATGGACTCGGAGGGGCAGCAGCGTCAGAATGCGCTGGTCCAGGGGAGCGGAGAGACCCTGGAAGTGAGCCCGAATCTTTGGGCCGGTGTGGGGCTTCTTCGCCGCGGGGCGGCAACGGCCCTGGTGGGCGACGCAAACACCGTGGCAGAACGCATGCTGGAGTACGCCTCGCTCGGCATAGAGACGTTTATTCTTTCGGGCTACCCGCACCTGGAGGAGGCTTACCGGGTGGCGGAGTTGCTGTTTCCGCTGCTTCCGCTGTCGCATGCCCAGGCTGCAGGCGCCTTTCGCCTGCCGCAGCCGGAGGACCAGGCGGGGAACGAATTCCGCCCGAATGCGGCGTCCGCTTCGGGCGGCTAGGGTCACGCGTGCAGACGACGTCCTTGAGGGAGAGCCGCAGGCGGGAGCTGCCGCGCGTCCTCACTGCCGCGCATGCCACCTCGATCGTGGTCGGCATCATCATTGGGAGCGGTATTTTTCTGGTGCCGCACGAGATGATGGCGGCGACCGGGAGCGCGGGCACGGTGTACCTGGTGTGGCTGGGAGGCGGCCTGCTTTCGCTTTTTGGCGCAACCACCTATGCAGAGATCGCGGCGGGGCGACCCCGCTATGGCGGAGAGTACGCCTTCCTGAAGGATGCGTATGGGGATCTACCCGCCTTCCTGTTTATGTGGACGCTCACGGTGATTGGGAAGCCGGCTTCGCTGGCTACGATCGCCGCCGGGCTGATGCTGGTGCTGGAGAATTTTGCGGGCCTTCGCGGTCTCGCCCGACCTTTTTTCGGGCACTTTACCTGGGGTCAGCCTTTTGCGATTGCCTTCACCTGGGGCGTGACTGCCCTGAATGTTCGTGGAACACGCAGGTCAGCCAATGCGCAGCTGTTGCTGACGTGGCTGAAGGGTTTTCTGATCGTGGCGATTGCCGGGTTCTGCTTTTTCGGAAGCGGAGCGAGGGGCTCCTGGCACAACTTTGAGACAAGCTTTCCGCCGGCACATCCCGGACTGGCGGGGATCATGACGGCCCTGGTGGCGGCGCTTTGGGCCTACAACGGATGGAACGACGTGAGCCAGATGGCAGGCGAGATCACCAACCCGCAGCGCACGCTGCCCGTGGCGCTGATCGGCGGTGTAGCGGTTGTGGGTGGGCTTTATATGTTGACCAACGCCGCCATTCAGTATGTTTTGCCTGCCGCGGCGATTGCCGGGAGCGCACGGCCCGCGGCGGACGCCATGCGGCTTGTTGCCGGCCCGTCAGGCGCTTCCCTGGTTTCGGCCGGCATGGCTGTCAGCATTGTCGCTACCTTTATTGGATCGTCGCTTTCCGGGGCGCGAATACCGTTTGCCGCGGCTCATGACGGCCTCTTCTTCAGGAGCCTTGCTTATGTGCACCCGCGCTTCGGCACACCCGCTGCCGCGCTGGCGCTGCAGTCCGTATTCACGACAGTATTGCTTTTGCTGACCCGGAACTTCCAGGTGCTGTTCTCCCTGGCGATCTTTTCGCAATGGCTAGCGTACGGCCTGGCGGCGAGCACAATCTTTGTTTTCCGGCGCCGTTTGCCGGATGGCCCGCGACCCTTTTCGGCCTTTTGGTACCCGGTCTCGCCTCTCTGCTTTATTGCCGCCGCTACGGCGCTGTCGCTGTTTTCGATCATCAGCAAGCCGCGAACCTCTTTCCTAGCGATCGGTCTGATCCTGTGTGGCGTGCCGGTATATCGTGTCTACCGGCGATACGGTGCCGAACGGTAGCCGACGCTTTGTGTCAGGGGTGTTTTGCTCCTGCTTCCAGCCGCCCTGACGAAGGGTGTGACGGGATGCTAGGCTGCTGCTTTGCGGTGATTGACGGCATCTTCCGGTGGGCGGGGGCGTCCAAAAGCTGAGGTTGAGGAGTGGCATGAACGCGGATTTAGAGAATTTGGTGGTGTTGCAGGCGCAGGATCTGGACCTGGCGCGGCTGCGGGCGGAGATGGAGGAGGCGCCGAAGCGGGTGCGTGTGGCGGAGGCTGCGGTGGTTGCGGCGGAGAAGGAGGTGGCAGCTACGCGTGAGGCGCTGGCGACGGAGGAGAAGCTGCGGCGGTCGGCGGAGATGGAGATTGGATCGCAGAAAACGAAGGTGGAACGGCTGCGCAAGTCGTTGAGCGGGGCCACCAGTGCGACGCAGGTCACCGCGTTTGAGCATGAGATCGGGTTTGCGACGGCGGCGATTGCGAAGCTGGAGGATGAGGAGTTTGCCTCGCTGGAGCGGACGGAGGTTTTGGAAGTCGAGTTGAAAGGGAAGGAAGCGAAGCTGAAGGGGGCCGGGGAGCAGCGGGAGGCGGAGCGGGCGCGGGCGACGCGGGTGAAGGCTGAGAACGAGGCGGCGGTTGCGGGGATTGAGTTGCAAAGGAAGGAGTTGCGGGCGGGGATCGACGAAGGACGTCTGGCGAGCTATGACCGGTTGCGCAAGACGAAAGGGACGGCGATCGCCGAGGCGCTTGGGAATGCGACGGTGGGGAAGTGTTCGGCGTGCCAGATGGGAGTGCGGCCGCAACGCTGGCAGGATTTGATTGGGAAGGATCATGACGAGGAGATCTTCCTGTGCGAGACGTGCGGGCGGATGCTGTTCTGGGATCCGCGGCGGGATACACCGAAGCCCTGGGCGGCGGGGGACAAGCTGCGGGGTGCGCAGGCCGGGAGCGCGCGATGAGCCTGCTGCATCCGGGAGGGCCGGAGCGCAAGGTGATCTGCGTGGATATGGATGAGGTGATTGCGGATGCGCTGGGTGAGCATCTGGCGCGGTATAACCGCGACTTTCAAGAGAACCTTACGATGGCGGATCTGCACGGGAAGTGGATCTGGGACTTTGTGCCGCCGGAGAGGTTAGGCCAGCTGGAGCAGTACATCCGGTCGGACGATTTCTTTCTGAACCTGGAGGTGATGCCGCACGCGCAGCGGGTGCTGGAGCGTTTGCAGGAGAAGTATGAGGTTTATATTGCGACTGCGGCGATGGAGATCCCGACGAGCTTTTCGGCAAAGTTTGAATGGCTGAAGAGGCATTTTCCGTTTATTCGACCGTCGCATATTGTTTTTTGTGGGGATAAGGGGATTTTGCGGGGGGATTATCTGATCGACGACAATCCGCGGCAGTTGCGGCGTTTTCGGGGAGAGGGAATTTTGTTTAGCGCGCCGGCAAATGTGTTTGTTTCGGGGTTTCGGCGGGTGAAGGATTGGG
>CAZZWG010000251.1:0-4643 GCA_964657685.1 Verrucomicrobia bacterium Tous-C9LFEB | reverse complement strand
TGGATCTTGCCGGCATCCCAGTCGCCCTGCCCATTCAGCACCCAGTTCGCCATCTTCTCCGCGTCGTTCAGCCGCACACACCCATGCGATCGGTCACGCCGCGCCAGGTTGAACAAATTCATCTCCGGCGTCGAATGCATGTAGATGTCGTACTCATTCGGAAACATGAACTTCACCAACCCCAGCGAATTCTTCGGCCCTGGCTTCTGCCGCACCAGGTATCGCGAGTGCTCCAGGTCGTCCACACTCCATCCGCTCACCGGCTTTCCGCTCGTATTCGTCACCTCGTAGCCATGCGCCTCTAGGTACCCCTTCCCACCCCCCAGATGCCGCATCAGTTCCTTCTTCACAATCGACACCGGCAGATTCCAATAGGGCCGGAAGATCATGTACTTCATCGTGCGCACAAACACCGGCGTGTCATGCTCGCCCTTCGCTTCCCCATCCACGACCTTCATCTTGAACGCCAGATCACCGTTCGCTTCATACGCCCTGACGAAGAACTCCGGCAGATTCACCAGCACACGCGGCTTCACGTACGCATCCGGCAGCCAGCGCCACTTTTCCAGCGCGTCGTCAATCTGCTGTACCCGCACACTCATCGGCACGTTCAGCGCGTCGATCGTTCCCTGTGACAACTTCCCATCCGCGTTCAACCCGACCCTCGCCTGAAAGTGCTGCACTGCCTGGGAGACATCAGCCGTGTACTGACTTCCAGTCGCCTGCACATTGCCATCCCCCTCCAAAGCCAGGCGCTGCGCCAGTTGCTCCATCGCCGGGTAGCTACCCCCCGGCGCAACAGCCTTCGTCACCCCTGGCAGCACAGCCTGCGGCTGCGACGTCACCTTCTCCGCCAGTTCCAGGTAGTGCGGCAGCATCCCCTCAGTCTTTTGATACATGGGATTCTGCGGCTCGACACCCGCTACCGCGCCCGCCACATCATCCGCATCCACAATCTGGTCATTCAAAATATCCGGAAGATTGAACGCCTCCCGCTTCGCAGGCACATCGATGTCAAAATTCAACGACTGCGGATTCACCCGCCCCAAATGCAAATCGCTCAAGTACCGGATGGCTGCAACCGTTACCGCCACGTCGAACTGCGTAACCGTATTTTGATCGTTTGGCGCCGCCAGCAGCGCATGCAGATGCTCCTGCCATCGTTGACCGTCATAATCCTCCGGTCGCAATCCCTTCTTGTCCGCGTCCGTAAACATCTGCAACAAAGCCGTAGTTGCGGCAGTAGGCTTGCCGTTGCGCGTCCACGCCAGTTGCCAATCACGATCGTTATAAAACTGCTGGGCAACAGGCTGATCTTCGGCGTAGCCACTCCACTTCAGCAGCGCAATCTGCGGAGTCCCGACAATCTGCTGCAACGTATCGCTATACTCCGTCGTATTCGGTTTGGACCTGGACTTGCGATGATGAAACAGACTCGACACGCTGAATTTATGGTTCTTACAGCCGGAAAGAGGAAGCAGCACGCATCCGGCCAGGAACGTCACGGCAGCAGAGCGGCGAAAGCGTGTAGTTCTATCAGACACATAAGGGGCTTGCGACATCACGTAGTTCATGGCCTCAATGAGCTCCAGAAGCAAGAGCGGGGATCGTTAGTAGCTAGGATGCACCTAGCATGGCATGCGCCCGGGCGCTCGACTACACCTTTCGTATCACCGTCGTACGGACACAAAGGCGCACCCCCGCCGGTCAAGCCGCGGCAGCGCTCGCCACAACCATCCAGCAAAGCGCAGCCTGCGCCAGCACCGCCGCCCCGGAGAGCAGCAAAAACACCTTGCGCTGGCGCGACTCGAACACATCCGCGAACACCCCGCCCACAAACGTAAACAGAAACGGCAGCGCCCAAAGCCACGGCGCGGAGAACACCTGCGTCGTCATCAAGGGCGCAAGGGCAACCACCATCAGCAGCGGAGTCGTATTGCCGAAGTACCGCGACCGCCGCGCCGTCAGGTACACCACCGTCGCCACCGCGGTGACCACCAGGATCGGCGCGTTCGCAGTGTCGTGAACAAACCGCCTCACTCCCTCCGTAGAAAACCAGAACCGCGCGGCGCCTCCCGTGAACACATAGCTGAACGCCGAAAGCCGAAAGGAAAATCCGGCGAACACAATGAACGCCGCGCCCAGCGCTGAAAAGATCATGATCTGCGCCACGTACGCTCGCCGACGTTCCGCAAGGTAGTAGAAAAAAGCCCCGCCGAACAGAAAGCCGACAATGGCCGCGACAAGATGCGCCGTAGCTGTTAGCCCCAGCGCCACCGTCAACAGAACGAGCCTGGGTCGCCACTTCCGCCGGGGCCCCTGCAGCGCATGCGCCACACCGATTGCCGTGTACAGCAACCCATACAGTCCCCAAAGGGCAAGAATGTCGTTATTTGGTGTCGTCGCATACCGCACGATTGACGGGCAAAATACATACAGCGCCAATGCCAGCGCTCCACCTTCATTGCCATAAAGCCGCCGCGCCACCCACCACAGACCACCCCCCAGCCACACCGCAAATACGACAAACGGCACACGGATCAGCCACTTCACGTAGCTCAACTCGTGCCGCGCCTCCCATGTCGACCCGTTCAAAGACCCGCCGCTATATTCACGGTTCGCCGGTTTCCGAAAATGATCCGTCCCCAGCAACACCAGTCGCTGCATCGTCAACGGCAAGCCTGCAACACGGTACGCCAGCGTTCCGTCCCCATTCAAATTGCCGCACGTCGTGAAGTAACCCTGCAACGGCGAAGGCCGCTCCCACATCTCCCGCCCGCACCGCGCGTAGCGGTAATCATCAGAGTTCAACGGCTGATGCGCAATCACCCAAAGACATTCACCCAGCAAAATCAGCAAGAAGGCAGCCGCCACCCTCTGAGCACGGCCGATCCGAAATCCGTTCAAACGCACAGTATCAGGGTACCGGAACGCCTCGCGGCCCGTTCCCTGCTTCCAATCCCGCCAACGAACCTCCCCCATCTGCTTGACAAGCCCACGCTACCCCGTCGACCTTGAGTCATGGTCGATGCCAAAGCAGTCCTCGCACATCTCGACGAACTCCGCACCCTCACCGGCAACGACTCCGGCGCCCAACGCGTAGCCTGGTCCCCCGTCTGGCTTCAGGCTCGCGAATGGTTCCGCTCCAAACTCGCGGACCTCCCCTTAGAACAGCACTTTGACGCCGCCGGCAACCACTGGACCACCCTCCCCGGTCAATCCGAACGCGCCCTCGTCCTCGGTAGCCACCTCGATTCTGTCCCCAACGGCGGCTGGCTCGACGGCTGCCTCGGTGTCCTCGCCGGCCTCGAAGTCCTCACCGCCATTCACCGCCGCTACGGCACCCCACCCTGCACCGTCCGCCTCGTCGACTGGGCCGACGAAGAAGGTGCCCGCTTCGGCCGCAGCCTCTTCGGCTCCTCCGCCTTCGCCGGCACCCACACCATCGAGCAGGACCGCGTCCGCACCGACCACGAAGGCACCACCCTCGAAGCCACCCTGGCCAGCCACGGCATAGACATCGCGGATATCGGGAACGCCACGGCCGAACAAAAAAACATAGCCGCCTACCTGGAACTTCACATCGAGCAAGGTCCCATCCTCGAAGAGGCCGGTAAACCCCTAGGCGTAGTCCAGGGCACCAAGGGCGTAGAACGCTGGGCCATCACCTTCAGCGGTCAAGAGGCCCACTCCGGCTCAACCCCCATGAACGTCCGCCGCGACGCACTCGCCGCCACCGCCAAACTCGCCCTCGAAATCCGCACCATCGCTACCAAACATCCCGGAAGCGTAGCCACCATGGGCAGCGTCAAGACGTACCCCGGCATCCCCACCGCCGTGGTCGGCCGTTGCGAAGCCACCCTCGACCTACGCGACCTCGACGCCGACACCCTCGCCACCATGCTCCGCGAAGCCCGCGAAGCCAGCGAACGCTTCGCCATCGAAGAGGGCTGCACCGTCGAGTGGGCCAAGATCTGGTCCATCGAACCCATCGCCTTCCACCCCGCCCTCATCGCCTTCTGCGACGAATCCATCCGCGAACTCACCGGCACCAGCGAGCAACTCCCCTCAGGCCCCCTTCACGACGCCGCCGAAGTCGCCCGCCTCGGCATACCTACCGGCATGATGTTCGTCCAGTCCCTCCGCGGCCTCAGCCACAACCGCGCAGAAGACACCGACCGCCTCCACCTCCAGCAGGCCGCCGAAGCCTTCGGCCGTACCGCCGAACGAACCATGGAATGGATCACAGGCCAATCTCCCGACCTCTGGGCAAAGGACCATCGCATCCCAGGCAATCCAGTGGCATAATCGTTCTCTCACCACACAACAAGAGCAGGTGCCTCGCTGGAGACGATAGCTCTCAACCTTGCCAACGCATCGGGCCCGGCAACGGCCCAACCTCAACCTGCGAGCTTCCACGCACAGGCCCCGCACTCCCCCGAAATCAGTGCCCGCTTCGAAGACCTCCATCCACCCTTCGATCCCCTCGCCGCCACGGTGGAAGCCAACCGCTGCCTTTTCTGCTTCGACGCTCCCTGCACGACCGCCTGCCCCACCCACATCGACGTCCCCCGCTTCATCAAGAAGATCGCCACCGGCAATCTCGAAGGCTCCGCCCGCACCATCCTCGACGCCAACATCCT
>CAZZWG010000250.1:0-4658 GCA_964657685.1 Verrucomicrobia bacterium Tous-C9LFEB | reverse complement strand
GACGAGCACCACCCGCAACGACTACCTCATGACCCGCAACCTGGAACTCATGCGCCAGGCCTCGACACCACAACCCGGCGCCATTGACCGCGCCGCCAACTTCCGCAACGGCATGGCCCTCGAACGCGAATTCGTAGCCGCAGGCGGCCTCCTTCTCGCCGGCCCCGACCCCACCGGCGACGGCGGCGTCCTCCCCGGCTACGGCGACCAGCGCGAAGTCGAACTCCTCGTAGACGCCGGCTTCACCCCCGTGGAAGCCCTCAAAATCGCCACCCTCAACGGCGCCATCTACCTCGGCCGCGACAAGCAAATCGGCAGCATCGCTCCCGGCAAAAACGCCGACCTCGTCATCGTCAAAGGCGACCCCACCCGTAACATCAACGACATCGAAAACACAGAACTCATCTTCAAAGACGGCGTAGCCTACGACTCCCAAAAACTCCTCGACTCCACCAAAGGCCGCTACGGCCAATACTGAGCCGCCTCATACCTCGTCATCTCGACCGAAGCTGGCATACACCCACGCCCTGTCATCTCGACCGAGCTGACATCGCCTACACCCTGTCATCTCGACCGGAGCTGACAAGGTCAGCGCAGTGGAGAGACCTGCGTCCTGCGCGCTGCCCCACGAGGGCCTTCACAGCCGCTCCAGAGCAACGCGCAAAGACAGCCTTCGCAACCCCTACTTCGTGCAAACCTTCCCATAAGCCGGCCGTGCTCCCCCAGCCTTCGCATCTGCCTCGCTCATATACTTCCCGGCCTTCGTCGTCCCATAGCTTCGGTCACCCTGGCAGTGGTAAACCTTCGTCGAAGTATTCACCCAAACCTGCCCATTCCCTCCACCCGCTGCCTGCGTCCGTGCCGGGGCCGCAGCCGTAGCCGCACTCGGCGCAGAAGCAGCCGCAGGTGCCGGGCGTGAAGTCGCCGACGGACCCGATCCACCACCACTCTGCGAGGGCGCCGGAACCGCTGCGGGAGCCGGAGCAGCGCTAGCCGGCGCAGCCGCACCCGCCACAAACCAGCTCTTCACCCCCTTGTGGCCCGCACAGGCTCCGCTCTTCGACGCAGCCATCGAGTAGGTGCCATCGTTGCAAACACCATGAGCCCCCGCGGGAGCCCCCGACGGTGCTTGCGCATGGGCAGCGAACGTAAAGGCAAGTGCAGCGGACGCACAAAGGGCGAGCGAACGGAAGGACATCTTTTGAGCTCCTGGGCTGAATTCAATACCCGGTTGCTCGGCTGGTTAGGTATGTCCAACAAAATAGCACGCTCGCCCCCTGCCGGACTAACGTTCTTGCAACCAAAATCACCTCCGCGACGCGCGCCCTT
This sequence comes from Verrucomicrobia bacterium Tous-C9LFEB, assembly GCA_964657685.1. Lineage (GTDB taxonomy): Bacteria > Acidobacteriota > Terriglobia > Terriglobales > Acidobacteriaceae > Granulicella. Next base: position 3,329 of record CAZZWG010000250.1, on the reverse strand, counting down.
CTCGCCGCCGGCGAGCTTCCATTGGGGGCTCCCGCACATCTTTAAGACAATCGTTTCGCCATTCGTTTACTCTGCTCCCGATAGCCCACGCGCCACGCGCCCCGAATCCAGATCCAGTTCCACACCAGGAGATGCAGTGTCCCTCAAACTCACCCGCCGCAATTTCGCCCATCTCATCGCCGGATCCACCGCAGCCGCCGCCCTCCCCGCCGCCACTCCCCAGGCCGAAGCCCAGGCCCTCACCGCCGCCAACCTCTCCTTCCCGCAAGGCTTCCTCTGGGGCTCCGCCACCGCCTCCTACCAGGTCGAAGGTGCCGTCAAAGAAGGCGGCCGCGGCACCACCATCTGGGACACCTTCTCCCACACCCCCGGCAAGACCCACGCAGGCGACACAGGCGACGTAGCCGACGACTTCTACCACAACTACGCCAAAGACGTTCAACTTATGCAGGACCTCGGCCTCAAAACCTGCCGCTTCTCCATTGCCTGGTCCCGCATCTTCCCCACAGGCACGGGTGCCCCTAACCAGCCTGGCGTCGACTTCTACCGCCGCGTCGTCGACACCCTCCTCCAGCACGGCATTGAGCCCTACGCCACCCTCTATCACTGGGATCTCCCCCAACCCCTCCAGGACCGCGGCGGCTGGGAAAATCGCGACACCGCCAAAGCCTTCGCCGACTACGCAGGCTACATCGCCGGCAAGCTCCAGCCACAGGTCAAGCACTTCATGACCACCAACGAGATCAGCACCTTCATCGACCTCGGCTACGGCAACGGCACCCACGCCCCCGGCCTCCAGGTCGGTCCCAAGCGCCACGCGCAGGCCGCCCACTACGCCGTTCTCGGCCACGGCATGGCCGTCCGCGCCATCCGCGCCAGCGTTCCCACTGCGATGGTCGGCCTCGCCGAAAACCCTCGCGCCATCGTCCCTGTTATCGATACCCCTGAACAAGTCGAAGCCGCCCGCAAAGGCATGCGCGAAGAAAACGCCCGCTACCTCGGCGTCATCCTCAGCGGCAAATACACTGACCTCTACCTGAAGAAACTAGGCCCCAACGCACCCCAATTCACCCCGGAAGATATGAGCCTCATCGGCTCCCCACTAGACTTCGTCGGCACCAACATCTACCAGCCCACCTACGTCCGCGCCGACGACTCCGAAGCCGGCTACACCGTCGTCCCCAACCCCTCGTCCTACCCCGCCATGTTCAGCCCCTGGCTCACCGTAGGCCCACAAGCCCTCTACTGGGGCCCCAAACTCACCTACGAGCTCTGGAAACCCAAGGCCCTCTACATCACCGAAAACGGCTGCTCCTCCGCCGACGTCGTAGCCCCCGACGGCCACATCTACGACACCGACCGCGTCATGTACTTCCGCAACTACCTCACCCAACTCCAACGCGCCGTCGCCGAAGGCGTCCCCGTCAAGGGCTACTTCCTCTGGAGCCTCCTCGACAACTACGAGTGGGCCGACGGCTACGAAAAACGCTTCGGCATCACCTACGTCGACTTCAAAACCCAAAAACGCACGCCCAAACTAAGCTCCATGCTCTACAAACAAATCATCGCCAACAACCGCGTCATGTAGCCGGCCTGGTCCCCCGCACGGCTTCTCGACCCTATCTAATCAAGAAGCCGTTTACATCGTGTATATACAATAGCTATACGGACGTCTTCTCGACGCTGGACGGCCAAATCTTCGTTTGGGACAGCGACAAGGCCGCTCGCAACACGGTGCTCCATGGCATCCGTTTCGAGCAGGCGCGAGAAGCGTTCCTCGATCCGCTCGCCCGCTACGAAGACGCCAGCCCCGAGTCCGAAGCACGGCAGGCGTGCATAGGATTGGGTACAGACTTCCGGCTCCTCTACGTAGTCCACGTTGTCCGGGCTGGCGACGTCCTACGCCTTATTTCCGCGCGTCTGGCGGACACATCAGAAAGAAGACGCTATGAAGATGAGTGAACGCATCCAGCGCAATATGCAATCCGAAAAGAAGATGACCCTGATCTCCCTCAGGCTCCCTGAGCACGTCATCGAAGATCTCAAAGAGATCGCGCCATCTCTGGGCTTTGGAGGCTACCAGGCCCTCATTCGCGCCTACATCTCCAACGGTCTTCGCCAACATCTTGCTGAGAGAGAGGCCCAACGCGCGAAGGACAGCACCGTGGAGGAGTTTAGCCGCAGGCTGAAAGCCCATGGCATTCCAGAGAAAGCCATCCAGGAAGTTGCAGCAGAAATGCGGACTTCAAGTTAAGAGCGCTTTTATCGCGTTCCTGAACATGTTGTTGCTGATTTACATCCAACTGCCTAAGCCGGCGCAAGCCACGGATTCAGCAACTGCACCCCGCAACCAAGGAAGTCGTCGGTGTTGCGGGTCACGACCGTATAGCCATGCTCCTTCGCCGTAGCGGCAATCATCGCATCCCGGTCCGAACGATGATCTGGAATATGCATCGCCGCGCATGCAATCGCAGTTGTCGTCCCAAAGGGTATGACCTGCGATGAGAACTCCTGGAGGACCGCCTGCAGCCAGCTCCGCAGGCTCTGACCCTGTCGAGCATCTCTCCGCTCCATCGAGAGCACGCCAAGCTCCAGTTCAAGGATGGTCACAGCAGCAAGGTAGAACTGATTTGCGGGTACGCTCGCCGCCCAGCGCCGCACCTCCGCTGAGGCTCTTGGCTTGCCCGCCCGCAACTCCGAGATCACGTTGGTGTCCAGCAGAAACACTACTCCAGCTCCGCCGGCTTCAGTTCCATACTGTCCAAACGTGGAGGCTCGAACTCGAAGTCTCCACGGGGCAAGGAATCCATCACCGCAAGCAGGCTTCTCGGCCCTTCCCCGGCAAGCCTGTAATAGTCCTCAATCTTCAGCAAGGCAAAAGTCGGCTTGCCACGATCAGTGACAAAGACTGGACCCGCTGTAGCTGCACGCTTCGCCTGCGCCAGATCGCGGGCAAATTCGCGGGCTGAGATCGTAGTGATAGACATCGCAGTCCTCCCTCATCACCTTGCTTGTATGTTATGACAGATCTGCGCGCCTGCATCAGAAAGGGATACCGACAAACGGTTCAGCCTCACCCAACCGGCTCCGCCTCACTCAACTCCCGCTCCGCCGCAATCAAATCCTCCGCCGTCAACTTATCGGCCTTCCGCAGCGCAGGAAAAAACACGCTCCACAACCCCGTAACCACCATACTGCCCACCCCACCCAGCACCACCGCCCGCACCGCCCCAAACCAGTGCGCCGTCAACCCGCTCTCATACTCCCCAAACTCGTTAGAAGCCCCCAAGAACAGCCAGTTCACACTCGAAACCCGCCCCCGCATCTCC
>CAZZWG010000249.1:3637-4716 GCA_964657685.1 Verrucomicrobia bacterium Tous-C9LFEB | reverse complement strand
ACGGATCCGATGGCGACGCTGGAGGGGTTGATGCGGGGGGTGGGGCTTGGGTCTGCTGGCGCTCCTCCAGGAGAAGTGGACCGGGGCTAATCGAGGGCGGCGAAGGCTTCGGTGAGGTCGAGATGGATGGGGGTGTTGGGGATGATGAGGGCGGTGGGGTCGGCTTCGTGGAGGCCTGCGGCGTTGTAGGTGAAGGCGGCGCGGCGGAGGGGGTCGATGAGCCAGAGGTTTTCGACGCCCATGGTGAGGTAGTCGGCGAGGACTTCTTTGGCGCGGGGGAGGCGGTCCTCGGGGGAGAGGATCTCGATGCAGAGGAGGGGTGGGGTGGTGATGACGCTTTCGCGGGGAGCGTCTTTGCGGAGGATGACGAGATCGCAGACGCGGGCGCGGTTTGGATTGACGCGGATGCGCTGTTCGACGAGGGCGTTTGTTCCCCATTGCTTCTCGTTTAGTGTGAAGAGGAAGACGAGGAGGCTCTGGATCTTGCTGTGCTCGTACTCGCCCACGTTGCGCTCCTTGATTTCGCCTTCGACGAAGTCGACATCGGGGTGGTAGCTGGTGCCGAGGTATTCGGTGATGGAGAGCAGGGACGGTGTGGTCGCCATGATGGATTCCGCCTGATGCCACTTTAGCGTATTGCGTTTTACGGAGATCTGGGGATGACGGGCGCGAGGGTTGTAAGCGCTTACTTGTGTAAGCTGCTTGTGTTGCTTTGCGACGGTGCTTTGAAGTTCGGAAAAACGAGGATTTGGCTGGATGGAAACGTTACGGTGGTGCGGTTGGGCTGTGTCGGGTGTGGTGTTGGGTGGGGCGATGGCGGCGGGGGCGCAGGGCATGGAGCGGCCGCCGGCGGTGCCGTTGATTACGCATAATCCTTACTTCAGTGTGTGGTCGGATGATGACAAGCTGACGGATGGACCGACGCGGCACTGGACGGGGCATCCGCAGCCGGTGGTGAGTTTGGTTCGCGTGGATGGGACGGCCATGCGGCTGATGGGGCAGGGGCCGCGGGATGCCGCGGCGATGGAGCAGACGTCGGTCCAGGTGATGCCCACGCACACGGTTTACAAGTTTGCGGG
>CAZZWG010000249.1:2454-3537 GCA_964657685.1 Verrucomicrobia bacterium Tous-C9LFEB | reverse complement strand
GGGACGCGGGACCAGGCGGTGTTGAACCGGTCAGGGGATGATCTGCGGGTGGATTGGGGGTATTTCCACCTGGCGGTGCCGAAGGACGAGGCGGCGGAGACGGCCATTGCGGAAGGTGAGCTTGAGGCGTTTGCGCAGGGTAGGGCGATGGCGGGCGCGGACGCGATCGGGGAGCCGGTGCGGGAGAACCGGGCACCGAGCCTGGAGGCGGTGCTGCCGTTTGGTGAGGTTGGGGGGACGGCGGTGGCGCGGCATGTGTCGGTGAGCTACACGGAGGAGTATGCGATCCAGTACCTGGGGTCGAACCTGCGGCCGTACTGGCAGCGAAACCGGATGCCCGTGAGCGAGATGCTGGATGCGGCGGAGCGGGAGTTGCCGGCGCTGGAGGCGAAGGGGGAGAGTTTTGACCGGGAGTTGATGGCGGACCTGACGAAGGTGGGTGGGGAGCATTATGCGTACCTGTGTGCGCTGGCGTACCGGCAGTCGATTGCGGCGCGGGCGCTGGTGGCCGATAACGAGGGGCGGCCGATGCTGTTTGAGAAGGAGAACTTTTCGAATGGGGATACGGCTACGGTGGATGTGATTTATCCGGCGTCGCCGATGCTGCTGTTCTTTAATCCGAAGCTGCTGGAGGCGGAGGTGCTGCCGGTGCTGGCGTACTCGGCGCTGCCGAACCGGTGGCACTTTCCGTTTGCGCCGCATGACCTGGGGCAGTTTCCGCTGGCGAATGGGCAGATGTATGGCGGTGGGGAGAAGACGGAAGAGGACCAGATGCCGGTGGAGGAGAGCGGCAACATGCTGGTGCTGGTGGACGCGCTGGCGCAGAAGGAGGGGAGTGCGGCGTTGGCGGAGAAGTATTGGCCGCAGTTGACGCAGTGGGCGGCGTTTCTGCGGGAGCATGGGTTGGATCCGGAGAACCAGCTGACCACGGATGATTTTGCGGGGCATGTGGCGCATAACAGCAACCTGAGCCTGAAGGCGATTGAGGGTGTGGCGGCGTATGCGGACCTGGCGCGGCGGCTGCACCATGAGGCTGAGGCGAAGTCGAATGCGGAGGCGGCGAAAAAGATGGCTGGGCAGTGG
>CAZZWG010000249.1:0-2354 GCA_964657685.1 Verrucomicrobia bacterium Tous-C9LFEB | reverse complement strand
GATGCAGGGCAGGGCAGACAGGGAGGTCTATGGAAAGGGTGGAGTCGGTCAGGACGTTCGTAGAGGATCGGGCGCGCATGTTCGATCTCGCACAGACGCAGCATCTTTTTGAGCTTGCCGAAGTTGCTCCGGCTGACCGGGATGAGGCCTGGTTCGCTGCCTTCTTTCCGTGTGTCTGGTTTGCATCGCTTGAGGTTGCCGCGAGCTTTCGCGGCCCCGATTCCTTTCCTTACCTGCGCATGCATTTGCCCAGGCCGGCGGCGCCTGTGCGTCGAATTCTTTGGGCAATGTGGCGCGAAGCGTTGTTGAGCAGGGTTTGGGCGTGGCTGTGTTTGCTTCGCCTGAGGCCGCGGAACCGATCTTTGTCTTTCCGATGGGCATGCTGGGCAGCATGCTGGAGTATGACTCGTGGAAGGGTGATCGCACTGACCTGGAAGAGCTTGCGAGAGCGGATCGAGCGGGGATGGGGTCGGGAGGTTTGGAGGAGATCTCCATGAAGGCGGGGCAGAAGGTCTTCGTTGGCTCTCCGGCGAGTAGTTTTCTGGCGCCGTACACGGCTCGTGCGCTGTTTCAGCACCTTCGAGACGGTTGGATGATGGCGCAGCCGCGGATTGCGCTGTTGTTGAATCCGGGTCTTGTGGTGTCGCGCAACCTGGTGATCAGTAAGAAGCTGAGTGAGTTTCCGGATCGTGAGACTGCGGGGAGGCAGGCGCGGATGCTGCTTTGGTACCTGCCGCCCAGGCGCAGCCTGATCCTTATGCCGGAGGACTGGCGTGAGGAGTCTATGCGGCCGCTGACCGAGTTCTTTCCCCCTGCTCAGCAGAAGTAGGGCGGCGGGTGAAGTGAGTTGCGGCGCGCTTACTGGCGGGATGTTGCGGAGGGGCTTGCGCTTTGGTGGATCGCGAGAGTGAAAAGGGGAAGGGGCAGTCAGTCGAGGGCGGCGAAGGCTTCGGTGAGGTCGAGATGGATCGCCGTGTTCGGAAAGAGCATGTGAGTGGGATCCGCTCTTTGCAGCCCTTGGCTGTCGAAGGTGAAAACGCCCTGTTCAGTGGGGTCGATGAGCCAGATGTTCCGAACGCCCATGGCGAGGTAATCGGAGAGGGTGTCGCGTTCCTCGACGGGCGACTGGCCTGGGGAGAGGACCTCGATGCAGAGAAGGGGCGGAACGGTGGGGACCTGCTCTCGAGGGGCGTTTGCGTTGAGGATGGCGAGATCGCAGACGCGGATGCGTGTGGGGGCTGTTTGCAGGCGAATGCTTAGCAGGGCCGTTAAGCCGTCCGAGTTGCAGACGGGGTAGACGAGACCCAGCAGCGAGCCTACTGTGCGGCTGTGCGTGTAGTCGCCGAGTACGCGCGGTACGATTTGCCCGTCGATGAAATGCGCGTCCGGGCGGAAGAAGACATGGCTGTATTGTTCCTGCGACAGGTGCGATGGAAGCGGCCAGTTCTCGTCATATTCGCCGCGGTAGTTGAAGGTTGGATCGGCTGGCATGAGGGCATTGTAGAGCGGGCTGTTGGTCGCAGAAGGCTGTGGAGGTGTGTCTTCTGGAGAGTGTCAGGCGGACCTCAGCGGCTGAAGCCGCGTGATCTTCCGGCGCTTTACGGTGGGGCTGAAGCCCCACCCTTCCCATTCGTGTCCGTTTTCGAAGTTGTACTAGGGCGGCCGGTTGGCGGAGTCTTGCTTGCTAAGAGCTTAGGATTCTGGGCACGAATTTGATTCTGATGCCGAAGTGTTTTGAACTGATCGGCTTCTTAATCGAGGGCGTACATGGCGAGGCCGCTGAGGAGTTTGGGGTAGAAGTCTGTTGATTTTTGGGGCATGACTTCCAGGTTTAGGGAGATGTCTTTCATTTGGGCGAGGGTGACGGGCTTGATGAGGAAGGCGATGTCGGCGTTGCCGCAGCCTACCTGCTGGAGGGCGTCGTGGGCTTCTCGGACGTAGCGGACGTGGTTGCCGGCGCGGACGGTGTCTTCGTTGAGGTGGAGGAGCTGTTCGAGGGCGAGTTTGTGGAGTTGGACTACGTCGAGCTGGGTCTGGCGGGGGCTTTGGGTGGCGGCGAGTTGGGCGACGGCGTCGGGTTTGGGGGTGAGGAGGAAGTCGCCGTCGCGGGTGGCGGCGATGAAGGCGACGCCGGCGGTGTCGTTGAGGCGCTTGAGGAGGGTGTTTTCGCCGGGGTAGTGGCCGTCGGGGGTGGAGGGGATTTCTTCGACGGTGAAGAGGCGTTCGGCCTCGTGGGCGAAGCGGCGACCGTTGAAGTCAGGAAGGCCGAAGACGACGCGGTGGGTGGGGAGGATGGTGATGCCGGGGGCGTCCATGTTGACGAAGGTCATCATCATGGCGGCTTCGGGGAAGGG
>CAZZWG010000248.1:0-4717 GCA_964657685.1 Verrucomicrobia bacterium Tous-C9LFEB | reverse complement strand
GGCCAGCGCCAGGTCAACACCATGTACACCCAGGTGAACCAATATCACGTCATCCTGGAGACCCTTCCGCAGTTCCAGCAACACCCCAACAGCCTCAACGACATCTACGTCCAATCCAGCGGCAGCGGTGGCTCCACGGCAGTCGCCTCCCAGTCCGCCGGCACCTCCTCCGGCGCGGGCGCAGGCGGCGGCGCATCTTCCGGCAACGCCCTCCTCTCCCCGTCCTCCACCGCCGGCATCAACACCAACGCCTCCACCACCTCTGCCCTTAGCTCCGGCAACATCAGCACCACATCCAATACGGGCAGCGCGGTTGGCACTTCCGCCCTTTCCTCCAGTACCGGCCGCAGTACCGCCCTGACTGGAACCTCCGCCACCGGCATCGGCTCCAGCGCCAACACTTCCGCCAGCGGCACCACGCGCGCTGCCACGGCGACCACCGGCGGCGCCGCTTCAACAAGCTCCTCCGGCGGCGGTGGATCCTCCTCAGGCTCGAGTACCGGCGCCACCAACACCGCCAACCCCGTCCCGCTCAGCGCTTTCATGCACTTCGAGCCCACCAACGAAGCCCTCTCCATCAACCACCAGGGCCAGTTCCCCGCCGTCACCGTCAGCTTCAACCTCGCCCACGGCTACTCCCTGGGCCAGGCCCTCGACAGCATCAACAAGGTCGTCAATAACGCCAACTTCCCCGCCTCCGTCGTCGCCAACTACCAGGGCACCGCCTCCGCCTTCGAGGGCTCTCAGTCCAACGAAGGCCTCCTCATCCTCGCCGCCCTCGTCACCGTCTACATCGTCCTCGGCGTCCTCTACGAGAGCTACATCCACCCCATCACCATTCTTTCCACCCTCCCCTCCGCCGGCGTCGGCGCCCTCCTCGCCCTCGAACTCTTTCACCTCGACCTCGACATCGTCGCCATCATCGGCATTATTCTCCTTATCGGCATCGTGAAGAAGAACGGCATCATGATTGTCGATTTCGCCCTCGACGCCGAACGCCACCAGGGCCTAAGCTCCACCGAATCCATCTACCAGGCCTCCCTCCTCCGCTTCCGCCCCATCATGATGACCACCCTCGCCGCCCTGCTCTCCGGCCTCCCCTTGGCCTTCGGCTCCGGCATAGGCTCCGAACTCCGCCGTCCGCTCGGCGTCACCATCGTCGGTGGCCTTCTTTTTAGTCAGGTCCTCACCCTCTACACCACCCCCGTCATCTACATCTTCTTCGACCGCATAGCCGAACGCCTCGCCGGCCGCAAAACCAACAAGAGCACCATAGAAAACCCAGACAACCACCCCCAGGGCAGCCCCAAACAACGCAAACTGGAGCACGCCTGATGCCTCTGCTCTGTTCGCAACCCGACCACCAGGATTGTCATCTCGACCGGAGCGCAAAGCGCGCAGCGGAGAGACCCGCGTTCGGCTCGCCTAAGCACACAAGGGTAAGACCCGCGTCCAGCTCGCCCAAGCACACAGTGGAAGGAAGGCAAAGATACGTAGGGGCACGGCTTCAGCCGTGCCATAAAGCACCCCTCCGCCCTGCGGCTTTAGCCGCTGAGGTAAGCCTGACAAGGCTACCCAATGCCACAACTTCAGCTGCCGCCACATTCCAGGTGACCGCATGAACCCCTCACGCGTCTTCATCGAGCGCCCCGTCGCTACCACCCTCCTCACCGTCGCCGTCGCCATCGCCGGCGCCATCGCCTTCGTCGTCCTCCCCGTCTCCCCTCTTCCGCAGGTCGACTTCCCCACCATCTCCGTCGCCGCCTCGCTCCCCGGAGCCAGCCCCGACATCATGGCCTCCTCCGTCGCCACACCCCTCGAACGGCAGTTCGGTCACATCGCCGGCGTCACCGAGATGACCTCCTCCTCCTCGCTCTCCTCCACCAACGTCACCCTTCAGTTCGATCTCTCCCGCGATATCAACGGCGCCGCCCGCGACGTCGAAGCCGGCATCAACGCCGCCCGCGCCTATCTCCCCGCCAACCTTCCCGCCAATCCCACCTACCGCAAAGTCAACCCAGCCGACGCCCCCATCATGGTCCTCGGCCTTCAATCCGACGTCTACGACGTCCCGACCCTCTACGACGAAGCCTCAACCGTCATCGAGCAGCGCGTGTCCCAGATCACCGGCGTCGGCGAAGTCCTCGCTGTGGGCGCTAGCCTCCCCGCCGTCCGCGTCGACGCCAACCCCGACCAGCTCGCCAGCTTCGGCATCAGCCTTCCCCAGGTCCAACAGGTCATTAGCGGCCAGAACTCCAACCTCGCCAAGGGCCAGATCTCCAACGGCGAACGCACCGCCGACATCCTCGCCAACGACCAGATCTCGAAAGCCGACGCCTACAAACCCCTCGTCGTCGGCTACCATAACGGCGCCGTCGTCCGCCTCTCTGACGTCGCCAGCGTCACCAACGGCCAGCAAAGTGTCCGTCAGGCCGGCTTCCTCAACGGCAAGCCCTCCGTCCAGCTCCTCATCTTCCGCCAGCCCGGCGCCAACATCATCACCACTGTCGATCTCATCAAGGCCGCCATACCCTCGCTCGAGGCCACCATCCCCGTCGGCGAACACCTCGTCACCGTCATCGATCGCACCACCACCATCCGCGCCTCCGTCTCCGACATCGAGCGCACCCTCATTATTTCCGTCATCCTCGTCGTTCTCGTCGTTTTCCTCTTCCTCCGCAACATCCGCTTCACCCTCATCCCCGCCGTCGCCGTCCCCGTCTCCCTCATCGGCACCTGCGCCATCATGTACCTGGCAGGCTTCTCGCTCGACAACCTCTCCCTCATGGCCCTCGCCATCGCCTCCGGGTTCGTCGTCGACGACGCCATCGTCGTCATGGAAAACATCTCCCGCCACCTCGAACTGGGACTCGGCCCCATCGAGGCCGCCCTCGTCGGCGCGGAAGAGATCGGCTTCACCGTCATGTCGATCTCCATCTCCCTCATCGCCGTCTTCATCCCCCTCCTGCTGATGGGCGGCATCATCGGCCGCCTCTTCCGCGAGTTCGCCATCACCCTCGCCGCGGCCATCTTCGTCTCCCTTCTCGTGTCCCTCTCCACCACCCCCATGATGTGCTCCCGCCTTCTCAAGCCCGAGCATGAAATAGAACACGGACGCGTATACAAGTGGTCTGAGCGCATGTTCGACGCCATCGTCGGCTTCTATCGCAAGACCCTGATCTGGGTTCTCGATAACCCCGCCCTAGTCCTTCTCGTCTTTCTCGGCACCCTCGGCCTCAACGGTTTCCTCCTCTACACCGTCCCCAAAGGCTTCTTTCCCCAGCAGGACATCGGTTCCCTCCAGGGCGGCATGCAGGGTCCCCAGGACACCTCCTTCTATGCCATGCGTACAGCCGTCCAGCAGGCAGTCGCCATCATCAAAAATGATCCCGGCGTACAAAACGTCATGGGATTCACCGGCGGCCAGGGCGCAACCAACGGCGGCTTCGCCTACATCGCCCTGAAGCCCCTCAACGAGCGCCCCAAACACAGCTCCGCCGCCGAAGTGATCAACCGCCTTCGTCCCCAGCTCGCCAAAGTCTCCGGCGCCAATGTCTTCCTCCAGGCCAGCCAGGACATCCGCATCGGCGGACGGCAGGGCAACGCGCTCTACCAGTACACCCTCGAAGCCGAAACCACCGAAGACCTAGCCAAGTACGGCCCCGTCCTGCTCTCCCGCATGAAGAAAGACCCCATGTTCCAGGACGCCAACACCGACCAGCAGAACCATGGTCTTCAGGCGCTGCTCACCTACGACCGCACCACCGCCGCCCGTCTCGGCCTCACGCCCCAGATCATCGACAGCACCCTCTACGACGCCTTCGGCCAGGCCGAAGTCTCCACCATCTACTCCGAGCTCAACCAGTACTACGTCGTCCTCGAAGTCTCCCCCAAGTACTGGCAGACCCCCGACGGTCTCAAGAATACCTACCTCATTCCGACCCAGGGCGGCGGCCCCATCCCCCTCGCCTCCGTCGTCAAATATGCGCCCTCCACCATGCCGCTCGCGGTCAACCACACCGGCCTCTTCCCCTCCGCCACCGTCAGCTTCAACCTCCCCACCAACATCTCCCTCAGCCAGGCCACCCAGCGCATCACCGAGATCGAACAGGACATGGGCGTGCCCCCCTCCGTGCACGGCCAGTTCGCCGGCACCCTCCAGGCCTACAAGCAATCCCTCTCGACCGAGCCCTACCTCATCATCTCCGCCATCGTCGCCGTCTATATCGTCCTCGGCATCCTCTACGAAAGCCTCATCCACCCCCTCACCATCCTCTCTACCCTCCCGCCCGCCTCCCTCGGTGCCGTCCTGGCCCTCGAAATCACTCATAACGACCTCAACGTCATGAGCATCATCGGCATCGTCCTGCTCATCGGCATCGTAAAAAAGAACGGCATCATGGTCATCGACTTCGCCCTCAACGCCGAACGCACCCAGGGCAAGAACACGCGCGACTCCATCTTCGAAGCCTCCATCCTCCGCTTCCGCCCCATCCTCATGACCACCATCGCCGCCCTCTTCGGCGCCATTCCCCTCGCCGCCGGCACCGGCATGGGATCCGAACTTCGTCGTCCCCTGGGCATCTCCATCATCGGCGGCCTCCTCGTCTCGCAAGCCCTGACGCTTTACACCACCCCCGTCATCTATCTCTTCATGGACCGCCTCCGCCTCCGTTTCGCAGGCGAAGACCACGGCCCCATTGCAGACCCCACCGAG
>CAZZWG010000247.1:0-4749 GCA_964657685.1 Verrucomicrobia bacterium Tous-C9LFEB | reverse complement strand
GCTGCCCTGGCTGTGCGCAGGCGATGTCCACTTACATGAACAATATGACGAACATTACCGCGGGTGGATGGTGAATGACAGGAAAGGTGCATCTCGGCGCGAGTTATCGATTTGGCACTTTCTCGCGCCGAGACTTCGCTTTTCCTGAGCGGCGACTTCTATTTTGTCTGCGCTATCTTTGCGATGATTGCCGCTGCTTTATCCAGGATCTGGTTCATGCCCTCGACCTGACCGCTCTCGGTGGCGTCCTCCATGGTTTCGTTGCCGATGAAGGTGAGTTTCGTTTTGCCATTTCCGAGGTCCTCGAAGAGGGTTACGTCGTAGGCACCGTCGATGGCTTCGTGCTCTATTCCCAGTTGCGCGGGGTCGATCTTGTTCCCTTCCGCGTCAGCGAAGTACATGGAGGAGACGATCTTTTCGTGGGGGATGATTTCGTGATATTCGCCGGCGTTCCAGAGCTCTTGGCCTTGCGGCGACTTCATGCAGTAGAGGAATTTTCCGCCTACGCGAAAGTCCATTTTGCAGACCGGTGAGGTGAAGCCTTTGGGACCCCACCATTGCATGACGTAGTGCGGGTCTGTCCAGGCTTTCCAGACCAGTTCGCGTGGGGCATCGAAGGTTCTGGTGACAACCATCCGTTCTTTTTCATTTACTGTGTTGTTGGTCATTTCTGTTTTCCCTCTTTCTTCATTTGAGTTACGACGGCATCGAGGTTGTCGAAGCGCTCTTCCCAGAACTGGCGATAGCTGCCGGCCCAGTCGCTGACTGTCTTGATGGCGCGGGGCCTGAGCGTGCAGACACTTTCGCGTCCGCGTTTCTTTTTGCTGACGATCTTCGCCCGCACGAGATAAGCCACGTGTTTTGTGATCATTTGCTGCGAGAGGGCGAAGGGTTCGGTGAGTTCGTGGATGGAAGCCGGGCCGTGGGTCAAGCGGTCGATCATGGCCCGACGGGTTGGGTCGGAGAGAGCGGCGAAGGTTGTACCGAGCTGATCCACAACCGTATAGTAGTGAATTAAATGCCGGTGTCAAGGAGTTTGTTCGCGATCATGGTCCGCTCCTGACGGAATGCTGAGTGGGGAGCAAAAGAAAAAGGGCTCGCTGGAGTGCGAGCCCTTCGGTGATGACGGTCAGGGTTAGGAACTTATGCGGTTAGGAGCTTGTCCGGGGTGATGGGGTAGTGGCGGATGCGCTTGCCGGTGGCGTTGTAGGTGGCGTTGGCGATGGCTGCCATGGCGCCGGTGATGCCGATTTCTCCGATGCCACGAGCGCCCTGAGGGCTGAACTTGGTGTCGGGGATGTCGAGGACGGTAACGTCGATTTGCGGGACGTCGCGATTGACGGGGACGTGGTATTCGGCGAGGGATTCGTTGACGGTGCGGCCGGTGTTGGGGTCGAAGTGGGTTTCTTCTTCGAGGGCGAAGCCGATGCCCCAAACGATGCCGCCCATGAGCTGGTTGAGGCCGGTTTTCTTGTTGAGGAGGGCGCCGATGTCGTAGGTGGCCACGATGCGGCGGACGCGGGTCATGCCGGTGGTCTTATCGACGGCGACTTCGGCGAAGACGGCGCCCCAGCTCATGTTGCTGACGGAGCTGGCGCTTTCGCTTTCTTCGGCGGAGCCCTGGGTCTCTACGGGCTTGTTGCCGTTGCGGGCGAGGAGGGCTTTGAGGTCTTCGCCGGTGCTCGGGGTCTTGGTGAGGAAGACACGGCCGTTGGTGACTTTGACGTCTTCCGGGAGTGCGCCGTGGATGGGGGATTGGGGGTCGCCTACGGCGAGGTCGCCTAGTTTGAGCTGGAGCTGTTTGCAGGCAGCCTGGACGGCTGGGCCAACGGAGGCTGTGGACTGGGAGCCGCCGGAGACAGGGGCTTTGGGGAGGGTGGAGTCGCCGAGTTTTACGTCGATGAGGGCGAGGTCGATGCCCATGGCCTGCGCGGCGGTCTGCTGCATGATGGTGTACATGCCGGTGCCGAGGTCCTGGGTGCCGGAGCCTACGAAGACGCGGCCGTCGGGGGAGAGGCGCGCGGTGACGTTGGCGGCGGAGCGATAGGCACCGTAGATGGCGGTGGCCATGCCGTGGCCGATGAGTTCATTGCCCTCGGTGACCTGGCCGGGGGTGGCGTTGCGTTTGGACCAGCCGAAGCGGTCGGCGGCCTGCTGATAGGCCTCGCGGAGATGCTTGGAGGACCAGGGTTTGTCTTCGGCCTGGTTCTTTTCGGCGTAGTTGACGAGGCGGAACTGTAAGGGGTCCATCTTGAGCTGCTCGGCCATTTCGTCCATAGCGATCTCGAGGACGGCTGTGCCGGTGGACTCGCCGGGGGCGCGCATGAAGGTGGGGACGCCTACGTTGAGAGGGACGACTTTGAGGCTGGTTTCATTGGAGCCGCTCTGGTAGAGGTAGCGGGTGACGCCGACGGATTCTTCGATGAAGTCTTCGAGGACGGAGGCGTGGATGACGGCGTCATTCTGGAGGCCGGTGATGAGGCCGTCGCGATTGGCGGCGATTTTGATGGTGTTGTGGGTAGAGGGGCGGCAGCCGACGGGGCCGAACATTTGCTCGCGGCCGAGGACGATTTTGACGGGCTTGCCGACGAGCTTGGAGGCCATGGCGGCGAGGACGACGTGGGACCAGGCGGAACCCTTTGACCCGAAGCCGCCGCCGACGATGGGGCAGGAGACGTGGACGTCGTCCTGGGCGAGGTTGAGGATGCGGGCGAGGGACATCTTGGATCCGGTGATGTATTGGGTGGTGTCGTAGACGTTGAGCTTTTCGCCGTTCCACCAGGCGATGGTGGCGTGGGGCTCCATGGGATTGTGGTTCTGGACGGGAGTGATGTAGGTCTGCTCGAGTTTGACCTCGGCGCCTTCGAGGGCCTTGGTCATGTCGCCGCGCTTCTGGGCATTGGGTTCGCGGCTGCTGGTTTTGGGCCAGCGGGCTTCGGCGAGATGCTGGTCGAAGTTCAGAATGGCCGGCTTGGGGGCGTAGTTGATCTTCAGTAGGGTGGCAGCCGCCATTGCTTCATTGAGAGACTTGGCTACGACGAGGGCTATGGGTTGGCCGTTGAAGTCGACGTCGGCGTCCTGGAGGACTTTGAGGGCGCGCTTGGCAGGCGGTTGGGGCTTGCCGATCTGAAGTTTGGGCGCGTTGAAGGGGGTGAGGATGGCTACGACGCCGGAGGAGCGCTCGGCGGCCTTGGTGTCCATGGCCGTGATGGTGCCGGAGGGGATGGTGGACTGGACCATGTAGGCGTAGAGGAGGTCCTTGGTGGGGAAGGGTTCTTTGAACTCGGCGACGTACTTGGCGCGGCCGGTGACTTTGCCGATGCCCTCGTAACGGTGGGCGGGCTGGGGGAGGGGTTTTGGTTGCTGATCCTGATCGGCTTGCATGAAAGAGATCTCCTGTTGCGGGCGGCGCGGTGGAGTTCGAGCGGTGGGCAGACCTCGGTCTGCTGACCCGGCGGCTGAAGCCGCACAACTCAATGCGGTTGTTACGGCCCGGCTGAAGCCGGGCCCTGACGAAACGGACTAGGCTTGCGCGCCCCTGGTGGCCTGGGTGAGGGCGCGGGTGATGCAGTTTTTGGCTAGCTGGAGTTTGAAGGCGTTGTCTTTGTAGCCCTTGGCGCCGCGGAGGGCGATGTCGGCTGCCTGGTTGAAGGTGGCTTCGGTGGCGGGCTTGCCGATGAGGGCGTGTTCGGCTTCGGGCGAGTGCCAGGGCTTGTGGGCTACGCCGCCGAGGGCGAGGCCGGCTGACTTGATGGTCTGCCCATCGAGTTCCAGGCCGGCGGCTACGGAGACGAGGGCGAAGGCGTAGGACTGGCGGTCGCGGGCCTTGAGGTACCAGCTGTTTTTCGCGAAGGCCGCGGTGTTGGCGGGGAGGGTGACGGCGGTGATGAGTTCGCCGGGGTGGAGGTTGGTGTCGAGGGCCGGGTTGTCGCCGGGGAGGCGGTGGAACTCGCGGATGGGGATGGAGCGCTTGCCTTTGGGGCCCTGGACTTCGATGGTGGCATTGAGGGCGGCGAGGGCGACGCACATGTCGCTGGGGTTGGTGGCGATGCAGGTGTGAGGAGAGGTGGCACCCCCGTCAGTCTGGCCGAGGATGGCATGGATGCGGTTGAAGCCGGTGAGGGCGCCGCAGCCTGAGCCGGGCTTGCGCTTGTTGCAGGCGGGGAAGGCGGTGTCCGTGAAGTAGTAACAGCGGGTGCGCTGGAGGAGGTTGCCGCCCGTGGTGGCGAGGTTGCGGAGTTGGGGGCTGGCGCCGGAGAGCAGCGCGAGCGAGAGGAGGGGATAGTTGGCGACGATGTCGGGGTGGTTGGCCAGGTCGGAGTTGCGGACGGAGGCGCCGATGTTGGCTCCCCCGGCCGAGGCGGTGACCTTGTCGAGGCCGATGTGGTTGACGTCGACGAGGGCGGTGGGGGATTCTACGCCGTACTTCATGAGGTCGACGAGGTTGGTGCCGCCGCCGAGGAACTTGGTGTTGTGGGCGGCGGCGGCGTGGACCGCGGCTTCGGGGGCGTCGGCTCTTGTATATGTAAACGGGATCACTCGGGACTCTCCTGCTGACCTCAGGGGCTTAAAGCCCCTTTGCTACGGATGCTTTTATGGCACGACTGAAGTCGTGCCCCTACGAAGACGTTGATTTCCACTTGCTGCTGTGGTGGTTTCAGCTCTGTGCGACCCCACCCTTTCGCGTTGCGAAAGGATGGGCCACCCGGAGTCTCAGGCACTGTGCTGGGCTACGGCGCGGACGGCGGC
>CAZZWG010000246.1:0-4800 GCA_964657685.1 Verrucomicrobia bacterium Tous-C9LFEB | reverse complement strand
GCATTCACCACCCGCCGCAGCCGAGGCCGCCCCCGCCCCCGCAACTCCCCCTCCACCGCCGCCCCCATCTCCGCCACATCCAACACCCCCCCAGCCAAAGCCCGCTCCCGCATCCCCGCCAGCACCACCCGCACAGCCGCCGTCACAGCCTCGCGCGAAAACTCCCCCACCAGCCGCCCAACCTCCACCCGCTCCATCACCTGCCCCACCCCAGGCAGCCCCCGCAGCACCTCATTCACGGCAGAACCCATAGCCCCCAAACTACATCAACACTATCCGCGCCGGCCTCGCCACCACCCGCCCAATCACCCCCGCCGCCGGATACCCCACCGCCCGCAAGTCCTCCACCAACCCTGCCGCCTTCCCTTCCGAAACCGAAATTAACAACCCCCCTGCCGTCTGCGGATCATACAAAATCGTCCGCAACCCATCCCGCACAGAACTTCCCTCAGCCTCCGAAACGACACACCCCGCAAACTCCCGGTTTGCCAACAACCCCGCCGGCACACACCCCAAGTGAATCGCCTCCAACGCCCCATCGAGCACCTGAACAGAACTCGCAGCAATCTCCAACCCAACCCCACTCCCAAACGCCATCTCCCGCCCATGCCCCATCAGCCCAAACCCGGTAACGTCCGTCATCGCATGCACCCCCGACTCCGGCCGCACCGCCACCTCCGCCGCCCGCCGGTTCGACAACGTCATCGACCCGACCGCCGCCTCCACCCACCCCGCCTCCGCCTTCCCCTGCTTCAACGCCGTCGTGATCACCCCCGTCCCCAACGCCTTCGTAAACACCAGCGCATCCCCCACCGTCGCGCCCGTATTCCGCATCACCCGCGCCGGATCCACCAACCCCGTCACCGCATACCCAAACTTGATCTCCGCATCCCGCACACTATGCCCGCCGACAACAACACACCCAGCCTCCTCCATCACGCGCAACCCACCCCGCATCATCTGCTCCAACACCCCCATATCGCCATCCTGCGGATAACAAACCAGCGCCAACGCCGTAATCGCACGCCCCCCCATCGCATACACATCGCTCAACGCGTTCGTCGCCGCAATCCGCCCGTAGGTAAACGGGTCATCCACCATCGGTGTAAAGAAATCCACCGTCTGCACCAGCGCCTCCCGCTCATTCAGCCGGTACACCCCCGCATCATCCGAAGTCTCAAACCCCACCATCAAGTTCGGATCGCTCTGCCGCGCCAACCGCCCCAACACCTCACTCAAAGTCCCCGGCGCCAACTTGCTCGCACACCCTCCAGCCTTCACCATCTGCGTCAACCGAATCGCCGCCGTTCCCATCTCCACCAGATCCACAGAACTAGACATAGCTCCCATAGATGCCATCAGGCCCGCCTAAGCTCTCCCCACCAACCCCGATACACCCGAAACTTTACCCATCAGTCCCGCCGCAAACTCCTCCGTCCGCTTCGCCACACCACCTTTCGCCTCAACACCTCATCCCCTTACGCCCGATAGAGAACCCCGCCCTGACCCTGCACGCAAGCGAACGGATCAGGTCCTGTCCGCCATACGGTATAGAGACAACTTCCTGAGCCCCAGCGGGTGCCCCGTTTTTAACGGCTCTGACTCCGCCCGGAGCATCCTCACCCCTGCTACACCCGCTTCAGCTATCGCAACGCGAGTTCATTTGGCTGCTTGGACCGGTGTCGAGTCCGTCCGGGAGTGGTTGGCTAACCCTTCCCTTCTCTACGTACAATCATCTCCTTCCGAAAGACTTAGTTCGGGACCCGGAGGAATCCCGCGTGCCCCCTCACCTAGCCCCAAAGCGAACGCTCCTCCGATTTCTTCTTCTCCTCCTGCTCACCTCGAACATGCTCTCCCCAGCCCGCGGGGAAGACGGCTCCGCAGCCTGGCTCCGCTACGCTCCTATTGCAAATCCGGAACGCTACAGTGATCTCCCCTCGTCGATCATGGTCCAGGCAGCCCGCAACCAAAAGGCATCACCATCGGACCAAGCCGCCGCAGAGGAACTCCGATCAGGCCTGGCATCCATGCTGGGACGAAGTTTCACCATCGTCCCCTACGACTTCACTTACAAAGTGCCCGCAATACGCCTCAACGCTGGCTATCCATCTAACGAAAGCGGTCCACCCCAGGATCTCAGCGGAGACTGGTTCGAGATCTCTCGCCGTCCCGATCTCCAAGGCGGATCTCTCATCCTTCAAAACGCCTTCGCCAAAGGACGCCTCTATGCAGCCTTTCATCTGCTTGAGCTCGTTGCATCAGAAAAGCCCATTCCCACTTTCGTCTTTCAACGGGCTGCCGCCCCCATCCGCTGGACCGACGAGTGGGACAACCTCAACGGCACCATCGAACGCGGCTACGCCGGCCGCTCCATCTTCTTCGAAAACGGCCACGTCCGCCCCGACCTCACCCGCGCCGGCCAGTACGCCCGCCTCCTAGCCTCCGTCGGCATCAACGGCTGCAACATCAACAACGTCAACGCCGATCTCGACCTCCTCACCACTGATCACCTCAGAGAGTTCGCCCGCATCGCCGACGCCTTCCGCCCCTGGGGCGTCAAACTCGCCCTCTCCGTCGATCTCACCAGCCCGCAAACCGTCGGCAAACTCCCTACCTTCGACCCCAAAGACCCCACCGTCATAGCCTGGTGGCAAAAGAAAGTCGACGAGATCTACACCCTCATCCCCGACTTCGGCGGCTTCACCGTGAAAGCCGACTCCGAAGGCCGCAAAGGCCCGTCCCAATACGGCCGCTCCCCCGCCGATGCCGCGAACGTCCTCGCCCGCGCCCTGGCGCCTCACCACGGCGTCGTCCTCTATCGCGGCTTCGTCTACAACAATCACCTCGACTGGCACGATCCCAAAGCCGATCGCGCCCGCGCCGGTGTCGACAACTTCGTTCGTTACGACGGCCAGTTCGAACCCAACGTCATCATCCAGATCAAGGAAGGCCCCATCGACTTCCAGGCCCGCGAGCCCGTAAGCCCCCTCTTCGCCAACCTTCCTCACAGCAACGTCGCCATTGAGGTCCAGGCCTCCCAGGAGTACACCGGCCAGCAACGCCACATGGTCTGGCTTCCCAGCATGTGGAAAGGCGTACTCGATACCGATCTCCGTGTAGACAGTCAACCCAGCACGGTCAAAGATATCGTCACCAGCCACCGCTTTCCTCTCACCAACAACCAGCCCCGTCCCGGCGGCTTCATCTCCGTCACCAACGTCGGCCTCGACGCCAACTGGATGCACCACCCTATGGCCCTCGCCAACCTCTACGGCTTCGGCAAACTCGCCTGGAACCCAAACGCCGACCTCCACGACATTATCGACACCTGGACCCGCCTCACCTGGGGCAACGACCCCCAGGTCGTCGACACAATCGAAAACCTCCAACTCAACTCCTGGCACGTCTACGAGAGCTACACCGGCCCCAACGGCATGGGAACCCTCACCAACATCCTCGGCTACCATTTCGGCCCCGGCATCGAATCCGCCGAGCGCAACGGCTGGGGTCAATGGTTTCGCGGCGAAAAAGACGGTATCGGCATGGACCGCACCGCCGCCGGCACCGGCTACATCCAGCAATATCCGCCGGAACTCGTCCTTCAGTATGAAAACCTCAAAACCTGCCCCGACGACCTCCTCCTCTTCTTCCACCACGTCCCTTACACCTATCGGCTGCACAGCGGAAAAACTTTAATCCAAAGCATCTACGACACCCACTACACCGCAGCCCTCGCCGCCGCCGAATACGTGCCGCAATGGGAAAGCCTCCGGTCCAAAGTCGACCCCGAGCGCTATCAACTCGTCCACGACCTCTTCACCTTCCAGGCCGGGCACGCCCTCGTCTGGCGCGACGCCATCAACAACTGGTTCCAGCGCGTCTCGAACACCCCTGACGCCCAGGGCCGCGTAGGCCAGGATCACAACCGCATCGAAGCCGAATCCATGCACGCCAGCGGCTACGTACCGGTCGACGTCACCCCCTGGGAGACTGCCTCCGGCGGAAGAGCCGTCGAGTGCCACGACCCCAGCGGCTGCACCCTCACCACAACCCTCCAGAAACCCGCGGGAACCTACGACATAGCCGTCGGGTATTACGACACCTGGCGCGGCGCCTCGCAGTACACCCTCCTCCTCAACAACACCCTCATCGCCCATTGGACCGCCGCAGACACCCTCCCGCCGGCGCAATTCGACTCCCACCCCGATGGCCAGAACGCCACCCGCTACACCGCCCATCACGTCGCCCTGGAACCCGGCGACACCCTCGAACTCCGCGCAGTCCCAGATCTCCGCCCCGAACTCAATGCCCAGCAAGCCATCGCTCCCGCCGCCGGCGCCATCGACGGGAACACCCGCATCCGCCCCGACTTCCGCGAACCCGCTCCAGTCGACTACATCGAAGTCGGCCCCGACGGACCCATCACACCCCAATGACGTTTCCATCTCTCTGCAACTTTCGCTTCATCTTTTCTGCTGCAAAGGTTGCACACGGTAGCCGTTTGCGACGCTTTTCCCACAAAGACGTCCAATCGCTAGAAACTTCCAGCGGGTCCGCGCTTCGCAATCCCGCAAAGCCCGGCTACACTGGATAGCAATCTTCTGGATGCTCGCAAGGCACTCAGTCCCTTCCGCCGCAGAACATCGCGGAGGCCACGGTTTTCCATCGCAGACCACGCCCTCTCCGGTTCACGGGCGAGGGTGGTGGGTCGAAGGGGGAGCATGTTCGAACGCTATACAGAAAAAGCGCGGCGCGTCATCTTCTTTGCGCGCTACGAGGCGAGTCAGTTCGGTTCGCCCT
>CAZZWG010000245.1:0-4809 GCA_964657685.1 Verrucomicrobia bacterium Tous-C9LFEB | reverse complement strand
CGCCGGGGTGCGAGGAGTGCACCCGGATGGGAGACACCTGGGTGCATCTTCGCGAATGCCTGCTTTGCGGCCACGTAGGCTGCTGTGACTCCTCCAAGAACAGGCATGCCACCAAACACTTCCATGCAAGTAAGCACGCGGTGATGCGTTCCGTGGAACCCGGTGAAACGTGGGGATGGTGCTATGTGGACGAGCTGATGGTTGAGCTGTCTTGACGGAGTAGAGACGAACTTTGCGGAAGCTGCGTAGGGTTATGGCGAGGGACCCATGGCAACTTTCATCCTGTAGCTGGCCCCGATCTGGCAATAGAGGCCAGGGCCACGAGTGGCTGCTATGCTGGGCTCTCAGACGAATTCAGGAGACAGCATTTTGGCAGATGAACCGGTTGTGATTACCGTGCGCCCCAATGGGCCACTTCGCGTGGAAGGGCACATCCTCCTCAAGGACGCCGATGGGCAGCAATGGGACCTGACCGGCAAGCCCGCGGTGAGCCTCTGCCGTTGTGGCCTGAGCGAAAGGCGTCCTTTTTGTGACGGATCGCACGCGCGGCAGGGATGGCAGTGCGCGGCCAGCGCCGGCAACCTCACCGGTCAGTAGGGAGAGCACGCCCGCTATGCTCCGATTCGCGCCCGTGTATGTCTGCGTTGCAGGCCTCATAATCTCACCGCCAGTGTCTGGCCAGCAGGCAGCGCTCATTCCCGATCCCGCCGGTGTGCAGGACGAAGCCCCGCCCGCGGACTACGCTGGGCCGCTCTATACCCGCCAGGAGGTTCTGATCCCGGCGCGCGACGGCGTCAAGCTGCACACCGTGATCTACAGGCCGAAGAACAGCGCGAAGACTGGCCCAGCGCTGCCATTCCTTATGCAGCGCACGCCGTATGGTGTCAGCGGCATGACGGCGCGGGCGATCGAGAGCGGGAAGCCTCAACTCGCGGCCAGCGGGTACATCTTTGTCTACCAGGACATCCGCGGACGATATGGTTCAGGCGGCAGGTTTGTGATGAACCGGCCCTTGGCTGACCAGGGGGATCCAAACGCTGTGGACGAAACGACCGACACGCGCGACACGATCGACTGGCTCTTGCAGAAGGAGCCCAACAACGCGGGCCGGGTTGGTGTGCTGGGGATCAGCTATCCCGGCTTTCTCGCGATCATGGCGGGCATCCACCCGCATCCGGCAGTGAAGGCGATCAGTCCACAGGCGCCGATGACCGACGTCTGGCTGGGCGATGACTTCTTCCATAATGGCGCCTTTCGCGAGACCTATGGCTTCGATTACGTGCAGGAGCTTGAGGCGCAGAAGAGTGACAAGAATCCGGACTCGCAGGAAGATCAGTACACCTTTTTTCTGAACCACACAAACTTCGCAGGTGCTGCCGCTTCAGCGAAGATGACAGGCCTCCCGACCGCACGGAGGTTCCTTACAGAACCGACGTACACGAAGTTCTGGCAGAGCATGGCGGTAGAGCGCAGCCTGGGCAGGCCGGAGGTTCCGACGCTGGAGGTTGGCGGCTACTGGGACCAGGAGGACATGTGGGGGCCGCAGGCGGAGTACGCTGCCTTACACGCGCAGGAAGACGCAGACGGTCGAACGGATCCTCAGCATAAAGTCTTCCTGGTGCTTGGACCGTGGAACCACGGTGGCTGGGCGCGCGGTCCGGGCCAAGAACTCGCCAGCAGATTTGGCAAAGTCACCTTCAGCGGCGTACCTACCGGGGCAGTGTATCGATCCTCGATGGAGGCGCCCTTTTTCGAGTTTTACCTGAAAGACAAGCCGGGCTTCCAACTCGAGGACACGGCCAGCTTCCGCACCGGCGAAAATACCTGGCATCGCTATCCCTCATGGCCTCCGGTGCAGGGCTTTCACCAGGTGAACGCCTACCTGGCGCAGGGAGCGGCGCTCACCTCGACGGCGCCGGCGCGCGACCCGGGCACCCCATCGGCCACCTATGTGGCTGATCCGGCTAACCCCATCCCTTATCGTCATCGGCCCATCCAGTCCACCTACGGCAAACAGTCGGAATGGCGGACGTGGCTTGTCGAGGACCAGAGTTTTGTGTCGACCCGCAAGGATCTGGCGAACTTCGAGACGCCCGTGTTGCCTTCCGACGTAACCGTCACCGGCGACGTCGTCGCGGACCTCTTCGCGGCAACGACCGGGACGGATGCTGACTGGGTGGTGAAGTTGATCGACGTCTACCCGGACGGCGGTTATCAGCTTATGGTCGCCGAAGAGATCCTGCGCGGTCGCTATCGTCACAGCTTTACCGACCCTGAGGCAGTCAAGCCCGGCGAGGTGAATGAGTACAAATGGAGCCTGCATGGGGTGGATCACACCTTCCTCAAGGGCCATCGCATGATGGTGGAGGTGCAATCGAGTTGGTTTCCCCTCTACGATCGCAATCCGCAGACGTTTGTGCCGAACATCATGACGGCGCCGGCTTCTGCCTACCAGGCGGAGACCGTCACGGTTTATGACACGCCCCGCTTCGCTTCTCACCTGATCCTCCCCGTGGCGGACGGCTCCACGCTCCCCTAGCCTTAAGGCCCGCTGAAGACAGGCCGGCACAGGTGAAACTGTGTCGGGTTGCTGACCTCTTTGGAAACTTTCGGTCGCATGGGTCGTATCCCTCTGTGAGGCCCCTCCAACGCTGGACCGTCTTTTTCGGGGCTTGACTTGCGCCGTGCGTTGCGCTCTGAAACGCTAAACGCTGAATTTGCGAATTCGGGCAAGTGGTCTCGCCGACGCGCCCCAGGACATCCTATGCAACCTCTTCAAACCCTCGCCGCACTTCCTCTCCTTGCCCTGTGGCTGTCCCAACCCGTCGCCGTACCCGCGCAGACGCCCGCCGGAGCTTCCCCATCCGGTACCCAGTCCGCTGTTCCGCGGCAGAGCGGCACCGTCAAGGCCGTCACGCCGCAGGACTTTGTTTTAACCAATGCGGCTGGCCAGGATTTTGCGGTCACCGTACCGGCCGCGGCGCGCATCCTTCTCGTGGACCCCACGACGCGGGATACCAAATCCGCGCAACCCGGCACCATGGCGGATATCGCCGGCGGCGACAAAGCCATTGTGACCGGAACGGCCGGTGACGCCGGGCAGTCGCTTACCGCGACGCGAGTGTACCTGTTGAAGTCCGGCGCGATTAACGCCATGCACCAGGGGGAGCAGGCTGCCTGGGCCCGCAGCGTCGGCGGCATCGTTCGCTCGGCCGATGCCGCAACCGGCACATTGAAGGTCGCCAACGGCACACGCGAAACCACGATCACCACCACCCCCAGCACCATCGTTCGTCGGTACGCCGGCAGCTCCGTTCGCTTCGAAGATGCCGTCAAGAGCACCGTTGCCGCCATCCAGCCAGGCGATCAACTCCAGGCACGCGGTCAGCGTTCAGCGGATGGCTCCTCGGTCGCGGCAGACGAGATCGTCACCGGTTCCTTCAGCAACTTCTCTGGCCTTCTGACGGCAGTCGACACCGCGGCCGGAACGGTCACCCTGAAAGATCTTGCCAGCAAGAAGACCGTTACCGTCGCACTCACCGGTCAGACCAATCTGCGCCATCTTCCGGCCGGCTTTGCAGCGGGTGCCGGCGGACGCGCTGCCGGCGGGGCAGGGGCAGCGGCGGGAACTCAGGGCGCCGCGGGAAGTCAGGCTGGTCAGCCCGCAAACGCGCCCGGAGGGCAGGGAAGTGGCGGAGCAGGCCAGGCCGGCGCCAATGCCAGACCAGGAGGTGCAGGGGGTGCCGGGGCGCACATGGACCTGTCCAGGATCATGAATCGTCTGCCGACCGAAACGGCCGCCGACCTCAAGCCGGGTGAGGCCGTGATGATCGTCGCCTCCAACAACCCGGACACAGGCCGGCCCACAGCGATCACCATGCTCAGCGGCGTCGAAGCCATCCTCGCAGCCTCACCGAACGGCGGAACCACGCTGTCTCCCTGGAGCCTCGGCTCCGGTCAGGGCGAGGCTGCGGAGGGTGGCGGCGGCGCCGGCGGACCGGGCGGGCGATAGAAAATCTGCGCCGTTCCGTAAAACGTGCGTCTGAATAGCAGAAATGAAATGCAATCCAGAGTTTCCTTTGAGGAGAAGAATGCAGCTTCCGAAACACCTTTCCGCCGGTGCCCTTTGTCTTCTTGTGAGCGCGAGTTACGGCGCCGCGCAGACGGCAAGCTTTGCCAGCGGAGGCGGCAACGTGAACACTCCGGCTCCCTCCCAGGCTCCCGCTCAGAACGCCACCCCCACGGGCTCTACGATTACCCAGCCGCAAGCCTCGACCCCCCCGGCAGCGGGCACGGGTGCGGGTCAGATCCCCACTGGCGCCACACGCGTTCACGGCGCGGTCACTGACCCTGACGGCGCGGCCATTCCCGGCGCGACCGTCACCTTCACACCCAGCAAGGGGCCGGCTCGCAAGGTCACCTCCGGCGGCGATGGCAGCTATGCCCTCTCGCTCGTGCCCGGAACGTACAACCTGCTCGTCTCCATGCCCGGTTTCAGCACCTATTCGGTGCAGAACCTCCGGATCGCGCCCGTCGCCAGCCTGTCGGTTGACGCCAAGCTACTGATCGGCCAACAGGAAGTCGTGATCAACGTGGATGCGAACGCCGTTTCGCTCTCCGTTGACCCCGACGCCAACGCCAATTCAACCGTCATCCAGGGCAAGGATCTCGACGCTTTGTCCGACGATCCAGACGAGCTTTCCAGCGAACTTTCCGCGCTCGCCGGTCCTGCTGCTGGCCCCAACGGCGGCCAGATCTACGTCGACGGCTTCACCGGCGGCCAGCTTCCACCAAAGTCCTCCATCCGCG
>CAZZWG010000244.1:2546-4820 GCA_964657685.1 Verrucomicrobia bacterium Tous-C9LFEB | reverse complement strand
GTTTTTGTATGGGCGCGGGGTTTGCGATGCGAAGGGAATCATTGCGGCGCAGGTGGCGGCGGGGGAGCGTTTGCGGGCCGGTGGCGTGCCGGTTGGGTTGCTGTTCCTGGTGGGGGAGGAGCGGGATTCGGCGGGGGCGGGGGTGGCGAATGAGCAGCCGCGAGGGTCGCGGTTTTTGATCAATGGGGAGCCGACGGATAACCGGTTGGCGCTGGCTTCCAAGGGGGCGCTGCGGGTGGAGTTGCGGGCGCATGGAAGGATGGCGCATTCGGCGTATCCGGAGCTGGGGGAGTCGGCGATTGATAAGTTGCTGGGGGCCTTACGGGATGTGCAGGCGCTGGAATTGCCGTTTGTGGAGGGGATTGGGGACTGCACGTTGAATGTGGGGTTGATTTCCGGGGGTCGTGCGCCGAATGTGATTGCGGATGCGGCGGAGGCTCACCTGCTGGTGCGGCTGGTTGGGCCGGCGGGGCCGATCCGGGAGGCCATTGTGCGGGCAGTGGCGGGGCGGTGCGAGGTGGAGTACTCGCTGGAGCTGCCGTTTGTGCAGATGCGGGCGGTGGAGGGGTTTGAGACGATGGTGGCGAAGTTTACGACCGATATTCCGAAGCTTACGGAGTGGGGAGAGCCGTTTTTACTGGGGCCGGGGAGCATTCATACGGCGCATACGCCGGATGAGCGGATTCGGAAGAGCGAGTTGCTGGAGGCGGTTGATTTGTATGTGAAGTTGGCGACGCAGTTGGTGGCGAGCTAGCTGGGGCCCTTGCTGGAGAAGTTTATGGCGCGCGGAACGCAGGTCTCTCCACTGCGCGACTTCGTCGCTTCGGTCGAGATGACAAGTTGTAAGAAGTAGGTTGTGAAGGAAGGTACAAGAGCGCGGATGCCGGTGATGGTGGAGCGGGTGACGGCGAGGCCGAGAACGCGGCGGCGGGTGGTGCTGGTGGGTTTGGCGCTGCTGGTGGCGGGGGCGGTGGCGGTTTGGGCGTTGTATGTGACGGTGCCTACGAGCAATGAGGGTGACGGGCCGGTGGATGCGCTGGTGGTACTGGGGACGCCGGCGGGGTTCCATGGGGAGATGAACCCGATGCAGATCTGGCGGGTGGACGAGGTGGTGCGGGAGTGGCGTGCGGGCCGGGCGCCGCGGATTGTGTTTACGGGTGGGGCGTCAGCGAACCGGTTTGTGGAGGCGGAGGTGATGGCGCGGTATGCGCGGACGCTGGGGGTACCGGATGGGGCGATTTTGGAGGAGCGGCGGTCGCGGACGACGCTTGAGAATATCCAGAATGCGGCGGCGATCGTGCGGGCGCATGGGTGGACGAGCGTGGAGGTGGTGAGCTCGCGGCAGCATCTGGCGCGGGCGGCCGTGATGCTGGAGCGGACGGGGTTGCGGTGGCGGGTGCACGCGGCACCGACGCCGGGATGGCCGCGGGACCTGGTGTTGATTTCGTGGGTGGAGGAGGCAGTGGGGACGGCGGGGTTTCGGGTGTTTGGACCGCATGCCGAGCCGGTTTTGCATGTACTGGCGGTGGTGCAGCAGGCGATTGGGTGGGGGGTGCGGTCGGTGTACGACAAGGTGGAGGGTTGGCTGGGCCGGTAGCTTTGTAGTTTGACCCCGGCCGCAGAGGTATCCGGACCTTCTGCACTGTCGAGTGCGCATCGGTTAAAGCGATTGGTTCCGAGAGCTGGACTATAGGTTCTGCAGGAGTTTGCGGGCGAGAGCGAGTTCTTCGGCGCTTACGGTGTGTGGGCGGCCTGGGTACCGCCGCAGCGTTACCTCGGCCCCGATGCCGCGCAGGAGCTCCGCAGTTTGCTCGACGCGGACCCAGGGGACGTGTGGGTCTGGATCGCCTGAGCTGAGCAGAACGGGGGTGCCTGCGAGGTCACCGTTGAGGGTGAGCTTCTCCTCCGGAGGGCCGATCAGGCCTCCGGTGAAGGCCAGCGCAGCCCCGTACCGTCGCGGGTTACGGCCTATGAACTCCGAGGTGAGGCATGCGCCCTGCGAGAAGCCCGCGATGACGATGCGCTCCGCAGGCACACCGGCGGCGAGAGCTGTTGCGAATGTGGATCCGACTTTTCTGAGTGCTGAAGACAGGTAGGGTTCGTTCTCCTGGCGCGGGGCCAGGAACGAGTAGGGGTACCAGGTATGTCCTGCGGCCTCGGGGGCGAGGAGTGTCCAAGCTTTGGGTGCAATTGCGGCGCCGAGGGCGAGGATGTCGTCGGCGCTGGCCCCGCGGCCGTGCAGCAGGATGATGACTCCCGCTGCGCCGGCGATGG
>CAZZWG010000244.1:0-2446 GCA_964657685.1 Verrucomicrobia bacterium Tous-C9LFEB | reverse complement strand
GGGAAGAAAGTGAGGATGGTGCCGGGTCTGCCGATGTCGTCGCCGAAGTAGAAGTGGTAGGTGCCGGGGTCGTCGAAGTTTACGGTCCGTTTTACGAACCGCAGACCTAGTACCTGGGTGTAGAAGTCCAGGTTGCGCTGCGGGTCAGAGGCGATGGCGGTGACGTGGTGCAGGCCGGTGATGGGGGATTTCATGGAGGTTCTCCTTGTCGATGAGGTTCGGGTTCAGTTTCGGAGGGTGAGGGGATGCCCGACGGCGTTTACCTGTTTAAGGGCGAAAGACGCTATGTGGGTTGATCGCCGAGGTGCCGTTCGAGCTTGCGGAGCGAGGCGAAGGTGCGGGTTCGCTCCTCGGCGGAGAGCACGCCCATCCATTCCCGCAGGCTGGCTTTGTGCTGCTCGTAGGCGGAGGAGATGAGCTCCCGGCCTGGACCGGTGAGCTCGAGAACGCGGGCGCGGCGGTCCTTTTGGGTGAAGTGTCGTGCGATGAGGCCCTTCTTCTCGAGACGGTCGACGGCCGCGGTCATGGATCCGGTGGCTAGCAGGAGCACACTGGCCTGGATTTCGGTGATGGTCATGGGACCTTTGTGGAGCAGGGCTTCGAGCATCATGAAGTCGGTGAGGCCCAAGCCACTTTCGGCCACGCTGCGTTCCACGGCGAGGCTCATGGCGCGGTAGGTGCGTGCGAGTGCCACCCAGACGTGCTCCGGGGCGCTGGCTCGGCCGACTTTTCCTGGTGCGCTGATTTCGTGTTTTGGGGTTGGCATCGTAGCGCCGCCCTTCCGGTGGCTACGGTTGAGATGGTTTGTGCTTATGTAAGGATTCTTTTGATGAGGGTAGTCTCGGGCGGTCGTCCTTGCGAGTGGGGCTCTTCAGTGACTCTTTGGGGACCTATTGGGGGTTGGTTGCTGTGAGCCGTCGGGCTCCGAGGTCGCTGAGCTTGGTGTCTGCCGTGAGGATTGGGATGTCGAGGTCTATGGCCTGGGCGGAGATGATGCGGTCGAAGGGGTCTTTGTGGAGGGAGGGGAAGTGGGCTGCGCGGAGCATGACTTCGGGGGTGATGGGGAGGAGTGTGAATCGTAGAGCGCGTACGTTCCCTATCAGATTGCGGTCGAAGTCGGTGGCTTCCGGCAGTTTGCCTGCGCGGACTTTGATGCCGATCTCGTAAAGGCTTGCCGCGGACACGAGGACATCATGAGTTGTGTTCCGCAACAGCGAGGCTTCCCACGATCTAAGTTTTTCGGGTTGGATGGCGGCCCAGAGGAGGTAATGCGTGTCGAGCAGGAGCGTCACTCGCCCTCACCGTTCCAAAGCCTTAGCTCCTCGGGATCCAGTTCGTCGAAGTCGGCGGGGATTTCGAAGTTTGGGTTGTGAAATAGGCCGAGAGGTCGTTCTTTCATGGGAACGGCCACGATCTCCGCAACCACCACCTGGTTGTCACCGAGGGTAAGAAGCACTTTCTCGCCGAGTTGTGCCTCTTTTACGAGTTCAGCGAGGCGGGTTTGGGCTTCGAGCACTGTGGCTTGAATCATGTTGGCCTCCTGCGGTGGATTGTACGCGTTGGCTAGTGCGATGGCGGGATGGGCGGGAGGCCGAGGTCGGTGGGGCTGGGGAGGGTTTTGGAGTCGTCCCATTGGCGTTGGGCGGTGCGGAAGCGGTCGATGCGGGTGTACCAGAGATTGATGGTGCTGTCGTAGTGTTCGAGGACGGGGCGGAGGGCGTAGGGGCGGTTGGTGCGGAGCCAGAGTCCGGCGTAGAGGTCGCGGAGGAGGGAGTAGGTGTCGACGATGTCTTCGAGGCGTCCGTTGATGCCGCGGATGTTGCTGAGGTCCCAGGGGACCTGGGCTTTGAGCTTTTTGTCGGGGGAAGCGGCGTCGGTCTGGGCCTGGGCGTAGAGGGTGGGGATTTCGTCGGCGAGTTGGAATTTGAGGCCGATGAAGTCGATGCGGCGGGCGCCGAGTTCGAGGGCGTCGAGGGCGTCGGGTTCGCGGAGGGTGGTGGGTGGTTGGTAGCCGGTAGCCGGTGGGGTGTCGGGGTTTGCCTGGGCAGTTTGTGGCGGTGACAAGACCGCAGGTCCCTCCACTCCGCTTCGCTCCGGTCGGGATGACACCGTGGAGGTTGTAGCTTGCCTAGTGGGGTAGGCGGCGCGGGCCTGGGCGATGAGGGTGAGGGCGCGTTCGGCGTGGAGGCGGAGGTCGTGGGTGTAGGGGCGGAGTTTGGTGGCGTAGAGTTGGCCGTCTTTGGACCAGGGGTCTAGCCAGAAGAGGCCGTCGGAGGCGTCGCCGGCTTTGGCGCCGTCGTGGAGGAGGGCGTGGGCGGCCATGAGTTCCTGTTGGGCGGCGTTGATTTTGCCGGTGGCGTCGCCGTGGAAGACCGGGCCGTAGGCGGCTTCAAAGTCAGCGGGGGAGCCGGTGCCGCCCTGCCAGGCCTGGGCGGCGCCGAAGAGG
>CAZZWG010000243.1:0-4871 GCA_964657685.1 Verrucomicrobia bacterium Tous-C9LFEB | reverse complement strand
GTCTGGATGGCTTCCAGCGCCTGCGATGTGTTCAGGTGCGAAACCTGCAGCAAACGGTACGCTTCGCGGAGCTGCTTTAACTCCTCCGCGGTGAAGCCACGCCGTTCAAGACCTACCTTGTTCAGGCCGAAGGCGCGATTTTCCCGGCGCACGCTTGTGAGCGAGTACGGCAGGACATCCTGCGTGATCGTGGTGCCACCGCCGATGTACGCGTAGCGGCCGACCGTGCAGTACTGGTGCACGGGGTTGAGCGCGCCCACGCTCGCGTAGTCCTCCACCGTGACGTGCCCGGCAAGCGTAGCGCCGTTGGCCAGGATGACACCGTTGCCGATCTGCGAATCATGGCCGATGTGGACATAGGCCATGATCAAACAGTCGCTGCCGACGCGCGTGATCGCACCGCCACCAGCGGTGCCTCGCGAAATCGTGACGTACTCACGGATGACGGTGTTCTCGCCAATTCCGCAACGCGTCGGTTCGCCTCTGTATTTCAAATCCTGCGGGCTGATACCGACAGCCGCGAAAGGGTGAAGTGTAACGCCATCCGCGAGCGTGGTGTGACCGTCAAGAACGACATGCGAAACGAGCGTGCAGTGCTCCCCGAGTACGACGTGCGGCCCCACGGTGCAGAATGGGCCCACACTACAGCTCGCGGGGATCACGGCGCCCTCGGCGATTACGGCGTGAGGGTGAATCTTTCCTGCGGAAGCTGCCGCCACTTTCTCGTCAGCCTGCGCCATCGCGTTCCTACTGCCCGGCCTGGGGGGCAGAGGGCTGAGATTCCGCAGCGGATTTCCGTGGGCGCGGAACGAGCATGCAGGTGATGGTGGCTTCCGCGGCGACAGCGCCGTCCACTGTGCAGACACCCTGCATCTTCACTGCGCGCGAGCGCCAATTCAGAACAGTGACTTCGATCCGAACCTGGTCGCCGGGAACAATCTGCCGCCGGAAGCTGGCCTTGTCGATGCCGGTGAAGAGCATCAGTTTGCTGTCGCGGTCAGGTACTTCGGTGAGCAGCAGCGCACCACCGGCCTGCGCCATGGCCTCCACGGTCATCACGGCCGGCATCACCGGGAAGTCGGGGAAGTGGCCGGTGAACTGCGGTTCATTGGCAGTGACGTTCTTGATCGCCACAATGCGCTGCTTGCGCTCCATCTCGAGGACGCGGTCGATCAAGAGAAACGGGTAGCGGTGCGGCAGGATCGCCATGATCTCGGTGATGTCCAACGCCTGTTTCTGCGCGCTGTCTCCCGGTGCAGGCACAGGCTTCTCCTCAGCCACGATGGCGGTTTGCTTCTCAGTCATATCGCCGCTCAGAATATCAGCCGGGCGCTATTCTTTGTTGGGCTTCTTGCTTAACGGGCGGTCGGGATCAAAGAGATCGGGAGGAAACTGCAGGCCGTACTGCACCTTCGTCAGGTAGCGCTGGCTCACCATGTCGCCGTTGTGGTAGCGGGTGATGGTGAGCGAGGTCATGATGCCCCCTTCCGGCTGCCAGTTGTCATAGCGCTCCACATCCGTATCGAAGTCCTTGTAGACCGCGTCGCGCCACTGGAAGGTGCGGCTGCGGGGCAGGTGCGTTTCCTGGTCAAGGGTCAGGGTGACTCCGTCGTTGTCTGCGGTCAACACGCTTACTTTGTCGACCAGGTGGCGATCGTCCACCGAAGAGCCTTCAAAGGTGACAAGGGTATCGGATCGCTTCAGCCAATCGTTGACGACAACATCGAGAGTATGGCGGCGGCGGCGCTGAAAGTCTTCTACATCGATCTTGGGAAGCTCTTTCCTTCCGCGAAATGTCACTTCATACCCGTTGTCAGCGGTATAGATGTCGGCGACATCGCGATGGGCGGTTGGAATGAAGACGCCCATCTTGGACACGATCACGACGCGCTCGCCGAAGGGCTGCACGCGCAGGTATTCCTCGAACTCCGTTTCGTACGGATTGGGATTGCTCTTGTAGAAGGTCGCTCCCTTGCCTTCGAGACGCTCCGTGCCGCGCTTCAACCACTTTTCGCCGCCCAGAGCCTGGACCATCTGGTCAAGCAGCTTGCGGCCTTGATTCCCTTCGGCGGTCGTGGCCGCTGCCGGCGCGCTCGCCGCACCCTGCGCCTGCCCTTGCGGCGCGCCACACACCGCCACGAGTAGAACCGCAGCCGACAGCAATCGTTTCCCAGCCCTATGCACGTGTGTTTTCATCCCTTGCTTTCGACGCCACCCTCACCCTACCAGTACCGCGCCACCATTCACGTTCCAGATCTCGCCGGAGATGAAGCCGGCCCAGGGCGTGCACAGGAAGACGATCGGGCCCGCAATCTCTTCCGGCTCCGCAGCGCGGCCGAGCGGGATCAACGCCAACGCCTTCTTGGACGCCTCCGGATCGGACAAAGTTCCAGCGGACATCTCTGTGCGCACCCAGCCCGGAGCCACGCAATTGCATAGAATGCCCTGCGGGGCCAGCTCGCTGGACAAGCTCTTGGTCAGGCTCAGCAGCGCGCCTTTACTGGCAGCGTAGTCGGCGTGGAAGGCTTCGCCGCGCTGGGCAGCGGTCGAGGCGACCAGGATGATGTGGCCACGGACGCCTGTCTCTCCGGGCGCAGCGAGCATGTGCCCCGCGGCCGCACGCACCAGACCGAAGACGCTATCGAGGTTGATGCCCATTGTGCCGCGCCATTGGGTTGTGCCCATGGTGGCGATAGATTGATCATGGGGCGGCCAGATACCATGGTTTACCACCAGAATATCCAGTTGTCCGAACGCGGCCGCCGCGGCGATAACCAGCGCTTCACCATCCTCCACGGTGGCGAGATCCTGCTGCAGCGCCCGGCAATGCTCCTCGCCGCCGCACGCCGCAACCAGGGCCTGTGCGCGGTCCGCCGCCTTTTGATAACTGAAGACGACCCGTGCGCCGGCCTGGCGCAGCAGCTGCACGGTAGCGGCGCCGATGCCCCGTGACCCGCCCGTCACGAGCGCAACCTTCCCCTCTAGTGAAAGACGAGGCCCGTGAATGCTCCCTTGTTCCGAAAAGCTCATCTATTCGTTGTAGCAGGTCGTTGTAGGGGAAGCACGGGCGGGGTAGGCTACTCCACAGCCGTTCTTTTGCGCCGAAGAGGCCGAATTGCCAATACGCATTTTGAAAGAGAGTTCCGCATGCGCTCTGTTGTTCTGGTCTGCCGCATCCTGCTGGGCCTGATGTTCTTCGTGTTCGGGCTGAACAACATCCTGGGCTTTCTCAAAATGCCCCCACCTGCGGCTCCGGACGCGGGCACTTTCCTGACCATCCTGCATGTGAGCCACTGGATGTCTTTTGTGGGGGCCATCATGACGGTCGCCGGACTGTTGCTCCTGGTCAACCGTTTTGTACCGCTGGCTTTGACGCTGCTCGCCCCCATCATCGTCAATATCCTGCTGTACCACGCGCTTCTCTGGCCGCATGGCGCGATACCCGCCATCGTTGCCCTGGCGCTGGAGTTGGCCTTGATCGCTGCCTACTTCCGCAGCTTCACCCCGCTGCTTGCGATGAACCCGGAAGCAAGTGTTCGTCTCCCCTGACCCGCTTGTGCCTTTGCTATGCTCTCGTACCAGGCTTACCCGTCGCTTGAAGGAGCTACTCTATGAAGGTTCTCGCAATCCTCTGCCAGGTGCTGCTGGGCCTGATGTTCGTCGTCTTCGGTTTGAATGGCTTCCTTCATTTCATTCCCATGAACGCCGCGCCGCCCGCGGCTGATTCGCTGCCCGGCAAGTTCATGGCGTCCATGATGGGCAGCGGATGGATGCAGGTTGTCTCCGGTCTGCAGGTGGTGGGCGGGCTTCTCGTATTGATCGGTAGAACGGCCCCGCTGGGGCTTGTTCTTCTCGGTCCCATCATCCTCAATGCTCTGCTCTTCCATCTGCTCATGATGGGCGGCCACGGCATAGGGCCGGCAGCCGCGGCAGCAGTCCTGGAAGCCGTGCTGATCTATGCGTATCGCGCGTACTTCGCCGGACTTTTCACTATAGACGCCAAGCCTGCCGTGTAACGCCTACCCGCGACTACGCTGCGCCGCGGAGTTTCTTTGCAGGTCTTTTCCTGGCGGCAACGGAAGCCGTCCTTCGTCGCCCCTCCGCAATCAGTGCGTTCTGTTGCGCAGGGGGAAGAGAGAGCGTGGACCGTGTGCGGGCCGGAAGCTTCGCGAGAATGTAGGCGTGCGCCGCCGCGAGTTCCCGTTCCCACTCGCGAGCGGACAGGACTTTCCAGTCGTCTGCAGCGATCCAGTGTGCGCGTGCCAGGTAGGGTGCCGGGCGGAAGCCTTCCACCTCGCACAGCTCTGCCGCACGCTCCGGTCCGGCGGCAAAAGACGCTACGGGAAAGCGGCCGTCCAAAGTCACCAGCGCAAACATCTTTCCACCTAGAGCCTTGTCGCCGACCCAGAAGACCAGGTTGTCGCCCCACTGCATCGTCTCGACGGCATGCGGTAGAGCCATCAGGAGAATGCGCACGCGTTCAACGTCCATGTCCGGCAGTGTACGCGTGGGCGCGCCGTTTGCGGTGCTGATCGCAACAGGAGTCGACCTTGCCCCGCGGACCGCAGCTCCAGCAAGCTACT
This sequence comes from Verrucomicrobia bacterium Tous-C9LFEB, assembly GCA_964657685.1. Classification (GTDB taxonomy): domain Bacteria; phylum Acidobacteriota; class Terriglobia; order Terriglobales; family Acidobacteriaceae; genus Granulicella. The sequence goes on along the minus strand of CAZZWG010000243.1, from coordinate 288 downwards.
TCGGCTTGCAGCTTCCTTTGGCGCCCGCCGGTTTGCCCGGCACGCGCTCAAAGCCCGGCCAGCAGGCGGGACCTTCGCCGGTGGAGCGCTTCTGCTTGATGAGCGACTCCTTCTTGCTCTTCGCCTGTGCTGGCGCCAGCTTCTTCCGCGCCGTCTTGCCACTGGCCGTCTTATGCTGCTCATATTGCGTGACATTGGTGCGCTTCACGCCAGTTTTCCTGGCGGTGGAGGCTGACGTCTTCACGCCCTTCTTCACGCTTCCACTTGTCTTTGCGGCTGTCTTCTTGG
>CAZZWG010000242.1:0-4902 GCA_964657685.1 Verrucomicrobia bacterium Tous-C9LFEB | reverse complement strand
CGAGACCATCAATTCGCATGCATCTGAAGACGTAGCAAAAGAAGGAACAAAGGGACCGCTTTCATGGCGCAGCCGAATATCTCAAGTGTCTCCATCGGGCCGAATACCTTCCGTGCAGTCGGCATCCACTTTGGCGTTTCCACCCTGAACAATGGGGCCCCAGGCGTTCCGCTCATGGGCAGCGTCTCCTGCTCCGTGCTGGTCATGGTCGATCTCAACGATCAGACCAATCTTCCCTTCAGCACCCTGCAGAGCATCTTCAATCTCAGCTATGCCGTCACACGGGAGAAAATCCAGGACATCGTGCTGACCTTCTGGTCCGACGACAGTGCAGAAAACGCAATCTGTACCTACACCTTCCGCGGCTGGATCAGCGACTACACCACCACCACCGGGTTCGGCAACGCCAGTGCCTCCTCCGGTATGAATCACATCCTGACGCTAACGCTCCAACCAGAACTCGACGCGTCGAACTTCGTAAAGATCGCGCTCGGAAACTAACCGCGGAACGGCAATGTTCTGGCAACAATCTCAGTTCATTTGCAGGCGGCTTGCCGCAGATTGCAGGGATAGATGGCGGAATCACCGTACTACATTGGAGAGACTGTTTTCACCTCGGACGGACACTGGTGGTACGTCACTGAGATGCGGCCGGACGGTGCGTACGGCTACCGCGTCACCGGTCCTACGGGCCACACCCGATACTCTGGCGGCGGCTCCGGACACCATCATCCGGTTCATGCCAGTCACCACCACGGACAACACCATCATCGCCGCGCCGCCGCACCGCCCCACCATGCTGACCACTCCACCCCCGGCTCGACCCGGCGCACTCCTTCCGCCACACCTGGCCGGGCAATGGCAGGACCGGCTTCCCGCCCTGGCAACACGCCCACCCAAGTGCTCAGCGTGCATGTCGAAAGCGAAGCGGAGAGCCACAACGTCTCAGAATCTCTGGAAGAGTGGGAAAAGAAGTACCCGCGCAGAATCATGGCCGTGCAGGGCGTCATCGACATTGCAGCGGGCAGCGCCGGTACAGTCACGACGATCGCTCTCGTCTGCGCACTAGCCGCCCCTGAAACACTTGGCCTCAGTCTCGCCCTTGGCGTCGCGGTCCTAGCGATCTATGGAATCACCCGCGGTACGGGACAGGTAGCTGCTGGAGTTACAGAGCTCGCTACCGCCGGATTGGGATCAAAACAGGACGTCGAGCATGTAGGCGAGGGCATCGAACGCTTCAAGACGCTCACCAGCATCTCCTCCTACGTCTCAATAGGTATGAATCGTTTCTATCACCAACGAACCGATTGGAAGCGCGCCAAATATGCAAGCGATGCGGAGACTATCATCGGAGGTGTCGCGCAAGGCAAACTCGGCGACCTGGTCGAAGTAGAAGAAGACGCTCTAGGCGTTCTCAAGCTGAGCAAAGGAGTCCAGCGTGCGCGTTCCTTCGGGGAGGGGGCCGACACGACGGATAAAGTCAACAGCGGCTTCCACGACGCTCTCGACGGCTATGTGAACGCACGACAATACCTAGATTCTCAGAATAAGAAGAGGCAGGCAGCAGCCCGCAAGCTGCAACAGTCGACTGCTCCCGCCGCGCATCAGCAACGCGCCTTACATTAAGATTGTCTGCATGCTGACTCCCGAACAGGAGGCCGAGGCCGAACGGCGGCAACACTTCATCCTCAAGCAACTTGTCTTCTTCTGGCCCATGGTCGACAATGCCGATGACGCCGACCGTGTGCAGCACCTCAACTACTGGCTATGCGCCTCCTATGCCGGTTGGAACCTGATCTCCGGAATCCTTCTCTTCGTCTTTCACGCCACCGAACTCAGCCCCGTACCTATACTGCTCCTGGTCAGCTTCGTGATCTTCTACTTCCTCGGAGCAAACGCGGTGCGGCAAAACAGCGTGTCTGCGGCCTGGGCCATGGTAGCCGCCTTGGTTGCAGCGCTTGCCGAAGAGGTACTGAACAGGGGCAAAATCAACCCGACCTCGATTCTCTTCTTGCTCGGCGGCCTCGTCGTCTTGCGCGGTACTTTTCTGACGGCACGCTGGCATCGCACGCGCACCGCAAACTCCGTTCCCCTGCGCGTGGCTGACATCCTGCCCCTGCAGTTCAGCACTGGCTTCTCGCGCTCTTTCTCCGATCGCCTGCCACCTAAGCTCTGGCCCAGCCTGCAGTGGCTCTTCTGGCTCACGGCCGTAGTCATCGTGGCGGAACCAATCGTGCTCGCCGTCCTGATCGCGAAGGCACGCCAGCCCTGATGCCTGCTGGGCTTTAGGCGTCCCATCATCTACGGCGAACTCATGGAATCCGACCTCTCCCAAGCAGAACGCGTTCGTCGATCACGCTTCATCCTCCGTTCGCTCTACTACTTCTGGCCCATCGTCGACTCATCCGACGACATTGACCGGGTCACGCGGCTTGCCTACAGCATCTGCATGTGGGATCTTCTAATCAACACTATAACCATCGTGCCAGATCTTTTGCGTCCTGACTGGCGTGCTTGGGTCATCCTTGCCCTTTTCTCTATTCTGTCCTTTCTCGGAGCAAATGCCGTACGCCAGAAGAGCGTTGCCGCCGCCGCCATATTATGCGTCGTCGCGGCTTCCCATATTGCAGTTGCCTACGCGTTGAGCCGCTCACTTCCCTATCTCGCTTGCGGCGTTTTCGTAGCCTATCTGATTGCCTGGCGCGGAGTGGCGCTTGCCGCCCGGTTCAGGACGTCTCCCTCGGACCCACCGCCGCTCTACGAATCCGATATCCTTCCGCTCAGCTATCGCACGTCGTTGGGCCGTTTCATGACAGACCGGCTTCCTCCAAGAATTTGGCCCACTTGGCAGTGGCTGTTCTGGGTCACCGCCGTGCTCCTCACTGTATGTCAGTTCGGCTTTTCCTATGCCTATACCCACATTCAGCTTCACCCAAGCTGAGTTACCTTAGACGGACCGGCAACATGAACACAGATCTCACCCACGCTCAACAAAGCCAACGTGCGCGCTACCTGCTGCGAACCATCCTGTTCTTTTGGCCCATAGTTGACTCGCCCGACGACGTCGACAGGGTCACCCGTTTCGGCTACCACGTTTGCATGGGGGCGCTGGCCTACACCGCACTCACGCTCGTTCCGGACCTCGTCAACATGGACTGGATCGCCTGGGCAACACTGGCCTTGTTCGCGGTCCTCTACTTCCTCGCAGCCAACGCGATCCGGCAAGCCAGTGTCACCGTAGCCACGGCCCTCTGCCTTCTACTCGCCACTGACATCCCATACGCCTATCTGCTGAACCGAAAATTTCCCTGGCAGGCCTGTGTGACCCTGCTTGCCTTCATCATCGTGTGGCGTGGAATCGTACTAGCCGCCAGATTCGCAGGTTCGCCCACTTGGGAGCCATCACACCTCTCGGACACCCTTGCACCCCGCTCCCGCTTCCGCCTTGGCCGTTACCTCATGGACGCGCTGCCAGTGAGACTCTGGCCTGCTAGTCAGCCTGCCTTCTGGATGGCTGCGGCCACCTTGCTGGGGTGCGAAGCCTACTTTTCCTACGCGTACGTCCAAATGCACCGCTAGTGCGCCCGTGCAATCAAGACGTCCACTCTTCCGCTCCGCAAGGAAACTTCATCATGCCTTCCGATCTTCTCGAGGCAGAACGCGTCCGTCGCTCGCGATTCGTCCTCCGCTCGCTCTTCTACTTCTGGCCCATCGTAGATTCCCCGGACGACATCGACCGCGTTACGCGTCCGGCCTTCAGCATTTGCCTGATGGATCTGCTGATTAACACCGTCACCCTCCTGCCGGACCTGCTCCGTCCTGATTGGCGTGCCTGGACCATCCTCGCCGTACTCGCTGTCAGTTGTTTCCTCGGCGCAAACGCAGTGCGGCAAAATAGCGTCCCTGCAGCAGCTATGCTGACTGCAATCGACGCTTCACACGTCCCCGCCGTGTTCCTTGTGGGCCACAACAGATCTACCTTGCATCCTCGCCGTTGGGACAGGCTGGCTCTATCTTCCAGCGAGAGATGGATTATTTGGAATCGATTGGCGTTCGCCCTTGGGTGTGGAGGATGGTGACGCGATGACAGAGCCGATCGATAAGGGGCTGTACCGGGTCCTGCATTTAGTCGGTAAGGGTTTGTCCGCGGTTTCTGACCTTCTATTCAGTTCCTTCGATAAGGCAGCGGCGCATCGACTGTCCGATTCGCTGGCTGAGGATATCTTGCGAAGCTGGTCCTATCTGCTGGATCGTCACCGCGGAGAACTTCAGCAGGAGCACGAATTCGCACCTCATTTGATTTCGCTTCGTGCGACGTCAGATTTCCGCTCCTCTGGGTCCGTGTCGTACGTGGCCGTGGAGAGATACGGGTGCAGGTCGCCGCTCCGGGTCCGGACGGACGCTGGGAGGAACTTGGCAGTGTTCTTCACGCACTGCCCGGCGCGGATTTGCCGAATCCGCAGGACGGACTTGCTGCTCACGGCATCGCGCTTCAAACCCACTGGGACACAATCTTGGAGGCGGTGCAGCAGGGGAACGGCAGTGTTTAGCCCTATCGGTCTCCGCTACTACGAGCAGGATCGCGCGATCACAGTTTTCTTCACCCCGCTACAGCGCGAGCGACCCTGGGCGCGCCGGCTTGCTTCCTTTCTGCAGCCCCTGAGCCGGCAGATGTCTCTGGACGTGGAGTTGGAGGAAGCCATCGTATGGGACAACACGCACCAACAACCGCATACTCCAGAAGCGGTTATCTAGTAAATACTTAAGGACGCGCTCGGTCTCAGCCGCCTTCGCCTCCCAGGCAGGCCCACCTCTACTCACGCCTACGGGAACGTCAAAGGGGAGTGATGTTAAGTCCAGAGCAGGAAGCAATCGCCGAGCGGCGATCTCGATTCATCAGCC
>CAZZWG010000241.1:0-4910 GCA_964657685.1 Verrucomicrobia bacterium Tous-C9LFEB | reverse complement strand
TTGCACAAGGCTGCTGCCGAGATGAATGTTCCGGTGAAGACGAGCGACCTGGTTGGCCGGGATGGGCAGGTGCAGGATCTTGGGGCGATGAGTGGGGAGGCGGCGGCGATCTTTTCGTTGCCGAAGGGTGGCATTTCACCGCCGATCCATGAGGGGCCGAATGGGGCTGTAGCGCAGATGATTGAGCTGGATCAGCCTTCGGCGGATGACATTGCGAAGAACCTGGGCGCGACGCGGGACAAGCTGGTGGATGCGGCACGGGCGGAGGCGTTTAATGTGTTTGCCGGAACGCTGATGGAACGGTATACGAACGCGAATGCGATTCTGTACAGCAAGAAGGCTGCGGCGGGGTTGCCGGTGAGTTAGTAGCGGGCGCAGTTCAGGAAGCGAAGGGCCACTGCATCTCGCGGTGGCCCTTTGTCGTCTTAGCCACGAAGGCGCGGCGTGATGTTTTGGTGCGCGATGGAGATGGGATGGCTGCGGAGCGGATTTCTGGTGTTTTGTTGCATGTGACGTCGTTGCCCTCGTATGGGGGGATTGGGGATTTTGGACCGGCGGCTTATGGGTTTGTGGACTTTCTGGCGGCGGCGAAGCAGCGGCTTTGGCAGGTGTTGCCGCTGAATCCTACGGGGTATGGGAGCTCGCCGTATTCGGCGTTGTCGGCGTTTGCAGGGAACGCTACGTTGATCAGCCTGGAGAGATTGGTGGAGCAGGGATGGCTGGGGGCGGAGAGGATTGCGGGGCTGCCGGGGCATGAGGGGCCTTGTGACTTTGGGGCAGCGGTGGAGAAGAAGTTGCCGCTGGTGGAGGAGGCTGCGGCGAACTTCCTGGATCGCGCGGGGATCGATGAACGGATGCGGTACCAGAAGTTTGTGCAGGACAATATCTCGTGGCTGACGGATTGGTCGTTGTTTGCTGTGCTGCGGCGGAGGTTCTCCTTCAAGAGCTGGATTGACTGGCCGGCGGAGTATGCGTTCCGTGACGGGGATGCGATGACGGCGGTGATGAACGAGGCCGGGCGGGAGCTGGCGGTGGAGCAGGTGGTGCAGTTCTTTTTCCAGGAGCAGTGGGCTGCGCTGCGGGCGTATTGCGTAGGGAAGGATGTCCGGATTCTGGGGGATGTGGCGATCTTTGTGTCGTATGACAGCGCCGATGTGTGGACGCATCCTGAAATCTTCGAATTGGATGAGAACCGGAAACCGACGCGGGTGTCGGGAGTGCCTCCGGACTACTTTTCAGCGACGGGGCAACGGTGGGGGAACCCACTGTATAAGTGGGGTCTGCTGGAGGAGCATGGGTTCGATTGGTGGATTGCGCGTTTCCGGCGGGCGCTGGCGCTGTATGACAGCGTGAGGCTGGATCACTTCCGGGGGTTTGAGGCGTATTGGTCGATCGCGGCGGACGAGGATACGGCCATGAATGGGCACTGGGTGAAGGCGCCGGGGCATGCGCTGTTCAACCGATTGAAGGAGGTCTTTGGGGATCTGCCGTTCCTGGCGGAGGACCTCGGGTTGATTACGCCGGAGGTCGATGAGCTGCGGGAGTTCTTTGATATGCCGGGGATGCGGATTCTGCAGTTTGGTTTTGCGGAGCGGGGTGGGCATTTGTATCTGCCGCACCGGTACGTGGCAAACACGGTCGTTTATACGGGAACGCACGACAACAACACAACGCTGGGGTGGTGGCGGGAGGATACAAGCGAGGAGGAGCGGCGCAATGTCCAGGTGTACACGCGGCCGATCGAGTATGACGGGGAGATTTGCTGGACGATGATCAAGCTGGCTGCGGCGTCGGTGGCGAATGTGTGTATTTTTCCGTTGCAGGATGTGTTGCACCTGGGGAGTGAGGCGCGGATGAATACGCCGGCGGCAGCGTATGGGAACTGGGCGTGGCGGTTGGGGCGGGATGCGTTGCATCCGGATTTTGCGTTGAAGCTGGCGGCGATCATGGAAATGACGGACCGGGATGGCAAGCAGAAGAAGGTGGAAGGAATGGGAGCGGGAGGGCCTACGGATGAGGCGCATCTGCGGGTGGAGGAGGGGGCGGGGCGGTAGGGTTTCGAGGACGGATTGCTGGCCCAATTGGACCTCGGGTCTGACGAGCTTACCCGGCGGCTGAGACCGAATTTTCGGAGTACACGTGGCCCGGCTGAAGCCGGACCCTGACGAGACGAGAACTTTCCGGCGGTGCGGTGGCTGCCGTGTTGGCGTTAGGAGTCGGATGCAGCGTTGAGAGCGTGGCTGCGAAATGCGCCGGTGTAACGGTTACACTGGAGAGAGCTAAAGAAGCTAGGAGATATGCTGTGCCCCTGTCTGGAGAAGCGATTCGTACGATGAACTATGTGGATGATATTTCGGTGACGTTGCGCCGGATTCTTTCGGTGTTGCCGATGCTGAGTGACGAGGAGCGGGAGCGGGTGTCTGCGCATGTGCAGCAGGCGGAGCCGAGCTACGAGTCAGTTGTGAAGGCTCTGGCTGCGAAGTAGTGGCGGTGTTGTGAGTAAAACGATTCAAGTTGCAGAGCCCATTCGCACGGTGGCTGTGATTGGGGCGGGGCGGCAGGGACGAGCCTTTGCGTGGCGGTGTGCGCGGGCGGGGTGTGAGGTTGTGCTGGAGGACGTGATGTCTTCGAAGCTGCGGCAGGCTGAGGTGGAGTTGATGGATCTCGGCGGCGCGGCGGCGGGGCAGGTGCGGCTGGCGAGCAGCGTGGAGGATGCTGTGCGTGAAGCCGATGTGGCGGTGGATTTTGTGCCGGATGAGTTGGAGTCGAAGCTGGAGATTGTGAGCCTGGTGGACCGGATGGCTCCGCCGAAGACGATCTACTGCACGCCGACGGGGTTGAGTATTACGGATCTGGCGTCTTGCAGCTACCGGGCTGGTTTATGTCTGGGGTTTGATGGGTTTGATGAGGATTCGGGTGGGGATGTGGAGATTGTGCGAGGCGATCTCACGACGGATGAGACGGTGGCGCGGGTTTCAGAGTGGATGGAGCGGCTGGGGTTAGCGGTGCGAGTGATCGCGGATGGGCGGTCGCCTGCGCTGGTGCGAAAGGTGTAGGGCGTCCAGATTTGTTGGGGATTCTTCTTCGAAAGGCAAGGCGGGTAGGCTAGGTTGGGAGAGTTGGGCTCTTGGTCATCATTCATACGATCTTTGCGGTGATCAAGGCTTGTCTGGCGGCAGCAATTGCCGCGCTGGCGGCCGGGGTTTCGCTGGTGATTACGATTGTGGTGCTGGTGGGGATTGTGGGATTTGCGGTGGCGGGGATGTTTGGTGTGGGTGGGTCGCGGCTTGCGGCGAAGAGGCGGGCGAAGAAGGATGGCGGGGGTTAACCAATCGTTCGACAACGGTGAGTGCCAGAACGCGGTCTGTGGTGTGCAGGCCTTGTCCGACGGCTAAAGCCGAGTTCCGGACCGTACCTTACTGGACCGGCTGAAGACGGGCCCTGACGGGACCTGAGTTGTTACTCGCCGGATTGGGGTGTGGTGCCCTGGTAGGGTTTTTGCATGAGGGCGCGGGCTTCGTTGACGGCGCCCTGGGTGTTGTCGTTGGTTTGGACGGCCTGGCGGTACTCGTTGACGGCGCGTTCGCGCTGGCCGGTGATGTCGAAGATCTTGCCGAGGTTGATGTGGCTCCAGACTTCGGTCCAGCGGGGGTCGCCGTCGCCGCGGAGGGCGTCGCGGAAGCTGTTGGCGGCGGACTGGTAGTTCTTCTGAAGCATGAAGACTTCGGCGAGGCGGTAGTTCGCGAGCGAGGAGCCACGATTGCTGTCGAGAGCCTTCTGGTATTCGGAGATCGCGGCGATGAGATCACCCTGAGCGACGTCCTGCTGGCCGCGGAGGACGGCTACGCGGACGGCGAGGTCGGGGGTTGATTTGAGCAGCCAGTTTTCGGGGTCCACGATGATCTTGCGGGGGCGGCCGAAGGTGGTGACGGTGTAGGCGGACTCGGTGCCGGAAAGGTCGATGCGGCGTTCTTCGGTTTTACCTTCGGTTTCGATGCGGAGGTCGACGGGCATTTTGAAGAGGTCGAGGTCCTGGGTGACGGCGCCTACGGTGCGGAAGCCCTTGTTGCTGCTGAGTCGGAAGACAGAGAAGGTGCTGCCGAATTCAGGGGCTCCGGTGCCGTCGAGCCATTGCGAGAAGAAGGGTGTGAGCTCGAGTTGCGATTGGGCCTGGGCTATGGTCTGGACGTCGGTGGTACGGATGCTTTTGTCGATGTTCTGAGAGAGGAGGGACTTGAGGAAGGCGTTGAATTTGTCGTCGCCCATCTCCCAGCGGAGCATGTGGAAGACCATGGCTCCCTTCTCCAGTGTGTCGTTTTGGAACTGGGGAGAGAAGGGATCGATGCGGCCGAGGGTGGTGAGGGGTTCGGTGTCGTAGGCGAGGGCGCCGGCTTCGGTGTCGGTGATGGCGGTCTGGAGTGCGGTTTTGCCGTTGGCGTCTTCGACGTACATGAGTTCGGCGTAGCGTCCCATGCCGTTGGTGATCCAGGCGTCGTTGAGGGTGGCGGGGGAGACTTCGGAGCCCCACCACTGGTGAGCGACGGTGTTAGCGATGAGGCGGGCGCTGGCGCGATCGGGGCGGATGGCGACCATTTCGGGCGCCCAGGCAGCGGAGACGGCAGCGGAGGGGAGTTCTACGACGTTGATGAGGGGGGACTCGGCGCCGCCGAACTTGTCAGTGAAGATTTCGAAGCTCTTGCCGGCGTTTTCGGCCATTTGCTGGGCGCGGGATTTGTTGGCGTCAGTGACTAGTACGTGGATGTTGGGTGCGTTCGGGGCGCTGATGGGCTGGAGAAACTTACCGGCGACGATGGCGCCGGGGAAGCCGGACTTAGCCCAGTTGTAGACGAATTCAGTGCGGTCGCCGGGAAGTTTGTGTTCGCCGGTGAGGCCGCTGCCGACGGCGCGCT
>CAZZWG010000240.1:0-4936 GCA_964657685.1 Verrucomicrobia bacterium Tous-C9LFEB | reverse complement strand
AGTCTTCCGACTCCGCCGAATCCTACCCTCGCAGGAAGAAAAGGCTAAGCAGCCTGGGCCACCTCACCCCAGATTCATGCTGGTGGACCAGGCCCGGGGCCGGCTCTCGATCTCGGAACCCCGAAGGCTTCTAACCCCGCCAGACAACACAGCTCTGACGCCGCCCAGCGACGACACCCTTGTCATCTCGGGAGCCGTTGAACCCCTGTACACTTACCTCGCTTTGCCATCCCAATGCGCAGGAGAGTCCCATGGCGCAGCCAACCAACAAGCCCACGAGCCCCCGTAAACAAGCTCAAAAAAGCCCGGCATCTCCCTCCGAACCTCACGGTCCCCTGCCCACCCAACCCGTGACCAGCACCGGCCAACCTGCCTTCAATCAACCCATTCCAAGCCCCGACCCCACCTCCTTCACCCGGCCGGTCACCGACAAGAGCCTGCAGGGCATCAACGCCCTCGAACCCCTCCCCTTGACTGGCCCCGATCCCGCAATCACACCTGAACCCCGGCTCACGCTCGCCCAGGTCTACGGCGCCGCGGGTCCGGCCAAAGAAGCCGCCATCACCGCCGCCGGCCAGATCGTGTTCCACTCCGTCGGCGATACCGGCAGTGTCAGCGGCCCTGTCACCCAGGCCCTCGTCGCCGACAAGATGGTCTCCGACTTCGACGAGGCCAACCCTGCCGACATCCCCAGCTTCTTCTTCCACCTGGGCGACGTTGTTTACTACTTCGGCGAAGCCACCTACTACTACGACCAGTTCTACGAGCCCTTCCGCGACTACCCCGCCCCGATTCTTGCCGTCCCCGGTAACCACGACGGCGTCGTCTACCCCAAGGAAGAGGCAAAAAGCCTGCAGGCCTTCGTCTCCAATTTTTGTTGCACCGCTCCCACTCACAGCCCCGATGCAGGTGGCCTCAGCCGCACCACCATGATTCAACCCGCGGTCTACTTCACCTTTGAGTGCCCCTTCGTTCGGGTCCTCGGCCTCTACAGCAACGTCCTCGAAGATCCTGGCGTGATCTCCGCCCAGACTGGCACAACCGAAGCCAACACCATTCTCGACAATCGCCAGATCGAGTTTCTCAAAGCCGCCCTCACCCGCATCAAGACAGAGAATTTCACCGGCGCCATCATCATCACCGTCCACCACCCACCCTTCACCGGCGGCTCTGAGCACGGCGGGAGCCCCCTCATGCTCGCCGACATCGATGCCGCCTGCAAAGCAACCGGCGTCTGGCCCCACGCCGTCTTCTCCGGCCACGCCCACAACTACCAGCGCTACACCCGCACCGTCGGCTCCAAACAGATACCCTTCATCGTTGCGGGGTGCGGAGGCCATAATCCCCTCTCCAGACTCCGCGCCAATCTCCGCACGCCGTACAAAATCAACGACACCCTTACCCTCAACAGCTTCGACTTCACCGATTACGGCTACCTCCGCTGCATCGCCAACGCAAACACCCTCACCATCGAATACCACCCCCAAAGCGACGGCGGCGCCACCAAAACTCCGGACGACTCCGTCACGATCCATCTCGCCAACTACACCACGACCTAGAACACCACTGGCGTCGGGGGGACCACCTGGAGGAAGGGGCGGATGTCTTCTGCAGCGAGCGGAAAAGCCGCCCTCGCCCAGGCCCATTTGAACCTGCACGCAACATCCCTCTTTTTTTTGATCCCGGCCATACCCGCCGAGCGCCGCTACGTCGCGTCTGCGAGTCCGACCATCTCTGCAGACATGAACGTAAGACCAGAACTGCAAGGGGACAATCCCGTCGAGCTCTTCCTCGATTGGTTTCACCTCGCCGAGTCCTCAGAACTCAACGATCCCAATGCCGCCGCCCTCGCCACCGCAACCCCTGATGGCGTACCCAGCGTGCGTATGGTGCTCGTCAAGCAGTTTGACAACACCGGCTTCAGCTTCTATACCAACGCCGAGAGCCAGAAGGGCTCTGAACTCAGCGCAAATCCCAATGCCGCCCTCTGCTTTCACTGGAAGAGTCTCCGCCGTCAGGTCCGCATCGCCGGTTCCATCAAGGAACTCTCCGGGGCTGACTCCGACCACTACTTCCACTCCCGCTCCCGTCGCAGCCAGATCGGCGCCGCGGTCTCCCAGCAAAGCCGTCCACTGGAAAGCCGTGAGCGACTCGAGTCAGAGGTTGCCGCGTTCGAAGCGCAGCACACAGAAGGCGAGATCCCCAGGCCCGCCTTCTGGCGCGGCTACACGCTTCAACCCAGGTCCATAGAATTCTGGATCGATGGCCCCGACCGCCTCCACGACCGCCTCCGCTTCCACCGAAACGGAGAAGCCTGGTCCACCACACTGCTCTACCCGTAAGCGTCTGTCCCGCCACAGGCGCTCTCAGTCGTTAACAGAAGCTAATGGTGCCGGGAGGGGGGGTCGAACCCCCACGAGGTTGCCCTCGGCGGATTTTGAGTCCGCTGCGTCTGCCAGTTCCACCATCCCGGCGCTATAGAAAAGTTTACCCCATCCGGCCCACTTACTGAACTCGCGTATTCGGCCGGAGCGCAGCTAACTCCATAGCCGCCCCTACCGCGTTCCGTGCCGACAAACGGAGATTATCCGCCGCCAGCGTTACCCAGAACGCCCGGCCCCCTTCCGCGTCCATCTGCACCGTCAGCATCAGGTCTCCACCTTCAATCGCGGCCTGGTTACTCGGCGTCGTTTCTTGTTCCTCTGCCACCGGCGCCCCGCGCAGCGCCGCCCGCACCTGCTCAACATCCCCGGCTGGCTGGTTGGTCCGTACATACGCTGAAATGACATAGCCGTGGAATACCGGCGCCTGCAGCACACTCAGACTCAGCGCGCCCTTGTACTCATCTCCTAGCAGGATCCTTGCATCAGTCTCAATCTGCTTCCGTACCGCCGCCAGCGACACCTTTGCCTCATCACCCAGGGCACCCTGCACATTAAACGCAACCTGCGCGTCAAATACGCTCTTTGGCAGCTCCTTGAAGGCAAGCAGCCCCACAGTCTGCTGATGTAACTCATCCACCCCGGCGACCCCTGCCTGTGACGCTGGCTCCAGGACCGTCGCCGCGATCTCCACATGCCCATACTTCCCCTGCAGCCGCTCCGCGACAATTGCCAGCATCAACGCCGCGGGATGCGGCGCCGCGATCCCCGCCGTCATCAAGTCCGGCCGCTTGCCTGCCGTCAGCCACGGAGACCGCACCACAAATCCCGCCTCCCCCGTCAGCGCCCCTGTCAGATCCACCACCGCGGCACCTGCCTTCAGCGCACGCTTGCCATGCTCGCGCGTCATCGCCGCCTCGCCTGCGAAGAACACCACATCCAGCCCTTCCATGGACTCCGCATCCAGCGCCTTGATCACATGCGGCTCATCCCCGGCCACCGTCAGTTGTCCCTGCGTCTCTTCACCCTCATCCAGCAGCGTCAAGTCCCATCCAGCCGCACTCGATTCACCAATCTCTGAAGCCACTTCCTTGCCCAGAAGCGTTGACGCGCCTACTACGGCCGCTCGCAAAGTCTTTCCCGCCATACCATCCTCCACTCTCTCTTAAACGCCAGCCTGCATCGATTTGCGCTGCCAGGAATACGCCAGCCGCGCAAACACTCCGGACAACAGGTAACCCATCGCGATCACAACCAGCGCATACTGTGATTCAAAGACAATCACCGATCCAAGCAGCGCCAGCAACACCACCAGACGGCCCGGCTGCCGTTCACTGAAGTCCAGCTCCTTGCCGCTCCAGAACCGCCAGCTGCTCACCATCAGAAAGCCCACCAGCGCTATCAATCCCAGCCACAACGCCGTCATCCACATGCTATGGATCGGCGATCCGCCCTCAAAGTGCACCACCGCCGCGAGCACACCAGCGCCCGCCGGAATCGGCATGCCCACAAAGTATTTGCGCCCTGGCCGCCCAGGGTTTCGGGGCTGCGGATTCACGCTGATGTTGAACCGTGCCAGCCGGCACGCTCCACAAATCAGAAACAAAAAGCAGATCACCAGTCCGAATCGCCCCATCCGTTCCTGCAGGTCGTGATACGGCGACGGCCACATGCCTCGCACTCCCCACAGGTACGCGAGAAAACTAGGCGCAACGCCAAACGTAATCACATCCGCCAGGGAGTCCAGCTCGCGCCCAAACGCACTCTCCGTATGCGTCATGCGGGCAATACGGCCATCCAGCGCATCGAAAAACATCGCAAAGATAATCGCCAGCGAAGCCCGGTCGAACGCAGCAGAGTCCACCGCCGTCAGCCCGCGGATGCTCTCCACAATCGCGTAGTACCCGATGGCAATGTTGCCCGCCGTAAACACGGAAGGCAGCACATACATCCCGCGTTTCGCCGGCGGACGCGAGCCGTCACTTGCCCCGGACGCCATCAGCGCGTTCCGGTCTCCTGCGACACGCCACCCGCTACCGGCACTACCGCCAGCACGGAACTTCCACCCTTCACGCGGTCACCGGCCTTCACCCGCAACGTCACCGACGCCGGCAACAGGACATCCGTCCGCGAACCGAATTTGATCAGTCCCATTCGCTGCCCGCGCGTCACCCGATCCCCTTCCCGCAAATTGCAGATGATCCGCCGCGCCAGCAGACCCGCAATCTGCTTGAAGCTCACACTGTACTCGCCCGTATCGATCATGATCAGCGTCTGCTCATTCCGGACCGCCGACTCACCGTTCATCGCGTTCAAGAAAGCGCCTTCACGATACTCCACCAGGCTGACCGTCCCGCTTACCGGCACTCGGTTCACATGCACGTCGAACACACTCAGAAAGATACTCACCCGCACCCGCGGCCCCGAGGCTGTCTCGATCCATTCTGCCTCTTCCACCTTGCCGTCCGCCGGCGAAACGATCAGCCCAGGCTCCCGCGGGACCCGCCGTGAAGGATCCCGAAAGAACCACATCAAGAACACCGCCAGCAGCAGCG
>CAZZWG010000239.1:2921-4937 GCA_964657685.1 Verrucomicrobia bacterium Tous-C9LFEB | reverse complement strand
ATATGGCGGGCGGAACGGTGACGCCGCTCACGGTGCTGGAACAAGTCTGGGCTGGTGCGCGGGCAGCCGGCCTGCCGGTGCATTGCGACGGCGCGCGCATCTTCAATGCGGCGACCGCAGCCGGGCGGAGCGTGGCGGAGATGACGCGCGGCTTCGATACGGTCATGTTCTGCCTGAGCAAGGGTCTGGGCGCTCCGGTGGGTTCCATGCTGGTGGGCTCGCGGGAGTTGATCGCAGAGGCGCGGAGCGTGCGTAAAGCGCTGGGCGGCGGCATGCGTCAGGCCGGTATCCTGGCGGCAGCCGGCTTGATCGCGCTCGAAGAGGGACCGAAGCGGCTCGACGAAGATCACGCCAATGCGCGCCTGCTGGCGGAGGCCGTAGCGGCTACGGATGGCGCGGAGATTGACCTGGCAGCAGTGCAAACCAACATCGTCATCTTCACCCTGCGGGAGCAGGGTGACGCGCCGGCATTGGTTCATGCCTTGCGGGAGCGCGGCGTTCTGGCCAGCGCCATCGGGCCGCATGCGGTGCGGTTGGTGACGCACTGCGATGTGAGCCGCGCGGACTGCGCAAAGGTCGCCGGGGTGCTCGCGGAGGTGCTGGAAAGCGTTGCGGCCTAGCGCCGGCCGAGTTGTCTGGACAGCTCGGCTGTTTTGCGAGGGGTGGGATGCCCTTGGTGGTACGTCGACGCACGCCAGGCTACCGAAGATTTCCACGCTTTCGGGTTGTAAAAGGGACTGCGCCTTGAAACAGCGCAGTCTTCTACATCGGAGGTGGGATTACCCGTTGATGCCTTCAGCGCTACTTTGTGTGTATGAGGCGTGAGCAGTTCAAAACACCGGAAGAGGACGTGACGGCAGAATTTGACCGCGTGTGCCGGTTGTTTCGCCTGGCTCTGGGGGAACCGTCCGATCGAGTGTTGTTTGACGCTCTGATGGTTGAGGCGAATGAACGCGGTATGAACTGGGTGCAGGGACTGGAGTATGTGGTCGAGCATCGGCGGGAGATGCAGACCGGAAACTTCCACAACTCCGACGCGGGACGTCCCAAAGGTATGGGCACATGCGCGGCACCGCAGTGGAATGACGGGCTGCAGCAAGCCGGATGATCTGACCTGAACCACAGCCTCCCATCGTAATCAATAGAAGCCCCTTGCTTAGAGGCCTTTCGCGTTCAGGAAGGTAATCAGGTCGTGGACGCGGCTGGAGTAGCCCCACTCATTGTCATACCAGCTGATGACCTTGCCGGTCTGGCCAACGGTCTTCGTCAGTTTGCTGTCGACGATGGAGGAGAGCGGGTTGCCTTTGAAGTCGGAGCTGACGAGCTCCTGTTCGGTGTAGCCGAGAATGCCCTTCAGCGGGCCTTCGCTGGCCGTCTTCAGTGCAGCGTTGATCGATTTGGGGTCGATGGGCTTTTCGGCGACGAAGGTGAGGTCGACGACTGAGACGTTGGGGGTGGGGACGCGGATGGCGAAGCCGTCTAGTTTGCCGTCCATCTCCGGGATGACGAGTTTGAGAGCTTTCGCGGCGCCGGTGGAGGTGGGAATCATGCTGAGGGCGGCGGCGCGGGAGCGGCGGAGATCCTTGTGGGGCGCATCGAGTACCACCTGATCGTTGGTGTAGCTGTGGATGGTGGTCATGATGCCGGAGGCGATGCCGAAGGTCTCATGGAGGACCTTGACGACGGGGGCGAGGCAGTTGGTGGTGCAGCTGGCATTGGACAGGATGTTGTGCTTGGCGGGATCGTACTTGTCATCGTTGACGCCAAGGACGAGGGTGAGGTCCTCGTTGGTAGCGGGGGCGGAGATGATGACCTTTTTCACGGTGCTGCCGAGGTGGGCTTTGGCCTTGGCGCCGTCAGTGAAAAAGCCGGTGGACTCGACGACGATCTGGGCGCCTACGGAGGCCCAGTCGAGGTTGGCGGGATCGCGCTGGGCGAAGACCTTGATGGTCTTGCCGTCGACGGTGATGGAGTCCTCGGCGGCGGAGACGTCGTTGGGGAGGTTGCCGAGGATGG
>CAZZWG010000239.1:0-2821 GCA_964657685.1 Verrucomicrobia bacterium Tous-C9LFEB | reverse complement strand
ACGGTGATGGAGTCCTCGGCGGCGGAGACGTCGTTGGGGAGGTTGCCGAGGATGGAGTCGTACTTGAGCAGGTGCGCGAGGGTGGCGGGCGTGGTCAGGTCGTTGACGGCGACGAACTCGATGTCCGGGTTGCCGAGCGCGGTGCGAAAGACGTTGCGTCCGATGCGGCCGAAGCCGTTGATGCCGACCTTTACTGCCATGGCGATGAATTCCTCTTCTTCCACTGCGGGCGGTTCGCTGCCGGGTGCCGGGCGTGACCGCGCAATCCTTCTGAGGCTACCAAAGTGAGGGGGTAGGGGCAATGTGGGAGAGTAATCTCGAAGATGTGCCGTGCTGTGCACCGCTTTTGCAGCAGGAACGTGGGGTATGGTAAGGGTGAGTATGCGCGAGTGGGTGCGCGAAAAGTTAATGAGACGACGTTCTTCTTCCAGACGGCCACCGAACGAATCGGAGTCCACGGGCAAGATTGGGCAGGAGCTGCCCACGGATCAACCAGCGCCATTGCGGCCGACGTATCCGGAGCCTGTGCGGGCGGAGAAAGCCGCCGCGCAGCCTGAGCCCGCGGCGGAGGAGCCGCAAACCGAGTTGATGGCGGAGATGCATGGCCTGCAGCCGGGCGAGGTAGGTACAGAACCGCCGCTGGAGCCGGTAAGCGAGACCGAGCCGTCGGACCAGCCAAAGCTGGTGATGGAGACGCAGCCGGACTCGGTGGGAACGCCGCCCGTCGCTGCTGTTGCGGCGCGATCGCCGCGTGGGTATGTCGTACTCACGATCGGGCTTCCAGGGTCGGGGAAGACGACCTGGTACAAGCGCCGTGGCGTGCAGCCGCTCTCCAGCGACATGCTGCGAAACATTCTGTTCGACGATATTACGGAGCAGCGATACCAGGGATTGGTATTCAGCACGCTGCGGAGTCTCTTGCGGGCGCGATTGATTGCTAAGATGCCCTGGAACTATGTGGACGCCACGAACTTAAGTCCGCATGAGCGTCGGCAGTGGATCAAGATGGCGAAGAGCTTTGGGTATGAGGTGCAGGCGGTGTTTTTCGATGTGCCGCTGAGCGTGTGCCTGGAGCGGAACTCGCAGCGTGATCGACAGGTGACCGATGAGGTCATGCACAAGATGGCGGAGAGGCTTCGTCCGCCGGCGTTCAAGGAAGGCTTCGACAAGATTACTGTTGTGCGGGTCAAGGGAGCTACGAATCCGACGTCGGTCGCGCCGCCCCCGAGCGTCGAGGCGGACGCCGGGCCTGAACACGGTACGGAACATGCGCCTGAGGCTGCGGAGTAGGTAAGACTGAAGCCAGGCAAGAGAGGCGACGATGGCTACCGGTGGTGTGGAGTTCGCGGATGTGAGCTTCGCCGTCGGTGGCCGTCAGCTTTTGCGAGGTGTTTCCTTTCGGTGTGAGCCTGGGAGTACAACGGCACTGCTGGGGCGAAGTGGTTCGGGAAAGACTACGCTGCTGCGGACGGTGAATGGGCTGGTGCGGCCTACGGGGGGGCGAGTGTCAGTGGACGGGGCCGATGTGGGGTCTGCGGACGTGCTGGCGTTGCGTCGGAGGATTGGTTATGTGATCCAGGATAGTGGGTTGTTTCCCCATATGAGCGTCGAGCGGAATGTGACGATGCCGTGGGAGATTGCTGGTGTACGAAGTGGTACCGAGGTGCGCTCGAAGGCGGCGGAGGCGGTGAAACGGGTCGGGTTGGATGTGGACGTGCTGGGGCGGTATCCGTGGCAACTGAGTGGAGGACAGCGTCAGCGGGTGGGGGTGGCGCGGGCATTGATTACGGAGCCCAAGGTGCTGTTGATGGATGAGCCGTTTGGGGCGCTGGATCCGCTGACTAGGGCGGAGATGCAGCGGATGGTGCGGGAGCTGTTGAAGGCGGGTGAGGTGACTACATTGATCGTGACGCATGATCTGCAGGAGGCGTTGTTTCTGGCGGACCGAGTGGTGCTGATGCAGGAAGGGGCGGTGTTGGCGAATGTGCGGTCGGATGAGGTGATGGGCAGCGCGAATGAGGCGGTGCGGGCGTATGTGCGGGCGACGCAGCCGCAGGAGACGGCGGCCTGATGGGGACGTTTCTGCACCGGTATGGCGCGGAGATCGGGCGGCTCACGTTTGAGCACCTTTGGCTGACGTTGAGTGCGATGCTGTTTGCGGCGGCGATCGGGCTGCCTTTGGGTGTGTTGTTGACGCGGAAACAGGGGTGGGCGCGGCCTGTGCTGGGGGTGGCGAATGTGCTGCAGACGATTCCTAGCCTGGCGCTGTTTGGGTTGTTGTTGCCGGTGCCGTTTCTGGGGGATCGGGCGGCTCGGCTGGCGATAGTGGCGTTGACTGGCTATGCGTTGCTGCCGATCCTGCGGAACACGTATGCGGGGATCAACAGTGTGGATCCGGCGCTGGTGGATGTGGCGAATGCGTTGGGGATGACGGGGTGGCAGCGGCTGCGAAAGGTGGAATTGCCGTTGGCGGCAAGTGTGGTCCTTGCGGGGTTGCGGACGGCTACGGTGACTTGTGTGGGGGTGGCTACGATCGCGGCGGCTATCGGGGCTGGTGGTTTGGGGGAGCTGATCTTTCGTGGCGTCGCTAGCGTGGATAACGGGTTGGTGCTGGCGGGTGCGGTGCCGGCAGCGTTGCTGGCGTTGGGGGCGGATGGGTTGTTGGGCTTGGCGGAGAAGCGGATGACGGTGCGGCGGTGAAGGGGCTAGTCGGCGATTTGACGGGTCAGCGAGTTGGCGGGAGATGTTGGGTTGCTCTGGTTCTGCTTGGTTTGCTGGGCTTCACGGCGTGTGCGCCGCCGCGGAGTTCGCATGTGGTGGT
>CAZZWG010000238.1:0-4977 GCA_964657685.1 Verrucomicrobia bacterium Tous-C9LFEB | reverse complement strand
GCGGGAGTAGTTCAGTGGCAGAACGTCAGCTTCCCAAGCTGAATGTCGCCGGTTCGATCCCGGTCTCCCGCTCCATCGTTGTCGAGTTTCGAAGCTACAGGCTGCGTACGGGGAGCAGCATAAGGTCATGCGCCAGACCGACCTCTTTCTGGACGAACGGTTCTGCGTAGCGTACGCCGGCGAGCAGGCCGTAATGGCGTGCCGTGGCGAACATGCGTTCGCGGATGTCCTCTTCAGGGACGAACAGGGACGAGCCGGTGGGTTGAGCACCGTACTGCGATCGATAGGCGAGCAGGGATTGCTGGCGCGTCTCGATGTGTGGGGTGATGTCGACGACGAAGGCAGGGCGAACGTCGGCGTAGAGCGAAGCGTAGAGGATTTTGAATGGACGGTGCGGTGTGCCGTTCTCTGGCGCGATATCGGCGCTGGCGAGGCCTGCGAGGAAGCAGGCTTCATAGCCCAGTGTGGCGGAGGTGTAGTGGTCGGGATGGCGGCCCTGCCAATAGGGGAGGATGACGACGCGGGGACGCAGATGGCGGAGAATTGCGGCGATTTTGAGTCGATTCTCGAGGGTGTTCTGAATATTCGAGTCGGGCAGGTCGAGGGCTTCGCGGTGCGTGACCTTCAGGATGCGAGCGGCTTCGGCGGCCTCGGCGGCGCGTTCCTGGGCGGAGCCTCGGGTGCCCCCTTCGCCCTGGGTGAGGTCGAGGATGCCGGTGCGGGCGCCGAGAGATTGCTGCACGAGGAGGGTGCCGCCGCAGGTTTGCTCCACGTCGTCACGATGGGCGGCTACCGCGAGGATGTCGATGAGAGGTGTCGTCATGTTGGTGATATGACGATGGATTGCGCCGGGAGGATCTGTTGCTGTTTGCGCTTCATTCTATCTACGCTTCCGTCCTTGACCCCGAGTGAGCCTGCCGAACGGAAGAGGCATTTGCAAGGCAGCACCGCTGTGAGATGGTCGTCTGTGTTGTAGCTCCTGCTTTCTGGTTTGTGCTGAGTTTCAGGGAGATCTAGACGTGGGTAAGGGATCGCGCGGCAGCTTGAGGGTGAATCCGCCTGGCCGCAACGGCAGCATTGGCGTTCAGGGTACGCGAGGGACTGGCAAGCTGCTGGCCGAAGCTTGCCGGCTTGCTGAGCGGGGCGATCTGGACGAGGCGGCGAGGGTGTGCCAGCGGGTGTTGCGGCGAGAGCCCGCACAGGCGGAAGCATTTCATTTGCTGGGGGTGATTGCCGGGCGATGCGGGGACGGCGCACTGGCAGTACGTTGGACGAGGCAGGCTCTTGCGATCAACGCGAAGGTGGCGCTTTGGCATCGCAACCTGGCTTTTCTGCTGGAGCAGCAAAAGGACTTTCGGGGGGCGGCCGAGAGTCTGCGCCGGGCCGTTGCGCTGGATCCCAAGGACCATGTGGCGCACCTCGGACTGGGGAATGCGCTGATCCGGATGGGCGCGCTGATGGAGGCGGCGGTCAGCCTGAATGAAGGGCTGAAGCTTTGCCCCGGGCACGTGCCGCTCTACAACAGTTTCGGTGTGGCGTTGGAGCGGATGGGTGAGCTCGAAAAAGCTTGTGTCTGTTACGGAA
The DNA here is from genome assembly GCA_964657685.1 of Verrucomicrobia bacterium Tous-C9LFEB. Taxonomy (GTDB): domain Bacteria; phylum Acidobacteriota; class Terriglobia; order Terriglobales; family Acidobacteriaceae; genus Granulicella. Next base: position 3,393 of record CAZZWG010000238.1, on the reverse strand, counting down.
AGGCTCTTTCTCTGCAGGGTGATTACGTGGAGGCCCACAACAACATGGGCAATGCCCTGCATGCGCTGGGCCGGCATGCGGAGGCATGTATGAGCTATGAGGCGGCCCTGCGGCGGAAGCCGGACTTTGGGGTGGCCTGGTGCAATCTGGGGAATGCACTGGTCGCGATGGAGCGGCTGGACGAGGCAATCGCGGCGTGCAGGCTGGGCATCGGGCTCTTGCCGGAGTTTGCAACGGCGCATGTGACGCTGGGCAATGCGTGCAAGGAAAAGGGCCTTCTGAATCTTGCGAAGGCGAGTTATGACGAGGCGCTGCGGCTGGACCCGGCTGAGACGAAGGCGCTGAACAATACCGGCGTTATCCATGAGCAGCGGTGTGAGATTGACGAGGCGCTGGCGAGTTACCGGCGGGCGATTGAGGTCTCGGCGGGGTGCGCGGATGCATACAGCAACATGCTGTACCTGCATGCGTTCACAAGAGTTTCCGCGCCGGAGGAGGAACGCGAGCTCGCGCGCGGATGGGAGCGGTACCTGTTGAGCGAGGCGGAGCGCGGGGCGGCGCGATGGCGGGCCGATCCGCGGAGCGGTGTGTTTGCGGCGTTGCCGCGGGCAGGGCGAAAGCTGCGGGTGGGGATCGTGTCAGCCGAGCTTGGAACCCATGCGGTGGCGGAGTTCCTTGAGCCGCTTTTAGAACAGCTGGACCGTGAGCGCTTTCACCTCACCCTTTTCCCAACGATGGGCCGGAGTTCCTCACGGGCGGAGCGGATTCGGGGAATGGCGGACTCGTTTGTGTCGTTGATCAAGGTGCCGGATGCGGTGGCGGCGGAGCGCGTACGAGCGGAGAAGATCGATGTGTTAATCGACACAACGGGGCATACGAGCGGATGCCGGCTGGGGATCTTCGCGCATCGTGCCGCCCCGGTGCAGTGCACGTATATCGGGTACTGGAGCACGACGGGACTCACGGAGATGGACTGGTTTATCTCCGATCCGGATGCTGAGCCGGGGATCGACGCGCACTTCACGGAAGGCTTGTGGCGGCTGCCGCGGATCGCGGTCTGTTACCGGGGGGATGCATCGTTGCCGGAGAGCGGATGGGCACCCGACCCAGAGGGAACGATCTGGCTTGGCTCTTTCAATAAGTACATCAAGATGCGGGAAGACACGCTTCGGCTGTGGGCGCGGGTGCTGCATGCGGTGCCGGAGGCCAAGCTTTTGCTCGAGGACCGTACGGCGGAGGAGGGGACGGCGCATGCGCGGATCCTAAGTGGGTTGCAGGGACATGGGATAGGGGCTGAGCGGGTCGAGTTTGTTCCCTATGTCGCGGGGCATGAGCGGCATATGCGGCCGTATGACCGGCTGGATATTGCCCTGGATACGATTCCATTCAACAGCGGAACGACGGCCTTCGATGCGTTGTGGATGGGAGTCCCGCTGGTTGCGCTGGAGGGGAACTGGGTGGGCGGGAGAATGGCGAGTTCAGTGTTGAAGACACTGGGGCGGCGGGAATGGGTTGCGCGGGATGAGGAAGAGTACGTTGCCCTGGTTGCGGGTCTTGCCCGTGATGTTGCTTTGCGGAAGACGCTGCGCACGAATCAACGGGCAGCGATGGCGGGGAGTGAACTTTGTGATGGACAGGGCCTGGCGCGGGCCCTGGAGAACGCTTTTGAGGCAATGTACGACACCTGGCTTCAGGGTGAGGTCGTGGGTGGGAGGCCGGCGGCGTCAGATCACCTCGGGTAGTGCGGGGCTTTTGTTTTTTCGCGAGGGCGCTTGTCAGGCTGCTGAAGCAAGCGAAGGAGGTGCAGGCCAGGGGAAGGGTGGACAACGCTTCCGAATCGACCTGCGCTCCGCACCCATGGCGTGGCATGGGTCAGTGGGGCTGACCTGCCTCCGTGGTGTCCCCGTATGCCTCGACGGCGTACCCTCCGAAGACGACCTGGGCCCGCATCGCAGGCGTGAATAGGCGCCCCAGGGTGGGAGTTTCTCCCGCGCTCACTCGATCGAGCGCCTCGAGGTGGGTTGCGGAAAGCACAACCTCCAACGCGCCTGCGTTGTCCGCTACCTGTTCCCAACGGCTGACACCCATGAGCGTTGAGGAGACGCCCTTTCTGCCGCATACCCAGGCGAGTGCGACGCGGGCAGGACTTTCCCCTGCCTCTGCGGCGACCCTTTTAAGTTCGTCGACGATCTTCCAGTTGCGTGGCGTGAAGAGGGAGTCGCCGAAGGGGTTTGCTCCATCGAGGCGCTTGTCACCCTCCGGTCTTTTGACATCCCCAGATGCCGCGTCGCGAGGCAATCCGCCTGCGCGGGAGGGCGCGGCTTCGACGATGGCGCGATCGTATTTCCCGGTCAGCAGGCCGTAAGCGAGGGGACTCCATGGCACGATCGCCATGCCGAAGTCTCTTGCCAGGGGAACATGCTCCTCTTCGATGTCGCGGTTTACCAGGGAGTAGAAGTACTGCAGCGCGATAGGGCCCGAAACTCCGCGCACGGCGGCGAGTGTAGCCAGCTTGGCGACGTACCAGGCCGGCGCGTTGGACATGCCCCAATACCGGATCTTCCCGGCGCGGACCAATGCGGTCATCGTCTCCAGCAGCTCTTCCGCAGGTGTGACGGCATCCCAGACATGAATCCAGAACAGGTCCACGTAGCTGGTGCGCAGCCGTTTCAGAGATCCCTCGAGTGCCGTGTAGATGTGTTTGGCTCCGTTGCCGCCTGTGTGCACGCCCCGACCTGTCGCAAAACCTGCCTTCGTTGCCAGGATGACCCCATCGCGCAGATTGCGTTCGGCGATGAAGGTGCCGAGCATTTCTTCGCTTCTGCCACCCGCATAGACATCCGCCGTATCGATGAAGTTGCCACCTGCGTCCACGTAGGCATTGAAAACGGCGGCGGAACCAGCGTGATCAAGCCCCCAGCGGGCGGTGCCGAAGGTCATGGTTCCGAGGGCGAGCGGGCTGACGACGAGGCCGGAACGGCCGAGGGTGCGGTAGTTCGTGAGGGGCATGGCAATCCTTAGTGTTCGCTATGAAACTAAGTAGACGCCTCTTGCGAACCGGCGTCAAGGTGATTCATAGTGGATACTATGAAAAAGCCGGATGAACGTAAGAGCCGCCGACCGGGACGGCCTTTGGGCTTCGATCGCGAGGCTGCGCTGCACCAGGCTATGTTGCTGTTTTGGCAGCATGGTTACGAAGCGACTTCGGTGAAGGATCTGACTGCGGCGATGGGCATTACTCCGCCGAGCCTCTACACGGCTTTCGGCGACAAAAAACAACTGTTTCTCGAGGCGGTACAGCGGTACACGTCCGGGCCTGTCACTTCCGATTCGATCATTGACAACGCTGCCACAGCGCGTGAGGCGGCGGCCGGCCTGCTGCAAGCGGCGGTG
>CAZZWG010000237.1:0-4978 GCA_964657685.1 Verrucomicrobia bacterium Tous-C9LFEB | reverse complement strand
CTGCGCGTGGGGTTGGGGCCGATCTGGGGATTTCTTTAGGGGTGGACGTTGTTCCTGGTGATCCAGACGGGGACGATTGCGGCGGTGGGGGTGGCGTTTGGGAAGTTCCTGGGAGTGTTCTTTCCGGGGGTGAGTCAGACGCGATGGCTGTGGCACGTCGGGTCGGGGAATGTGGGGTTGAATACGGCGAATCTGGCGGCGATTGGGGTGATTACACTGCTGACGTTTACGAACACGCTGGGGGTGCGGCTGGGGGCGGCGATCCAGAATGTGTTTACGAGTGCGAAGGTGCTGGCGTTGCTGGGGGTGATTGGGGTGGGGCTGGTGGCGCGGAATGGGACTGCGCTGGTGGCGAACTTCGGTGGGGCGTTCTGGGCTAATGCGGGGTTGGGGGTGCGGCATCCGCTGGAGGTTGGGTCGTTCTTTGGGATGGGTGGTGGATCGGCGGCCGTGGGGATCTTTACGCTGATTGCCGTGGTGCAGGTGGGGTCGCTGTTTAGCTCGGATGCGTGGAATAACGTGACGTTTACGGCGGGGGAGATTGTGAACCCTAAGCGGAATCTGCCGTTGAGTTTGGCGATGGGGACCGGGGTGGTGTTGCTGCTGTACATCGCTTGCAACTTTGTTTACCTGAGTGTGCTGCCCTTGCATGCGATTCCGAATGCGCCGCAGGACCGAGTGGCGACGGCTGTGCTGGAGACTGCGTTTGGGGGTGTTGGGGCGAAGTTGATGGCGGGGGCGATTCTGGTTTCTACGTTTGGGTGTGTGAACGGGATGTTGTTGGCGGGGGCTCGGGTGTATTACGCGATGAGCCGGGATGGGTTGTTTTTTGGGGCTACGGGGAGGCTGGATGCGAAGACCGGGGTGCCGCGGAATTCGCTTTGGCTGCAGTGGGGGTGGACTTGTCTGCTGTGCCTTAGCGGGAGCTATGGGCAGTTGCTGGATTATGTAATTTTTGCGGTGCTGGTGTTTTATGTGCTGACGATCCTGGCGCTGTTCCGGCTTAGACGGACGCGGCCGGAGTGGCCTCGGCCGTATCGGGCGCTGGGGTATCCGGTGTTGCCGGCGTTGTATATCGGGATGGCGGTGTGGATTTGTGGTGTACTGTTGCGATACAAGCCTCAGTACACATGGCCCGGGTTGCTGCTGGTGCTGCTCGGGGTACCGGTTTATTTGCTGCGAGCGCGACGGCAGCGCGAGCTTGTGACGTAATTTAAGGACCCGGAGAAAAGGAACGAATGGCGAATCTGCTTCTGACGAAGTCGCTGGACACAATTCTTGGTGAGGCATCGGAGAATGACGAACACTCGCTGAAGCGATCGCTGGGCGCGGGCAGTTTGATTGCGTTGGGAATTGGGGCCATCATCGGCACGGGCATCTTTGTGTTGACCGGGCCTGCGGCGGCGCGGTATGCGGGGCCGGGTGTGGTGTATGCCTTCATTGTGGCGGCGACGGGGTGCGTTTTTGCGGGCCTTTGTTACGCGGAGTTTGCGGCAATGATCCCGGTGGCCGGATCGGCGTACACGTATGGGTATGCGACGCTGGGCGAGATTTTCGCGTGGATTATTGGGTGGGACCTGGTGCTGGAGTATGCGTTCGGGGCGGCGACGGTGTGTTCGGGGTGGAGCGGGTATGTGCTGAGCCTGGGGCAGGATTTTGGTTTGCGTTTGCCGCCGGAGCTGGCAGGGACGCCGGGGTCTACGTTTGTTCTGTACAAGGGCAACTGGGAGTTTTTGGGGCGGGTGAGCGCGAAGCTGGCGGAGTTGCACATTGATCCGGCGACACTGCCGCAGCGGCATGGAATTTTCAATCTGGTGGCGTTCCTGGGCATCATGATGGTGACCGCGATATTAATCGTGGGCGTAAAGGAATCGGCGAACTTCAACAGCTTCATCGTGGTGGTGAAGCTTACGGTGCTGATGATTTTCCTGGTAATTGGCACATCGACGCTGATCCATCACCCGGAGTTGCCGCGGGTGAACTGGCATCCATTTCTGCCGTCGAATACGGGTGTTTTCGGAGAATTCGGGTGGTCGGGCGTGCTGCGCGGGGCAGGGGTGATCTTTTTCGCCTATATCGGATTCGACGCGGTGTCGACGGCTGCGCAGGAGGCGAAGAATCCGAAGCGTGATATGCCGATCGGCATTCTGGGGTCGCTGGTGATCTGCACGATTTTGTACATTCTTGTGGCGCTGGTGTTGACGGGTCTGGTGAACTACCGGGGCCTGAATGTACCGGATTCGCTGGCGGTGGGCATTGATGCCACTGGGGTGAAGTGGGGTTCGCTGCTGGTGAAGTTGGGGGCGCTGGGCGGTCTGACAAGCACGATGGTTGTGATGTTGCTGGGGCAGAGCCGGGTGTTCTTTTCGATGTCGAAGGATGGGTTGCTGCCGCGGTTCTTCAGCAGGATTCATCCGAAGTTCCGGACGCCCTGGATTTCGTCTCTGACAGTTGGGTTGGTGGTGGCGGTGTTTGCCTCGACGATTCCGCTGGATAAGCTGGGGGAGATGACCAACATCGGGACGCTGCTGGCGTTCATTATTGTGTGTGCAGGGGTGTTTGTGCTGCGGCGGAAGCGGCCGGATTTGCCGCGGCCGTTCCGTGCGCCGTTTATGCCGTTTACTCCCATTGCCGGGATTGTGATCTCTCTGGGGTTGATGCTGGGGTTGCCGGGGGCCACATGGGTGCGGCTGGTGGTGTGGCTGGCGATTGGGCTGATGATTTATTTCGGGTATGGGAAGAACCATAGCCGGGTGCAGTTGGGGTTGCCTCCGGTGGATTCGGAGTAGTGACGATTGCTGCTGACGAAAGGTCCGGCTGAGTGCCGGGCCTTTTTGCTTTGCGGTGAATGGGGGACTGGCGTGTCGAGGGAGTCACGGCGGCTTGAAGCCGCGATTTTGGCGGCGTTTACGGGGGCTGAAGTCCCAGATTCCTGTTTCTTGGCTCCTGGAGCTGTTTTGAAGAGAGCTGAGCCTTTGGGTCTTCGACCTTACCCAGCGGCTGAAGCCGCATACAAGTCCAGGACTTTATGGCCCGGCTGAAGCCTGGCCCTGACGAGGCTAAGGCTTTTGAGGGCGACGGTGAGGCGAAGGCGCTACCGCCCGGGCGTTTCGAGCAGACCTCAGCGGCTGAAGCCGTGTTGCTGTTGAGGGTTTGCGGTGGGGCTGAAGCCCCACCCTTCCCGTTCTGCCCGCTGGAGAGCAGCGTATCGGCTAGGAAGTGGAGGAGAACGCAGAACCTCTGCGGAATGACGACCAAAAGGCAGTGGGAATAACGACCACAAACGACGGGAAGGCAAGAATGAGGGAGCGAGAGGCTTCCCGAGCATCCGGACTCGTTCAGGTCGCGTCCGGACAGGATCATCCAGTGCGTAGAGAACCCGCCGTTAGTTGTGGACGGTGGTGTGGAGGTGGGTGGTGCTGGCCTGGTTAGTGGGGGTGGAGGTGGGGAGGGTGGCGGCGTCGATGGCGGTGGGATCGTCGCGGAGTTTGACGAAGAGGGTGCCGGCGGCGGCGGGGTGGGGGACCGGGAGGACGGTGCCGGTGAAGCCGTCGGGGACGGGGTCGGGGTTGGTGAAGGCGGGGTCGGCGCTGACGGCTTGCAGGAGGAAGAGGTTGGAGCCGATGAGGCTGCAGGGGGCTGTGAGATCGGTGGTGCACTGGAGGTGGCCGAGGGTGGGGAGGCGGACGAGGGTGCCGAGGGGGAGCCAATCGCTTTGGCGGGTTGGGTCGTCGGGTGTTTCGGGAGATGCGGGGAGGACGGGAAGGACACCGGCCTCGCCGGGGATGGGGACCTGCGAGCTGGAGGAGGCGGCTGGCTGATCGTCGCTGCGCTTGCCTTTGGCGGAAGGGGAAGAGAAGACGGCGCGGAGACGGAGGGCGCCGAAGGCGCTGGGGCCGAAGGAGCGCAGGGGATCGAGGCTGGCTACGACGGTTTTGGGGTCCTGGAGGACGAGGCCGCCGGAGGGAGCGAGGGTGAGCACCGTGCGAAGGGTGCCGTCAGAGGTTTCTATCTCGATGCGACCGTTGCGGGGGAAGTCGTGGCGGGTTTTGAGGGTGAAGGTGAGGTGTGCTGTGAGGGGAAGGTCGTCGGGGCTGGTGAGTGTGATGGGGGAGCCGGCGAGTGGGTCGAAGCTGCGGCCGATGATGGCGAGGGAGGGGCGCGGGGGGAGGATGGTGAGTGCGAGGGGAAGGCGGCGACCGTCGTTGAGGATGATCTGGGCGCTGAGTTTGTCGCCGGGGTGGGTGGGGGGATTGGGGGCGTCGAGAGGCAGGGTGAGACGAAGGCTGGCGGGGGGGTCGGCGGCGGTTGCGTCGGCGGGGTCGGTTTCCGGTTGGGGCGCGGGGTGGAAGGCGAGGTCGCCGAGGGTGATTTTCTGAATGCTGCCGAGGTTCGAGCCGGAGAGTAGAAGAACCTTGTCACCGGCGGGAAGAGAGGCAACGTCGACGTGCGGAGGGTCGGAGAAGGTCTGGGTGGCGACGGCGTCGGGTTTGGGCTGGCCGAACTGCTGGATCTGGAGATGGAGGCTGCCGGGGCTGAGGCGATGACCGTCGGGGAGATTGATGGCGATGAGTTGGTGATGATCGGGGCGGGGGTCGGGGTGGAATTTCAGGTCGAGTTGGTCGTTGGAATTCGCGGGCTCGGCCTGGACGGTGTGGACGCAGGCACTGCCGGTGGACTCGAGAAAGATCCTGGAGCTTTTGCCGGCGATGATGTCGCCAGTCGAGCCGTCCGGGTTGACGATGTGCCAATCGCCGCCGGGGAGCTGTTGCAGGGGGACGGTAGGACCGGTGAAGGTGTCAAAGCCCCAACGGCCCTGGATGGTGCCGGTGAGGATGACGGGTTCGGGCTGGGGTTTGGGGCCGGGTTTGTTTGGGGAGGACTCCGGAGGGCTGCCGGCCGCGGCGGGGACGAGAGGGAGGCGCGCGTCGCGCAAGGGAACGTGATGCTCGGGGCCGTGCTGGAGGACGAGGCCACC
>CAZZWG010000236.1:0-4992 GCA_964657685.1 Verrucomicrobia bacterium Tous-C9LFEB | reverse complement strand
AGCCGCTTCTACGGGGTTATGTTCACCTGGAGGATAGCTGTCTGGCTTACATTCCGGCTGTCAGTTGCGGTGATGGGAATCGAGTAGAGGCCGGGGGCGACGGTTGCGAGGGGGTAGCGGATATCCGTGCAGCCGAGAGTGTTGAGGAGGGTGGCAGCCAGGGCGAGGGAGAGCAGGCCCCTAGACAGGCGGCGGCGCTTGCGCAGACAGACGGGCAGGGTGAGAAGGGCAAGGGCGATTGCCTGTGCTTTGGTTGAGGCGGGGGCGGGCGCGTGGAGGGCCGCGGCGAGATCGACGGTAGCGAGGCTGAAGGTGGTGCTTCCCTGTCCGCCGGCGGTGAGCGTAAGGGTGGGAGACGCCAGGCTGCCCGTGCTGTGGGGAGGCAGATGCCCGAAGAAGAGCTGAAGCGTTCCGGCAAAGCTGCCGAGGCTGGCCAACTGAACGAGTGTGCTGCCGCTCTTGCCGCTACCCAGCGTGATCTGGGAGGGGGCCAAAGTGATGGCGAAGCCTGCGGCGAGCACGGTTTGGGAGACGGCCGGGGAGGTGGAGGCTGCGTCCACCGGACCGCTGCCGAGGACGGCTGTGAGGGTGTGCTGCCCCACAGCGAGGGTCGAAAGGGTGAAGGTGGCGCTTCCGTTGTTGCTGGCGACGGAGGCGAGCGGGGTCTGTCCGTCGTAGAAGGTGACGGTTCCCTTGGCTGGCGATCCGGCTGCGGTGGATGTGCTGGTGAGCGTGACGGCTTGCGCCAGGTAAGACGGATTCGGCGTAGAGGTGAGGGTTGTCGAGGTAGCGATGAGGGTAACGAGCTCTTGTATGGCTGCGGACGCGGAGAGATAGTTGGCGTCTCCACTGTAGGCGGCGGTGATGGTGTCTGTACCGGCGGGGAGGAGGGTGGTGCTTAGCGAGGCGGCTCCTGTGGCGTCGAGTGTGACGGTACCGAGTGTGGCAGCGCCGAAGGAGAACGTTACAGATCCTGTGGGTACGGCGCTACCCTGCGCCGACGGTACGGTGATGTGGAAGGCGACGCTCTGCCCCACGGAGGCAGGGTTGGGGGCGGCAGTGAATGTAAGCGAGGCTGGCAGGGGCGAAAGGACGAGGGCTGCCGGGCTGGAGGTGCTGGCCTGGAAGGTGGTGTCTCCCGTGTAGGTTGCCGTGATGCTGTACGTGCCGGCTCCCAGGGTCCGGATCACAGTCCCGGCAGTGCCATTGGGCTGGAGGGCTACCGTTGCGAGGACCTGTCCGCCGGCGGTGAAGGTAACGGTGCCAGTGGGTGTGCCGGAGGTGGAGGTCACTGTGCTGCTGAGGGAGATGGCGCTGAAGGCAGGTCCAGCTGCCGGGGATACAGTGAGGCTGGTGGAGGTGGGCAGACCGTTGACTACCTGGATGAGAGTCGCGGTGCTGGCGCCCGGTGTTCCGCCGGGGTTAAACAGCGCTGTGATGGTATGGGTACCCGCGGTGAGATTAGCGGTTGCGAACTGCGCGGTGCCTGCGCTTAGAGCGACGGTGCCGAGCTGGGTGGCCCCATCGCTGAAGGTGACGGTTCCCGTGGCGGTGCCGGTGCCGAGGCTGACCGCAGCCGAGAAGGTGACGGTTTGGCCGAGGTTGGATGGGTTCAGAGAGGAGGTCAGCGCGAAGGCGGTTGGAGCGTTGGCGCCTCGGAACTCATAGCATCCCATATCAACGACGGCTTGGGAGGGGTAGTTTTGCCCGTTAACGACGCGGGGGTTGCCGTCGAGATCGGTGGAGATGTTGGCGCCCAGGGCAGATGTTGCGGATAGATCGGCGTTGCTGCCGGCATCGATGGCTGGAGATTGTGGGGTGAGGTGGAACTGGAAGAAGCCGACGTCGGCGAAGCGGGGGTCGGCGCTCAGATTGCCGTTAAGGCCGGGCTGGAAGCCGCAGACTCCGGTGCCTACGTCCGCGGTAGTGGGACCCACGGCATTGTGAATGTCGTCGTTGGCAAAGGTGACGAAGACGCCGGGGCCGTTGCAAGTGACGGCGGCTCGCGCATCGTTCGCCCAGAAGATGTTGTTATTCAATGTGACGGGATTACCGCCTTCGATGTCGACCTCCTCGCCGGCGGAAGGTATCCCGAGAAACGTCGGTTGCTGGATCACGGTATTGGCGGCAACCGTGTTGTTGACCAGGCTGATGGCTCCGGAAGGAGCAGCACCGTTGAGCACGGCGATGCCGCCGCCGGCCTTACCCGCGACGTTGTTGAAGATAAGATTGTTGATGATGAGGGCACTAGCTCCCTCGAGGAGGATCGCGCCGCCTTTGGCGTTGCTGTCAGCGGCGCCATTGCCGGTGATGATGTTTTTCTGGATGAGGACCAAGGCACCGTTATGCGCGAAGATGCCTGCGCCACCGCTCTCGGCGTTGGGCACGGAGACGGCGGTGTAGTTGCCTTCGATCGTGTTGTTTTGGATGACGGCCGCGGTTCCGTTGGCCTGCCCTTCCACGAAGATGCCTGTGCCATTGGCGATGGTGCAGCCGGCGTTGGCGTTGTTTCCGCCGGTGGCTGCGATCCTGCTGCTGTCGATCAGGGGAGCGCCGTTCACGACATGGATGCCGTGGCAGGCCGCGCCAAAGATTTGATTGTTTCGGAGCGTTGGGCTGGATGCCTTGATGAAGATGCCGGCCTGTTCCGCGGTCCCGGTGGCGCCGCCGCCCTCAATGGTGAGGTTGGTGAGGATGCTGTTGGGACCCTCGCCGGAGGTGAAGGAGACGGTGGGCCCGCCGCCGGGGCCGGCGATGCTTGTGCCGCCCTGGCCCGATGTTCCGGTGACCGTTATGGATTTGCCTCTGAAGTCGATGCTTTCGTTGTACTGGCCGGGCGCGATGAGGACAGTGTCGCCGTTTGCGGCGGCGTCAATGGCTGCCTGGATTGTGATCTGGTCTGCTGGCACGTGGATCGTGTTTTGGGCCAGGAGGGGTGAGAGCCAGCAGAGTAGAAAGGCGAGTGTGACACAGCGGGGCCTGGGGCTTCTTCGGGGTCGAGACATGCGGTTGAGTGTGACGTCAAGCGAGTATAGGCGCGCTTCCCGATTGGAGAAAGATGCTTTTGGTAACCAAAGAAGCGCGGTCTCGGCAACATATGACTACGGCTGCGCTTGCGTTGCCTGAAAGGTGCGGACGATGCTGAGGTACTGGCGGGCTTTCTCGGTGATGAGGTGGGGTTGATTGGAGGCTATCGCGGCGTGGTCTACGAGGTCTGCGCCTACGCCGAGGGCGGCGGCGCCGGCGTCGAGGAAATCGGCGGCGGTGGTGAGGGAGATGCCGCCTGTGGGGATGAGTTCGATTTGGGGGAGGGGGGCTTTGAGGGCGCGGAGGTAGGGGGCGCCGCCGAGGGCGTTGGCGGGGAAGACTTTGACCATGTCGGCGCCGGCTTGCCAGGCTGTGACGATTTCTGTGGGGGTGAGGGCGCCGGGGAGGACGGGAACCGAGTAGCGGTGGCAGAGTTCGATGGTGGCGAGGTTGAGGGCGGGGCTGACGATGAACTGGGCGCCTTCGAGGATGCAGGCGCGGGCGGTTTCGGGGTCGAGGACGGTGCCGGCGCCGAGGAGGAGATCGGGGCGATCGTGGGTGAGGCGGCGGAGGAGGTGGACGGCGCCGGGAACGGTCATGGTGATTTCGAGGATGTCGATGCCGCCGGCGGCGATGGCGTCGATGAGCTGGAGGGCGTGGTGTTCGGAGTGGGCGCGGAGGACGGGGAGTAGGCCGGTTTGGCGGATGCGGGCGAGGGTTTGTGGTTTGGTGGGCAGGGGGTTGGAGATAGTTTAGTGATAGCGAGGGCTGCTTAGTGCTGCTTGAGCTCACAGAGGAGGCCACTTTGGTATTGTGCTGCCATGTTCTTTTCCGTGTTACTCCTCGCTATGACCCTTGCTCCACCCCAGACTTCCACGTCTTCTGATCTCACTCCTTTGATGAGAGCAGCAGATAAGGGTGATGTGCGATTGGTCGGCAGGCTTTTAGCTGAGGGGGCGAATGTGAACCAGAAGGCGAAGAACGGCGAAACGGCCCTCTACGAAGCGATAGAGCGGAGGAGTCCGAATAAGAACTATGTTCCAGTTGTTGATGCTCTATTAAGAGCTGGTGCAGATCCGGATCAAAAGTCGATCTTCGATTTAAAGCCTCTAGTGATTTCCCTTACTCGGAATTATGGGGACCCAACCGTCACCTTGCGATTGCTCAGCGCGGGCGCGACTGTACTGCGTCAGTGCGAAACCGATGATGGCCTGGTTTCTCTTGCTACCCAGGACAGCAGCATTGAAGTGATGATGGCCTTGCTCGCAAAGGGTTCTCCTGTGGATTGCCAGAACAAGAATGGTTACACTGCGCTCGACTGGGCGGCCCTGAACGGGCAATCTGACCGTGTGCTGGTCCTGCTGAAGGCGGGTGCTGACCCGCGACTGCGTACTCAGGAAGGCAAGACAGCGCTCCAACTCGCCAGTACGACGAATCCAGACAGCCTGGTCCAGGCACGTTTCGAGCAGACACGCTCGCTCCTGACCAAAGCTGTGCAAAGAGCGCTGCAGGCCATATAGTCGACGGCTATGCGGCTGCGGTTTGGAGTTCTCTGCCCCAGCGGTTTTCGAGGAAGTCGGGGAGGTAGAGGCCGTCGTCGAGTTGGGGCCACCAGATCGAGAGGCCGAGATGCTCGATGCGGAGGTCGGTGGCTTGTTGCGCGGTGGCGCTGTTTAGTTCGCCAAGCACTTCCTTGGGGATGAGGAGGCGGTGTCCGTTGCTGAGGCGAAGCATGAGACATTCCCAGCCGGGGTCGGGGCGGTAGGCGGCTGCGACGATGCGCGGGAAGGTGTCGAAGGCCTTTGCGCGCTCAAGGGCGGCGTCGATCTCTTCATCTGTGGTGAAGTCATTTGGATGCCGTTGCATGTGTTTTCTCCCAGAGCACACAGCGCAAGATTACAGCGGGTTGTGAGACAAAAAGCAGACTTCCTGCGGGAATGACAACAAGAGGAGCAAAGGCAAACG
>CAZZWG010000235.1:0-5012 GCA_964657685.1 Verrucomicrobia bacterium Tous-C9LFEB | reverse complement strand
GCTTTTTGGTTTTGAAGCGGGTGATGCCGGCTGCTTCTTCGAGGATGGCGCGGCGGTCTAAGGGCTTTGAGCTGAGGAGTTGGCCTATACGTTCCTGGCCAATGATGGCGTAGCTCTCGCCCCCGAGGCCGGTGCCGAGAAAGATGTCCTGGATGTCGCGGAGGCGGCACATTTTGCCGTTGAGGAGGTATTCGGATTCGCCGGAGCGGAAGAGGCGGCGGGTGACGGTGATTTCACCGGCGCGGGCAGGAGTGCGGTTGAATTTACGGCGGCGGACTTTGAGGATTACAGCGGCTTCGCTGGTGGCTACTGCGTCGTTAGCGGCTGCGCCGGTGGCAGCTTCGCTGGTGGCGAGATTGGGGGCGGCTTCGGATTCGTAGGTTTGGCCGGGTTGGGCTTCGAGGACGGCGTCTTCGGTCTCCTCGGCGGCCTGGGCGCGGAGGACGTTTTCGTCCCAGTCGCCGGCGAGTTCCATGGCGCGGCCGTCCCACGTCCCTGGGGCACCCTGGTTGTAGGTCGTTGAGGGAGTGTCAGGTTCGGAGTTGTCGTAGATTGTGGGGTCGACGAGGGTGAGGGAGACTTCTGCCATGCCGGTGGGGCGGCGGTCGCGGGTGCCGGCGAAGATGACGTCTTCCATTTTGAGGCCGCGAAGAGATTTGGCGGATTGTTCGCCGAGAACCCACGTGATGGCGTCGGCGATGTTGGACTTGCCGCAGCCATTGGGGCCTACGATAGCGGCGATCCCTTGGCCTTCGAGCTGCACCTCGGTACGGTCGCAGAAAGATTTGAAGCCGAGGATCTGGACCTTTTTGAGTTTGAGCACGAGTGAGAAGACCTCTTTCGGGATGGACCAGCGATGGGCTTGGTTGCTGTGTGTATGGTAGGGGTGGGTACCTTGTGAGGCAACAGGGGTGCGCAAGATGTTGTGGGAAAGGGAGGCCGGATTCCAGAAGCATCGGTGGCCCAGATTTTCAGCATGAATTCTGAGCAGGGAGAGCTATAGTTGCACCGAGCAACAGGGGTTCCTATAATCCGCATCATTCGCCGTAGTTTGCTTTGGCATCGGCATCAGGGCTTCGGCAGCCACATTGCCCAAATTCAATTTCGGGGAACATCCCGAGGAGATCGCATGAAAAAGGTCGTTCTTCCCTCGCTGCTGGCAGCTGCCGGCGCAGCATTTTTTGCCCCTCTTGCCCCTTTTGCTCTTGCACAGGACGCCTCAGCGAGCGGAGCCCCGGCCGCAGGGCAGGTCACCCTGCCGCCGGATGAATACAACGTGTACTCGGCTGCGGAAGGCCAGACCGGGGCCGCGAAGGTCACGGCGCTGAAGGCTTATTTGCAGAAGTATCCCAATTCCCCGGTGAAGAGCTCAGTGCTGACCGACATTCTGGGTGCGGCCACGCAGACGGGCGACAAGGCGTCGATCCTGGACGCTTCCAACAATCTGCTGGCGGTCGATCCGCAGAACCTGCGGGCGTTGGCCTTTGAGGTGTACTACGGCAAGCAGGACGCGGATGCGACGACGGACCCCTCGGCCAAGCAGGCGGCTCTGGACAAGGTCGCAGGCTATGCCCAGACGGGTTTGACGGTGGACCAGGGGAGCGCACCACCGAAGGGGATGAGCGATGCGGATTTTGCCGCCTTGAAGCCCAAGACCATGCCGGTATTCAGCTCGGCGCTGGCCGCCGATGATCTGGCAAAGAAGGACAATGCGGGCGCGATTACGGTGCTGAAGGCGGAGTTGGCCGCTGCCGATCCAGCGTCGACCCAGTCAGTTGGCCCAGTGCTGCAGGATGAATACACACTGGCGAACGCCTACTACACCTCGACTCCACCGGATTATCTGAACTGCGCATGGTATGCGAGCCGTGTCGCCGGGTATGCCCCAGCCGCACAGTCAGCGGCCATTCTGACGCTGGCGAACTACTGCTACACGAAGTACCACGGCAGCAAGGATGGATATGACGCGCTGGCGGCGCAGTCAAAGGCGGCATTGAATCCGCCGGACAACCTCGCCACAACGATCACGCCCGCACCGAAGCCGGAAGACATGGTCAAGAACCTGATCGCGACGACGCCGGACCTGGCGCAGCTGGCGCTGAGCGATAAGGAATTCGTGCTGCAATATGGGACGCAGGCAGATGCTGACAAGGTTTTCGACACCATCAAGGGCAAGTCTGTCACGATTCCTGGTGCGCTGGTGGTGGCTGCGACGGCGGACCAGTTGCAGGTCGCGGTGTCGGACGACGCGAAGCAGAGTAAGACGGCGGATTTTACGATCGCGATGAAGGCTCCGCTGACAACTGTGCCTGCGGTGGGATCTTCGGTGGATGTGACGGGGACTTATTCCTCGTATACGTCACCGGCCTCTGCGGGTTCTGCAGGCGCTGCAGCGTCGACTCCCGCTGCTGCGGCAAGTGGCTCGACCGCGACGGCGAGCTCCACATCTACCCCAGCGTCTACGGATTCCTCTGCGGCGACGCCGGCGGCTGGATCGACGGCCTCCACCCCTGCCAGCGGAACCGCACCGGCTGCTGGCGCAACGGCTTCGACGACCACTGCCTCTGGAACTGCGGCTTCGACAGGGTCTTCGTCGGCAACTGCCTCCACCTCTTCCTCGGCATTGATGATCACGATGACGGATGGAGCGGTTGTTGAGAAGAAGAAGCCTGCGGCTCCGGTGAAGAGGACGACGACACCTGCGCGCCGTCGGACGACCCACTAAGGAAGCAAATAACATGTAAGCGGATCAGCCTCCGGATGAGTCGGAGGCTGATTTTTCGCAAGTGTTATAGCAGTGTGTTGGCCCAAGCGAGGTGAGGAGGGATCAGGACTCGCCGGGGTTGTTGGTCAGGTTTGACGCGCGGGATGGCGAGGCTGAGGTTTGGTGCAAGGGCTCGGGGTCTGCATGATCTCGAGGCAGTAGCCAAGGGGGAGAGCTAGGGTTTTGTGTCGGCGAGGGCGAGGAGGTTGGTGAAAAGGCGGAAGGCGCCCGGGACGGCTTCGGGGAGTTGGCGGTAGAGGGCGAAGGCGACGTAGGTCCAGTGGCCACGGCCGAGTTGGGTGGTGAGGAGGCCGCCCTTTTGCGGGAGTTGCGGGGCAACGTGTTCGGTGGGGACGCCGGGGTCGTGGGTTTCAGTGAGGGCGGTGTAGTGGGCATCCCAGGTGCTGAGGAAGCCGTGGCCACGCTCTTCGATCCAGTTGTTGAAGTCGGCGGGGGTGATGCGGTTGGGGGTTGCAAGGGCGGGATTTTGGGGGTCGAGGAGGCGAACGGGGGTGGTTTCGTCTACGACCTTTTCGGCGTTCCCGAGGGTGAGGCCATAGGGGGCGTCGGCGGAAGTGAACTCGCCGGTCTGGTACTGGACGATGACGTTGCCGCCGCCGCGGGCGAAGTCGAGGAGGGCCTGGGTGGGAGAGCCGTGGAGGTCGGGGTGGGCGTTGTAGGTGCGGACGCCGAGGATGACGGTGTCGAAGTGGGAGAGGTTTTCGGGGGTGAGGTTTGCGACGGTGAGGTTCGAGACTTCGAGACCGACGGAGCGGAGATTGTCGGCTACGGCGTCGCCGGTGCCTGGGAGGTATGCGATGCGGCGGTGGGTGGGGAGCTTGAGGTCGATGGGGACGATCTGGTCTACGGCTGGGGTGAAGTAGTTCGTGCGGGGCAGGCCGGGGTAGCCGATCCGGAGAAAGCCTTCAGTGACTTCTGATTTCCCGGGAGTGATGCCGACGGCGTGAAGAAAGAAGGGCTTTCGGTTCTCTGCGGGGGGCAGGATTGCCAGCTGTCGGGAGCCGGTGAGGGCGTCTTTGGATTGCGATTCCGCCTTGACGGTCCAGCCTTTGGGTAGGTCGGTTGTTACGTGGAGGCCGGGTGGGCTCACGTTGAAGTTTACGAGTGCGCTTGTCTGCGCGGGAGCGAGAGCCTGCGCGCGGGATGCCATGAGAATAGAGGCGGGAGGGACCACGTTGAGTGCCTGGTGGTTGTTCTCGACGACGCGGCCGATGCGGAGTTCGGTTTCGTGGTAGCGGAGGGTGACCCAGGCGGTGAGGGGCACGGGGGTGGCGGGGGCGTTGCGGAGGGATCGGTTGGTGAGCGTGTAGACGGGCTGCTCGGGGTTCTTGCGGCTGAAGTAGGGGCGGGTGACGGTTGAGGTAAGTTTTGGCTCCGCGCTGAGCGTGAGATTGAAGGGATTTTGCTGAGTTAGTTTGGGTTCGGTATCCACGTTGAGGAGTTTTTCGGTCTTGCGATTGCTTTCGGTTTCGAGGCTTGCGGAGGAGAGATCTGCGGACTCGTCCGCGTGCGAGGTGAGCGTGGTTTGGACTTGCACGACGGTGCCGGGGAGAATGTCGGGGGTGCTTGTTTGTGCATCTGCTTCGAGGTGCAGGCCCAGGGCGCAGAGGATGGCGTCATTGAGTTGGACCTGTTTGAGGCGGAGTTCGTGGAGGACGTCCGGGCGGCCGGGGAAGGGGGTGTTTTCGAGCTTGTCGAGGAGGGCGCCCAGATCGTGCTGGGCTGCGACGAGGGCAGGGCCGAGAGCGGCGGGGTCCGAGGGATTGAGGGCTCTTGCTGCTGAGGTGAGTTGGGATTGCAGTCGTTGCAGACCTTCTACGAGGGCCAGGGGAGGGGCGGGTGAGAGGGCGGCAATGCCTGTGAGGGAGGTGTTAATGCCGTCGAAGAAGGTGATTTCGTGAGTGGGTTGCCTGGCGAGGCGGGAGCCGTAGCGGTGGTAGCCGATGTCGAAGGCGCCGGCGGGGGCATTGCGGACGCCGGGGCCGATCTGGGTGCGTTGGAGGCCCAGGCCGAGGCGGGCGAACTGGACGTAGCTGAGTGTTGTGGCGGGGTCTGCGTGGGTCGGGGGGAGGTCTTGCGGGTTGGCGGCCGCGTTGGTGAGGAGGGGGTCGGGTTGGCCTTCGTGGATGATCACATCCGGGGCGGGAGGTGTCGTGGAGGTTTGCCCGGTGACGTAGTTGGTGAAGGTGGGTTCGGTGTACTGGTTGGTGGCGTAGTCGAAGAGGCC
>CAZZWG010000234.1:1424-5036 GCA_964657685.1 Verrucomicrobia bacterium Tous-C9LFEB | reverse complement strand
ACGCCCACAAAACCACCCCCGCCTGCAGCCACCGGTTCGCCGCAGCAGCCAGCAACCACAACGCCCCCACCCCCGCCTGCCCCGTCACAAGCCCCCAAAGCAATCCCAGCAGCCCGTAAGGCATAGCAAACGTAAGCCCACTCCCCAGATGCCCCCACGGCCGCGACCGCCGGGTACTCTGCATCCACCGCAACTGGTTCCGGAAACTCAACCAGAACGGCGAATCCTGCACCATCAGCCGGATCACATGCGTCGCCATCCGCACCGTCGTCCCCTGCGCCGCCAAACGGTTCCCCAGCACGAAATCATCGGCATAAAACTCCCCCAACACCCCAAACCCGCCCACCTGCTCAAAACTCTTCCGCCGCACCGCCATCGTCGCGCCCAGCGCAAACTTTGTGCCTTCAATCATGTCCGCCACCAGTGCCCCGGACGTCATCTCCACACTCTTCCCCACCGCATCCAGCCGCGACGCCAGCCCCGCCTCCGGATGCGCCGTCCCCAGGTACAGCGGAAACGCCAGCCCCACCGCCGGATCGCGCAAATTCTGCACCATCCGCTGCAGATACTCCGGCGTCACCCGCACATCCGCATCGCTGGTCACAAAATCATCATGCGCAGCAACCGAATTCAACTTCGCCAGCGAGTAAACCTTCGCATTATGGAACCGCGGCATCGGCTCCCCGCACGTCAGGTACTGCGCCTTCACCCCCGGATAGCGCGCCCCCACCTGCCGCGCCAGCTTCAGGCCCTCGTCCGTCTCCTGCCGCGCACAAAACAGCAGCTCAAACTCTGGATAATCCTGCTCAAAAAACGACTGGAGATTGCGCTCCATCCCCGGCTCGGTCCCATGCAGCGGCTTCAACATGCTCACCGGCGGCAGAAACTCCGCCGGCTCCCGGTCCTCCCGCCGCTTCCGCCACCCAAACCGCAGCGCCGCCACCACCACCATGCCGCAGTACACCGTCGAGGTGACCGTCCCCACCGCTGCCACCCAAAACAACCCGCGTGAAACCTTGCCCATAAGAAAAATTCATCACCCGGTCCTGCCGCGCTAAGTTCCGGGGCAAACCCGCCTTTCAGTCTAGACGACACAACCCCTGAATCCGCCCACACAGCCATCTTCCCGTGACCTTGAGCAAAAGCGAACAGTTCCAGAGTCCTCGCTGTCACAAACTCAACAAAGGGAGCACAAGCGTCGGGGGGAAGACCCGCTTCGGGAAGCGGCCGACCCTCCCCAGGGCAAGCAGCAGGGAAACCATGCCCGGACGCTCGGCAAAGAACGCCTGAGTTCTCTGGAAGGCAGAGTGGTGGATCGAACCGTGTCGCCACCCATCGAAAACGCCACGTCCCAGCCGCCCGCGGAGGCCGCACCTCCAACACCAACCCAGGCCATGATCACCGCCGGCCTGACCGCCGCCGAAGCCGCCTCCCGTCTCGCACGCGACGGTCCCAATGCCCTGCCCGACACCCGCACCTCAACCCTTCGCGACGCCCTCGCCAAATTCTGGGCACCCGTGCCATGGCTCCTCGAAGCCTCAATGATCCTTCAGATTGCACTAAGCAAATTCCTCGAAGCAGCCGTCATCGCCGCTCTCCTGGTCTTCAACGCCGTTCTCGCCTTCGTCCAGGAAAGTCGCGCTCAGGCCACCCTCAACGCCCTGCGCTCCCGTCTCGCCCTCAGCGCCTCCGTGCGGCGGGATGGTGCCTGGACCAGCATTCCCGCCGCCGGTCTCGTCACCGGCGACCTTCTCCACCTCACCCTCGGCGGTGTCGTCGCCGCCGACATCCATCTCGTCTCCGGGTCCGTCTCCCTCGATCAATCCATGCTCACCGGCGAGTCTCTGCCCATCGAGGCAGGGCCAGGCACATCCACCTTTGCCGGCGCCCTCGTTCGCCGCGGTGAGGCCACTGCCGTCGTCACAGCCACCGGCTCCCGCACAAAATTCGGCAAAACGGCGGAGCTTGTCCGCACCGCCGGGGGTGCCAGCTCGCAACAAACCGCGGTGCTCAAGATCGTCCGCTATCTCGGCTTCTTCAACGCCGCCGTCATCGCTCTGCTGGGCGTCTACGCCGCCACCCATGCCATGCGCTGGAACGATGTCATTCCGCTCGTGCTCACCTCCATCCTCGCCGCCATCCCCGTCGGCTTGCCGGCTACGTTCACCCTCACCGCGGCTTTGGGGGCGCGTTCCCTCGCCAGGCTGGGAGTCCTGCCGACACGGCTCTCAGCCGTTGACGAAGCTGCCACCATCGACGTTCTCTGCGTCGATAAAACAGGAACCCTCACCGCCAATCAACTTGCCGTCACCGCCGTTCACGCCTTCCCGGGCGCCACGGAGGCCTATGTGCTCGGTCTCGCCGCCCTCGCCAGCTCAGAGGGGGGAGAGGATCCCGTCGATACGGCCATCCGCTCCGCCGCGCTCAAAGCCAACTCACCCGGTCTGCCCGCGCGCAACACCTTTCTTCCCTTCGACCCCGACCGCAAAACCGCCGAGGCCACCGCCACCGGGGAAGGCGGACAGCACCTCCGCATCGTCAAAGGAGCCTACGCCGTCCTCGCGAAAACTTCACTGCAGCCCCCCGGCGCAGGGAAGGTCGCAGAGGACTTTGAGGCCCAGGGATACCGTGTCCTGGCCGTTGCAGCCGGTTCCAGTGAGCCGCTGGCAGGCATCGGTCTCATCGCCCTCAGCGATCCCCCGCGGTCTGACTCCGCCGCGCTCATCGCTGAACTCCATGCCCTCGGCGTCACCACCATCATGATCACCGGTGATGCTCCCGGAACCGCCGCCATCGTCGCGCGCGAGATCGGGTTGACCGGCGCCGTCTGCCCCCCAGGCCCGATCCCCGGCACCGTCAAACCCGCCGACTTCGCCGTCTATGCCGGCATCCTGCCCGAAGGCAAGTTCCATCTCGTGAAGGCCTTCCAGGCCGCCGGCCACACCGTCGGCATGTGCGGCGACGGCGCGAACGATGCTCCCGCACTGCGCCAGGCACAGATCGGCATCGCGGTTTCCACCGCAACCGACGTCGCCAGGTCCGCCGCCGGCGTTGTCCTCACCGAGCCCGGCCTCATCGGCATCGTCGCTGCCATCAAAGAAGGCAGACGTACCTTTCAGCGAATCCTCAGCTACATCCTCCGCTCCATAACGAAGAAAATCACGCAGCTTCTTCTTCTCGCCATCGGTCTCCTCATGACCGGCAGCGCCGTGCTCACCCCGCTCCTCATGGTCATCATCATGATCACCGGCGACTTCCTCTCCATGGCCTATGCCACGGACAGGGTGTCCGAGTCCGCGCACCCCAACACCTGGAGCATCGGAAAGATCACCCTCGCCGGCGGGATCCTCGGCTCCTGCTTCCTTCTCTTCTGTACCGCCACGCTGGCCTATGGCCAATACAGAATGCATCTCCCCATCGCCGCCCTGAGAACACTCTGCGTCATCGCCATCGTCTACGGCGGCCAGGCCGTAACCTACGCCATCCGCGATCGACAGCACTTCTGGGGACTCCGCCCCACAAAATGGCTGGTGGCGTCCTCCGCGGCCGACATCCTGCTCATCACCCTGCTCGCCCATGAAGGGATCGGCATGACCCGCCTGCCGCTCTCCA
>CAZZWG010000234.1:0-1324 GCA_964657685.1 Verrucomicrobia bacterium Tous-C9LFEB | reverse complement strand
CCCCGGCTCGCCCCCGCTCTGCGCCTGCTGCATCCGCGTCAGCATCTCCGTCCGCACATACTCCACAAAACCCTGCATCTGCCGGTTCATCTCTTCCATCCGCTCGCGCATCTGCAGCACAATCGCAATCCCCGCAATATTCACCCCAAGATCCCGCGCCAGGTTCAAAATGAACTCCAGCCGCTCCAGGTCCTCATCCGTATACAGCCGCGTATTCCCCTCCGACCGCGATGGCCGCAACAACCCCTCACGCTCATACAGCCGCAGCGTCTGCGGGTGAATGTCATACATCTCGGCCACCGCCGAGATCATGTACGCCCCTTTGCTCTTCCGCTTCGTCGCCATAGCTCGCTTATTGATCTGCCCGAACTGAGCATAACCCGGCCCTACCCCGTCCGCACAGTGTTTGCGCATCCAACCCGCACATGCGCCGTTCAGCCAATGCCACCCTCGCCATCGCCGGCGCCACCCTCGCCGCCACCGCCGCGGCCGTCGCGCTCACCCGTTCCCTTCTCGCCACACCCCCGCCCGAAGGAGCCGTCATCGTCGTCACCGGAGGCTCCCGAGGCCTCGGCTTCGCCATCGCCTCCCGCTTCGCCCACCGCCCCGTCAACCTCGTCCTCGCCTCCCGCAACTTCGCCGAACTCCAGCAGGCCCAGGCCTCCCTACTCGAGCAACACCCCCACCTCACCCCGGAAAACTTCTATCTCGTCGCCGCCGACCTCGCCAAACCCGAAGACTGCCAGCGACTCATCGCGGAAGCCTTCGCCCGCTTCGGCCGCATCGACGTCCTCGTCAACAACGCCGGCGTCATCGACGTAGGCCCCATCGAAGCCCTCACCGCCGACATCTTCGAATCCACCATGCGGATCAACTTCCTCGCCGCCATGCAAACCACCTGGGCCGCCCTTCCCCGCCTGCTCTCCCAGAACCCCGCCCCCGGCTGGAAGCGCCGCGCCACCCTCGTCAACATCTCCTCCATCGGCGGCAAGTTCGCCGTCCCCCACATGCTCCCCTACTCCGCCGCCAAGTTCGCCCTCACCGGCTTCTCCGAAGGCCTCCACGCCGAAGTCAAAGGCAAAGGCATCCACGTCACTACGGTCTGCCCCGGCCTCATGCGCACCGGCGGCGAAGACCACGCCCACTTCCTCGGCAACGCCGAAGCCGAACAGGCCTGGTTCAAACTCTGCGCCAAAACCCCCGGCATCGCCACCACCCCCGAGCACGCCGCCAACAAAATCTTCCACGCCGTCGCCCAGGCCCGCCCCGAAATCACCATCACCCCGCAAGCCTGGCTCGGCGCCCGCTTCGCCGGCCTCTTCCC